>NZ_JBIAMS010000021.1:0-165090 GCF_042874195.1 Streptomyces sp. NPDC004134 | reverse complement strand
GCTTCGTCGCCCGGGAGATCTACCACCACCTACCCCACACGACCCACACCACTAAACCGCTCCCACAAACCACTTGACGATCCATAGGAGCTTCATCGCCGGCTCACTGGACCGGGTACGGGGGTGCGGTGTCGGGGGTACGGGCTGCGCGTGGTGGCCGGGGACGGGGCGGAGGCCGGGGACGGGGCAGGGGCTGGGGCCGGGGCCGGGGACGGGGGTGCGGGGACGGGGTGGGGCGGGGGCGTGTGCGGCTGCGGCTACGTGGGGTTGGGAGCATTGGGCCCCCCGCCGTGCGCTCCCGGCCGTTCGCCTGAGCACCGGCCTACGGATTCACCGGTGATCGCCCGGGGCAATCGGCCCCCGGGCCCTCGTCGCCAGTCCGCACCCCTCGGGGTGCACGTCGCTGAGCAAAACTCGGCTCCGGTGGGTGATTTGGTCAGTTTTGGGCGGGGTGTTGCTCGGAGTTTGTGCCGATAGTGCGCACTCGTGCGGCCGGGGCGGTCTCTGGCCCGCCTGCGGGTGGGTGTCTGCGTGTGGTGGGGCGAAAGTCGGCTCTCGGGGGCCCGTTCGGGGTGAATCAGGGGGTGTTGCCGCGAGTTACGGCCCTGTTCTTCCGCTGAGCACGGCGTAGTTCGGGGTGTTGTTGCGCCCCGCCTGCCGGGCTCATTCGGCAGGCGGGGCGTCTCCCGGGGGTGGTCGTGAGTACCGTCGCCCTCGGGGCTCAGTGGGGATGCCGGCGGATGAGGACGTTCGCGTCGCTTACCGCCGACAAGTCGCCCTTCGCGCGTGCCGTCCTTCGGCTCGCCGCCAGTTCCGCGCACCGGTCGCAGCCCGGGGCCGGGGCGGCGTCCGGGGGAGGGAACGCCTCCGGCAGGTGGATCGGGGCGGACATCGTGGTGCGGTGCGCGGCGGGTGTGGCCGCCGGGACATCCCCCGCCGGGTGCCGCCGCGGTGCGTTTCCCGCGGTACGGGGCCGGTCGTCGTCCGCGTTCACAGGCGCCCCCTCCGTAACACCGCGGCGCTGATCCGCCCGTGGCCCGGCTCCAGGTCGTTCTCGCCTGCCGTGGTGACGCAGTGGCCGCCTGCCCGGTGCACCGCCAGACGCAGGACCGCCCTGTCCGCGCGGTCCCAACTGATGCGGTCCCACGTGTCCACCAGACACAGCGCCGGGCCGGCGGCCTGGCGCATGGCGTAGGTGAGCATCCCCCACTGCGCCCGCTGCCAGGCGCACAGCGCCTGGTCCCCGCGGTCCACCCACTCCCCGGCCACCACCCAGCCCCGCTCGGCCGCGTAGCGTCGGCATCGCGCTATGCGCTCGTCCAGGGCCGCCGTCGTCGGTGTGGCGTGCCGGTCGTAGATGAACGCCAGCGCGGGCCGGGGCGGGCGGGTGTCGGGTGTCTCCATCACGCTCACCTGTCGTCGGTGATCAGGTCGTCACCGAAGGTAGGTCCGGACGGAGAGGGACAGGGGCAGGAATCCTGCCCCTCGCATGCCCGTTCGCTACGCGGCCAGGAGCCCGGCCTTCGTCGCGAGTGAGGCTGCGCGCCTCCTGCGCGCAGGGCTCTTGGCCTCGGACTCCTCAAGGATGATCCGCCGGGCGTACCCGTTGTAGCGGATCGTGTCGGGAGCCGCGGCGTTGGCCTTCTCCAGCGTCGCCAGGGCGACGTCCGGCTGGCCGTCGAGCTGATAGCCGCGGGCCTCCTCGATACGGTGCCGGGCACGTCGGGGGTGGCTGGGGATGACGGCGGCGTCGGCGCGCGCCGCTTGCCGTACGGACTCGCCCCCGGCGTGCAGTTCCACGGCCACCGTGACCGCGTGCGCGCCCATGATGGCCGGCCCGAAGCTGGTGACGGCGTGGTAGTAACCGGGGGGCAGCCGTACGGCCTTGTCGTGTGCGTCGTCCCAGTGCGCCCACGCCGTGCCGGATGCGCCCCGGCGGGCGGCGGTGTAGCCGAGCTCGAAGTCGAGCGCGCCGGCGATGGCCAGCACGCGGTCGTCGGCGTCGGGCAGCAGCGGGCGGAGGTAGTCGACGGCCGCGCGGTTGACTTCGTCGGCGGCGTCGAAGTCCCGCGGACCGGCGTCGCGGTGGGCCTGGGTGAGCAGCCAGGCGGCGGTGCCGATGGCGTGCGGGTCCTCGCTCTCCTGGGCGGCGACCATGCCGCGGTCGGCGACGCGCCAGAGCAGCGAGCTGTCGGGCTGGTAGGCGAGGAAGAACTGCGACAGCGCGTACGTCTCGGCGAGCAGCGACTGCGCGCGACGGCGCTGCTCGGAGGTCTGGGCCTGCCTCGTGGCCAGATGCGCGTCCAGAATCAGGTCGGGCAGCAGTGCGCCGATGACCTCGCGGTGGTTGGGGGCGGAATGCCGGGCCTGCCACGCACGGTCAAGGCGGGCCCGCAGGTGCGGGAGGCTCGGGGCCTCGCGGTCGCCGGGCAGCGGGAAGCGGTTGATGGCGTCGCGGACCGCGGGGAGCTTGGCGTGTCCTGGGCCGATGAACATGGCGACGCTCATGGACTGGTCGCCGGTGAGCTCGGCGAGATCGCGTACGCGCAGCACCTCGGCGATCCGCAGGATCATGGGCAGCTTCGGCAACTGGAGCTTCCCGGTCTCCACTTGCTTCACCCACGACGGCGACTTGCCGAGCAGCCCGCCCAGGACGGGCCGGCTGATGCCGCGGCGCTCGCGCAGGATCTGCATCCGCTGGCCGAACGCGAGTGGTTCCGTGAGCGGGTCGGGAGCAGCGTCCGATGACGTCACGGCCTTACCTCTTCTCTGCGGCTCGACACTGCCAGGGTAGGAGGCGGGGCCGGTTCTGTGTGCGGTCGGCCGCAAACAGTGTGTTACGGAGCGCGTGCGGAAACTCCGGCCGCGACGCGTCTGCCGCCCCTCCTCGGAACTCCTCAGGAAGCCGGGGCCGTGACGAAGTCGATCAGCTCCTCCACGCGGCCCAGCAGTGCCGGTTCCAGGTCGCGGTACGTCCTCACCGACTCCAGGATGCGGCGCCACGCCGCGCCCGTGTCCGGGGGCCAGCCCAGTTCGCGGCAGATGCCCGTCTTCCAGTCCTCGCCCCGCGGGATCCTCGGCCAGGCCGCGATGCCCACCGACGCGGGCTTGACCGCCTCCCAGATGTCCACGTACGGGTGACCGACCACCAGCGCGTGGGTGCTCGTCACCGACTCCGCGATGCGCCACTCCTTCGTGCCCGGGACCAGGTGGTCCACCAGCACCCCCAGGCGCGCGTCCGGGCCGGGGGCGAAGGCGGAGACCACCGACGGGAGGTCGTCCACGCCCTCCAGGTACTCGACCACCACGCCCTCGACCCGCAGGTCGTGGCCCCAGACGCGCTCCACCAGCTCCGCGTCGTGGCGGCCCTCCACGTAGATGCGGCCCGCGCGGGCCACGCGCGCGGTGTGGTCCCGTACGGCGATCGAGCCCGAGGCCGAGAGGAGGGGGCCCGCGGGGCGGGTACGGCCCGGGCGTACCAGCGTGACCACCTTGCCGTCGATCATGAAGCCCCGCGGCGTCAGCGGGAACACCCGGTGCTTGCCGAAGCGGTCCTCCAGGGTGACCGTCGGGCCCTCCGCGGTCTTCTCCGTGCGGATGACCGCGCCGCAGAAGCCCGTCGCCACCTCCTCCACCACCAGATCGGGCTCGGCCTCCACCTCGGGGGCCGGCTGCTGCGGCTTCTTCCAGGGGGGCGTGAGATCGGTGTCGTAACGGCGCACGGGAGTGAGGTTACGACAAGCGCCCCGCCAGCTCGTCGCGTTGGGCCCGTACGAAGTCCGCCCCCACCGCCGCCCCGTGGCCCGGGACGTACACCGCCCCGGAACCGCCCAGCTCCAGCAGCCGGTCCAGCGCCGCGGGCCACCGCGAGGGGTCCGCGTCCCGGCCCACCGACGGCGGCCCCGACTCCTCGACCAGGTCGCCGCAGAAGACGACGGCCGGGCGGCCCGGGACGTACACCGCCATGTCGTGCGGCGAGTGCGCGGCGCCCAGCTCGACCAGCAGCACTTCCCGGCCGCCCCCGAGGTCCAGCGGGTACGTGCCGGAGACCGCGTGCCGCGGGGCGACCAGGACGTCGGCGGCCTCCGCCGCCTCGTCGCGGTTCAGCCCGTGGCGTACGGCGTCCGCGCGCAGCTCGTCCGCGCCGGGGCCGCGCAGGTGCGCGGCCATGCCCGCCGGGCCGTAGACCTCGGCACCGGCGAAGGCCGCGGTGCCGAGCACGTGGTCGAAGTGCGGATGCGTGAGCGCGATACGGGTCACGGGGCGGCCGAAGCGGTCGCGTACGGCCCGGCGCAGCTCCGCGCCCTCCCGCAGCGACGCGCCCGTGTCCACGAGCAGCACGCCTTCCGCGGATCCCACCGCGCCCGCCGTGGCGTCCCAGCGGGGCAGCCGGCACCGCAGGACGTCCGGGGCCAGCTCTTCCCAACCGCCACCCATACCCCGACGCTATAACGTGACCGGCCGCCTTGCCCGGGCTCCCCTACCCGGCCGTACACTGGCCCCGAACCCTGGCACTCCCCGCCGTCGAGTGCCAGCGGCGGGACGACCGGACGGGACCCGAGTGTGGAGGTGGGCAGCATGCTCAGCGAGCGCCGGCTCGAAGTGCTGCGCGCCATCGTCCAGGACTACGTGGGCACGGAGGAGCCGGTCGGCTCCAAGGCGCTCACCGAGCGGCATCACCTGGGTGTCTCCCCGGCGACGGTGCGTAACGACATGGCCGCCCTGGAGGACGAGGGGTACATCGCCCAGCCGCACACCAGCGCCGGCCGCATCCCCACCGACAAGGGCTACCGGCTGTTCGTCGACAAGCTCGCCGACGTCAAGCCGCTGAGCTCGCCCGAGCGGCGGGCGATCCAGAACTTCCTGTCCGGCGCCGTCGACCTCGACGACGTCGTGGGACGCACGGTGCGGCTGCTGGCGCAGTTGACCCGGCAGGTGGCGGTGGTGCAGTACCCGTCGCTGACCCGTTCGACCGTGCGCCACGTCGAGCTGCTCCAACTCGCCCCCGCGCGCGTGATGCTCGTGCTCATCACCGACACCGGCCGGGTCGAGCAGCGCGTGATCGACTGCCCGGCGCCGTTCAGCGAGGACTCCCTCGCCGATCTGCGCGCCCGGCTCAACAGCCGCGTCGTCGGCCGCCGGTTCGCCGACGTGCCGCGGCTGGTGGCCGATCTGGCGGAGCCCTTCCCCGCGGACGACCGGGGCACGGTGCAGACCGTGCTGTCGGTGCTGCTGGAGACGCTGGTGGAGGAGACGGAGGAGCGGCTGATGATCGGCGGCACCGCCAACCTCACCCGCTTCGACCACGACTTCCCGCTCACCATCCGGCCGGTGCTGGAGGCGCTGGAGGAGCAGGTGGTGCTCCTGCGGCTGCTCGGCGAGGCGAAGGAACCGGGCGTGATGGTGCGCATCGGCCATGAAAACGACCACGAGGGGCTCACCTCCACCTCGGTCGTCTCCGTCGGATACGGTTCAGGCGGCGACACCGGCGAAGCCGTCGCCAAGCTCGGCGTGGTCGGACCTACCCGCATGGACTACCCCGGAACGATGGGAGCGGTACGCGCAGTGGCACGGTACGTCGGACAGATCCTGGCGGAGTCATAAGTGGCCACGGACTACTACGCGGTCCTCGGCGTCGGACGTGACGCGTCGCAGGAGGAGATCAAGAAGGCGTTCCGCAGACTCGCCCGCGAGCTGCATCCGGACGTGAACCCGGATCCGAAGACCCAGGAGCGGTTCAAGGAGATCAACGCCGCCTACGAGGTGCTGTCGGATCCGCAGAAGAAGCAGATCTACGACCTCGGCGGCGACCCGCTGTCGCAGAACGGCGCCGCGGCCGGCGGCTTCGGCGCCGGCGGCTTCGGCAACCTCTCCGACATCATGGACGCCTTCTTCGGCCAGGCGGGCCAGCGCGGCCCGCGCTCGCGCACGCGGCGCGGCCAGGACGCCATGATCCGGCTCGAAATCGAGCTGGAGGAGGCGGCGTTCGGCGCCACCAAGGAGATCCAGGTCGACACCGCGGTGGTCTGCGGCACCTGCAACGGCGAGGGCGCGGCGCCCGGCACGTCGGCGCAGACGTGCGACATGTGCCGCGGCCGCGGCGAGGTCTCGCAGGTCACCCGCTCCTTCCTGGGCCAGGTCATGACCTCCAGGCCCTGCCCCCAGTGCCAGGGCTTCGGCACGGTCGTGCCCACGCCGTGCCCCGAGTGCGCGGGCGACGGCCGGGTGCGCTCACGGCGTACGCTCACGGTGAAGATCCCCGCGGGCGTCGACACCGGCACCCGCATCCAGCACGCCGGCGAGGGCGAGGTCGGCCCGGGCGGCGGCCCCGCGGGCGACCTGTACGTGGAGATCCGCGAGCTGCCGCACCCGATCTTCCAGCGCCGCGGCGACGACCTGCACTGCACGGTGACGATCCCGATGACGGCGGCCTCACTGGGCACGAAGGTCAATCTGGAGACCCTCGACGGCCTGGAAGAGGTCGACATCCGCCCCGGTACGCAGTCGGGGCAGTCGATTCCGCTGCACCAGCGCGGTGTCACGCATCTGCGCGGCGGCGGCCGGGGCGACCTGGTCGTGCACGTGGAGGTCGAGACGCCGCAGAAGCTGGACCCGGACCAGGAGCGGCTCCTTCGCCAACTCGCCCAGTTGCGCGGCGAGGAGCGCCCCCAGGGCCACTTCAAACCGGGCCAGCAGGGGCTGTTCTCGCGGCTGAAGGACGCCTGGAGCGGCCGCTAGCTCCCCGGCCGGGGGGCTCGCCGGGCCGCCGCCGTGCGGCCCGTGCGACGGGTGTTGCGGGTGGGACGCCAGTCGTCCCCAGGTGCGTGAAGACGTGCGGATTCCAAGATCCGGCGCGGGCCGCCGGCGTCCGACCTGCATGACAGGATTGAGCCATGCCCACCGAGCTGAACGATCTGTTCACCTTCCCGATCGTGCAGGCGCCCATGGCCGGTGGCGCATCCTGCCCGCAGCTCGCCGCCGGGGTGCTGGAGGGCGGCGGCCTGGGGTTCCTCGCCGCCGGGTACAAGACGCCCGAGGCGATGTACGAGGAGATCCGCCAACTGCGGGCCGTCACCGACCGGCCCTTCGGCGTCAACCTGTTCATGCCCCAGCCCCCCTCGCCGCCCGACCCCGCCCAGATCGAGGCGTACGCCGAGCAGTTGGCCGGCGAGGTCGAGTGGTACGGCACGGCGCTGGGCGACGCCGAGGCGGGCACGGACGACGCCTTCGACGCCAAGGTGGCGATACTCCTGGACGAGCCGGTGGCGCTGGTGTCGTTCACCTTCGGCTGCCCCAAGGCGGCCGTGCTCGACGCCTTCGCCCGCGCCGGGACGTACACCGTCGTCACCGTCACCAACGTCGTCGAGGCGCGCCGCGCGCAGGCCGCCGGGGCGGACGCCGTGTGCGTGCAGGGCGTCGAGGCCGGCGGCCACCAGGGCGGCTTCCGCAACGACCCGCGGGACGACGACGTGGGCCGCGGGCTGCTCACGCTGCTCGCCGAGGTGCTGGAGGCCGTCGACGTGCCCGTGATCGCCGCCGGCGGGCTGATGCGCGGCGGGCAGATCGCCGCGGTGCTCTCCGCGGGCGCCGCCGCCGCGCAGCTCGGCACCGCGTTCCTGGTCTGCCCCGAGTCGGGCGCCAACGCGCTGCACAAGCGGGCCGTCACCGGCGGGGTGTTCACGCGTACGGAGCTGACCCGCGCCTTCTCCGGCCGCCCCGCCCGCGGGCTGGTCAACCGCTTCGTACGCGAGCACGGCCCGTACGCCCCCGCCGCCTACCCCCAGATCCACCACCTGACCTCCCCGCTGCGCGCCGCCGCCGCCCGCGTCGGCGACCCGCAGGGCATGGCGCTGTGGGCCGGCCAGGGCTACCGGCTGGCGCGGGAACTGCCCGCCGCGGAGCTGGTGGAGGTGCTGGCCCGGGAGCTGGCCGACGCGCTCAGCGGGACGACGAAGCCCGCCGGCGACGTCTCGGGCGGCCTGCTGTGACCGCCCCCGTGTTCGTCGCAGGACCCGACGTGCTGGACGCCGCCCGCCCCGGCGCGGTGCTGGCGCTGACCGGACCCGAGGGGCGGCACGCGGTGTCCGTACGGCGGCTGCGGGCCGGCGAGGACGTCGTGCTCACCGACGGCGCGGGGCGCGGCGCGTACGGCACCGTGGCCGGCGCGGAGGGCCCCGACCGGCTGCTGGTGACCTGCGCCGAGGTGCGCGAGGAGCCGGCGCCGCGCCCGCGGCTGACCGTCGTGCAGGCGCTGCCGAAGGGCGACCGCGGCGAGCTGGCCGTCGAGACCATGACCGAGACCGGCGTGGACGCGGTGGTGCCGTGGACGGCGGCCCGCTGCGTGACCCAGTGGCGCGCGGAGCGCGGGAGGAAGTCCCTGGCCAAGTGGCGCGCCACCGCCCGCGAGGCGGGCAAGCAGGCCCGCCGGCTGCGCTTCCCCGAGGTCGCGGAACCGCACTCGACGAAGGAGCTGCTGCCGCTGCTCGCGGGCGCGGCGTTCACGGCCGTGCTGCACGAGGAGGGCGCCGCGCCGCTGGCCGCCGCCGCGCTGCCGGCGGAGGGCGAGATCGTGCTGGTGGTCGGCCCGGAGGGCGGGATCGCGCCGGAGGAGCTGGCCGCGTTCGAGGGCGCGGGCGCGCGGGCGTACCGGCTGGGGCCGAGCGTGCTGCGTACGTCCACGGCGGGCACGGCGGCGGGCGCGGTGGTGCTGGCCGCGACCGGGCGGTGGTCCTGAGCGGGCGGAATGAGGCATTCCGTACGCGGGTTCCGTACCCCCGTCCGCACGCCCGTTCCCCGCGCTCCGTCCGTACGCCCGGATCCCGACGTTCCGTACGCCGGAACCCGGGGGTTTCCCGCGGTGTTCAGAGTTACGTCCCGATTCGTTCCAGCCCCCGACGGGGCGGGTACAGGACGAAGGTCACACCGCACCGCAAAGCGGTGGTCAGTACCGCCTCCGCATGATGGGATGATCGACGTGACTCAGCCTGCTTACCTGCGATTCCCGCACCTGCACGGCGACTTGATCACCTTCACGGCGGAGGACGACGTCTGGGCCGCGCCCCTCGACGGCGGCCGGGCCTGGCGGGTGAGCGCCGACAACATGCCGGTGGACCATCCGCGCATAGCCCCCGACGGCACGCGCGTCGCCTGGACCTCCACCCGTGACGGCGCCCCCGAGGTCCTCACCGCGCCCGTCGACGGCGGCGCGCCCGTCCGCCTGACGTACTGGGGCAGCGGCAAGACCTCGGTACGCGGCTGGACGCCCGACGGCGACGTGCTGGCGCTGACCACCCACGGCCAGTACTCGCTGCGCCGCACCTGGGCGCGCGCCGTGCCGCCCGGCGGCGGCCCCGCGCACACGCTGCCGTTCGGACCCGTCGGCAACGTCGCGTACGGGCCCGAGGGCCGCGTCGCGCTGCTCACCGCGGGCATGGGCCGGGAGGCCGCGTACTGGAAGCGCTACCGCGGCGGCACCGCGGGCCGGCTGTGGCTGCGCACCGCGGCCGACGCGGAGTTCATCCGCCCCGCCGAACTGGACGCCGTCCTCGGCAACGCCGAGTACCCGCTGTGGGCCGGCGGGCGGCTGGCGTTCCTCTCCGACCACGAGGGCACCGGCGCGCTGTACTCCGCCGACACCGACGCCCCCGACGCGTACGCCGTGCTGCGCCGCCACACCCCCCTCGGCGGCTTCTACGCCCGCCACGCCGCCACCGACGGCACCCGCGTCGTCTACGCCGCCGCCGGCGAACTCTGGCTCCTCGACGGGCTCGACGAGGGCACCGAGCCCCGCCGCCTCGACATCCGCCTCGGCGGCCAGCGCACCGACCTGCGCCCCCGCCCGCTGCGCGCCCGCCACAACCTCGGCACCGCCCGCCCCGACCACACCGGCCGCGGCAGCGCCGTCGAGATCCGCGGCACCCTGCACTGGGTGACCCACCGCGAGGGCCCCGCCCGCGCGCTGGCCGCGGAGCCGGGCGTACGGGCCCGGATGCCGCGGGTCTTCCGCGCCGAGGGCGCCGAGCACGTCGTGTTCGTCACCGACGCCGAGGGCGAGGACGCGCTGGAGTTCGCCCCCGCCGCCGGCCGCGACGCCGGCGCCACGCCCCGCCGCGTCGCCGCGGGGCGCCTGGGCCGGGTCACCGGGCTGGCCGTCGCGCCGGACGGCAGCCGCGTCGCCGTCGCCTCGCACGACGGCCGGGTGCTGCTCGTCGAGCGCGCCTCCGGCGACGTACGCGAGGTCGACACCAGTGCGTACGGCGACGCCGGCGGGCTGGTGTTCTCGCCCGACTCCGCCTGGCTGGCCTGGTCCCACCCCGGCCCCGGCGAGCTGCGGCAGTTGCGGCTCGCGACCACCGACGGGCTCGCCGTCGCCGAGGCCACGCCGCTGCGCTTCCGCGACTACTCCCCGGCGTTCACCGCGGACGGCAAGCACCTGGCGTTCCTCTCCGAGCGGGCCTTCGACCCGGTCTACGACAGCCACGTCTTCGACCTGTCGTTCCCGTACGCCTGCCGCCCCCACCTGATCACGCTGGCCGCCGAGACCCCCTCGCCGTTCGGCCCGCAGCGGCACGGCAGGCCCCCCGAGCGCGGCACCTCCGACGACGGCGACGACGCCGGCTCGGGCTCCGGCGACACCCCGCCGGTCACCCGCATCGACCTCGACGGCCTCGCGGACCGCATCCTGCCCTTCCCCGTCGAGGCCGCCCGCTACTCGGCGCTGCGCGCCGCGGAGGGCGGCCTGCTCTGGCTCGTCCACCCGCTGCGCGGCGTGCTGGGCACCGACGCCGCGGGCCCCGAGGACGACGGGCCCACCACCCGGCTGGAGCGCTACGACCTCGGCAAGCAGCGCGTCGAGGAACTCGCCGACGACGCCGAGGGCTTCACCGTCACCGGCGACGGCACCCGGATCCTGCTGCGCACCGAGGGCAAGCTGAAGGTCGTCCCCGCCGACCGCAAGGCCAGCCACGTCGACGACGGCGACGGTGACAACGTCACCGTCGACCTCACGCGCGTACGGCAGTTGCTCGACCCGGCCGCGGAGTGGCGGCAGATGTACGCGGAGGCCGGCCGGCTGATGCGCGACCACTTCTGGCGCGCCGACCTCGGCGGGGTCGACTGGGACGGCGTGCTGGAGCGCTACCGGCCGGTGCTGGAGCGCGTCGCCACCCACGACGACCTGGTCGACCTGCTGTGGGAGGTGCAGGGCGAGCTGGGCACGTCCCACGCGTACGTCATCCCCCCGGGCGGCGGCGCGCCCGCGGGCGCCCCGGAGCGGCGGCAGGGGCTCCTCGGCGCCGACATCACCCGCGGGGACGACGGCAGTTGGCGCGTCGAGCGGATCCTGCCGTCCGAGACCTCCGACCCGCACGCCCGCTCCCCGCTGGCCGCACCCGGCGCCGCGGTCCGCCCCGGCGACGCGATCGTGGCCGTCGACGGCCGGCCCGTCGACCCGCAGGCCGGGCCCGCGCCGCTGCTGGTGGGCGCGGCCGGCAAGCCGGTCGAGCTGAGCGTGCTGCCCGCCGACGGCGGCGACGTGCGCTACGCGGTGATCGTCCCCACCGGCGACGAGGAACCGCTGCGCTATCACGCCTGGGTCGCGGGACGGCGCGCGTACGTGCGCGAAGCCTCCGGCGGCCGCCTCGGCTACCTCCACGTACCCGACATGCAGGGCCCCGGCTGGGCGCAGCTCCACCGCGACCTGCGGGTCGAAGTCGCCCGCGAGGGCCTGGTGGTCGACGTGCGCGACAACCGCGGCGGGCACACCTCGCAGCTCGTCGTGGAGAAGCTGGCGCGGCGCGTCGTCGGCTGGGACGCGGGCCGCGGCATCCGGCCCGTCAGCTATCCGATGGACGCGCCGCGCGGTCCCGTGGTCGCGGTGGCCAACGAGTTCTCCGGCTCGGACGGCGACATCGTCAGCGCCGCGATCAGGGCGCTGGGCATCGGGCCGCTCGTCGGGCGGCGCACCTGGGGCGGGGTCGTCGGCATCGACAGCCGCTACCGGCTGGTCGACGGCACGCTGGTGACGCAGCCGAAGTACGCCATCTGGCTGGAAGGGCCCGGCTGGGGCGTGGAGAACCACGGCGTGGAGCCGGACGTGGACGTCCAGCTCACGCCGGAGGACTGGGCGCAGGGGCGCGACCCGCAGTTGGAGACGGCGGTGCGGCTGGCGCTCGAGGAGCTGGAGCGCAGCCCGGCGGCGGTGCCGCCGGAGGTGCCGGGTGCGGTACGGGACGCGCCGGAGGCGGCGTCCGCCGACCCGGCGTCCGCGGAGTCCCCGGCGGGGGAGTAGCGGCAGGGCACGGGTACGGGCCGCGGGGTACCATGCGGCCCGTACCGCCCGACTCGTACGAAGGAGGCCGGGAACATGGCCGGGGAGCCGCAGGCAGACTGCCTGTTCTGCAAGATCACCGCGGGCGAGGTGCCCGCGACCGTCGTCCGCGAGACCGCGACGACGATCGCCTTCCGCGACATCAACCCGCAGGCGCCCACGCACGTCCTCGTCATCCCCAAGGCCCACTACCCGGACGCCGCCGCCCTCGCCGCCGCGGACCCGCGGCTCCTCGCCGACGTGCTGCGCGAGACCGCCGAGGTCGCCGCCGAGGACAAGATCGACGCCACCGGCTACCGCGTCGTGTTCAACACCGGCGCGGGCGCCGGCCAGACCGTCTTCCACGCGCACGCCCACGTGCTCGGGGGCCGCGGCCTGAACTGGCCGCCCGGGTAGCGCGGGCCGCCCGCACGTGGCCGCCCGCGAACTCGTCGTCCTCGGCACCGCCAGCCAGGTCCCCACCCGCCAGCGCAACCACAACGGCTACGTGCTGCGCTGGGACGGCGACGCCCTCCTCTTCGACCCCGGCGAGGGCACCCAGCGCCAGATGCTGCGCGCCGGCGTGGCCGCGTACGGGCTGACCCGCGTCTGCGTCACCCACTTCCACGGCGACCACTGCCTGGGCCTGCCCGGCGTCATCCAGCGCATCAACCTGGACCGCGTCCCGCACCCCGTGACGGTGCACTTCCCGGCGAGCGGGGGGCACTTCTTCGAGCGGCTGCGGTACGCGAGCGCGTACCGGGAGACCGCGCGGATCGAGGCGGGGCCCGTCGAGGGCGACGGCGTGATCGCCACCACGCCCGCGTACACGCTTCAGGCACGCCGGCTGCACCACCCCGTGGACGCGTACGGCTACCGCCTCGTCGAGCCGGACGGCCGCAGGATGCTCCCCGAGCTGCTCGCGCGGGCCGGGATCGCGGGGCCCGACATCTCGCGGCTGCAGCGCGAGGGCGTGCTGCGGGGCGTCCGGCTGGAGGAGGTCTCGGCGCCGCGCCGGGGGCAGCGGGTCGCGTTCATCATGGACACCGGTCTGTGCGAGGGGGTGTACGCGCTGGCGGAGGAGGCGGACCTGCTGGTCATCGAGTCGACGTTCCTGGGCGCGGAGACCGCGCTGGCCATCGAGTACGGGCATCTGACGGCGGCCCAGGCGGCGGGGGTGGCGATCGCGGCGGGCGTACGGCACCTGGTGCTGACGCACTTCTCGCAGCGCTATCCGGACCCGGCGGACTTCGCGCGGGAGGCGCGCGAGGCAGGGTACGCGGGGCCGCTGACGGTGGCGACGGACCTGGGCAGGGTGGCGGTGCCGGCGCGGCGCTGAGGGCGGCGGTACGGGCGCGGAGGGCCGTTGTCAGTGGGCTGAGGCAGACTGAAAACAGTCGGACAAGTGTTCCGTTCTCGGTGCGGAGGCCCGGTGTGGAAGGAGGCGCTCACGTGACCACCCATCCGTCCGCTTCAGCCGACTCTGCCGTCTCTGCCGTTTCTGCCGTTTCAGCCGGGGCGGCCGGTTCGGCTCTGCCGGTCGTGGACCCGCTCGAGCATGTGCGCGGCCCCGGCGACCCGGCCGTCGACGTCTACCTGACGGGGACGGTCTTCCTCGACATCGTGTTCACCGGCCTGGACAGCGCCCCCGTCCGTGGCACGGAGTCCTGGGCCCGCGGCATGGGCTCCAGCCCCGGCGGGGTGGCGAACATGGCGACGGCCCTGGCCCGCCTCGGCCTGCGCACGTCGCTGTCGGCCGCCTTCGGCGACGACGTGTACGGGGACCACTGCCAGGAGGCCCTGGCGGGCGAGGGCGTCGACGTGTCCCTGTCCCGCACCTGCCGCGGCTGGCACTCGCCGGTCACCGTCTCCATGGCGTACGACGGCGAGCGCACCATGGTCTCCCACGGCCACGAGGCGCCGCCGCCCGACGAGCCCCCGCGCTGCCCGCCGCCGAGCCGCGCCTGCGTCGCCTCCCTCGACCCCGGCCGCCGGCAGCCGTGGATCGAGCAGGCCGCGCTGCACGGCAGCCGCGTCTTCGCCGACGTCGGCTGGGACGACACCGGGCGCTGGAACCTGGCGGAGATACCGGAGCTGGCCCACTGCGAGGCGTTCCTGCCGAACGCGGTGGAGGCCATGCGCTACACCGGCACGGACTCGCCGCGCGCGGCGGCCCACGCGCTCGCGGAGCACGTGCCGCTGGTCGTCGTCACGATGGGCGCCGAGGGGGCGTACGCGGTCGACGGGCGTACGGGCGAGAGCGCCGAGGTGCCGGCGATATCGGTGGCGGCCCTGGACACCACCGGCGCCGGGGACGTCTTCGTCGCCGGCTTCGTCACCACGTCGCTCGCGGGCTACCCGCTGCCCGACCGGCTGGCGCTCGCCGGGCTGACGGCGGCGCTGTCGGTGCAGGAGTTCGGCGGCTCCCAGTCGGCCCCGGGCTGGACCGAGGTGGCGGCCTGGTGGGAGCAGATACGCACGGTCGACGAGCAGGACCCCCAGGCCCTCGCCCGCTACGCGTTCCTGGACGGCATCACGCCGTGCGCCCCCCGGCACTGGCCGCTGCGCCGGGCGGTCCCGACGATCGGCTTCCGCCCGGAGCCGAAGGACGTCTAGCGGACGGCGGCCGTACGGCCCGGGGAGCGCGGGCGGACGTGCCGTCCGCACGGCCCGGGGGAGTGCGGGTGGACGTACCGGCGGTGCGGCCCCGGTGAGTTGACGGACGTGCCGGCCGTACGGGGCCCGCCCGCGGGCCGGTGCGGTCCGTGCCGGTCAGGCCCGGGTCGTGCCGCGCAGTTCCCCGTCCGGGGCGGCCAGCAGCAGCGGGGTGCCCGGGCCGCCGAGGTCGCGTACGGCCGCGAGGTCCGCGTCCGCGGGGGCCGCCGCCTCGGTGACGACCGCAGCCGCCTCCAGCGAGGTGGCGCCGCTGGCGACGGCCATCGCCACCGCGGTCTGCAGCGCGGTCAGCCGCAGCGAGTCCAGCGCCACGGTGCCCGCGACGTAGGTGCGGCCGGTCTCGTCCCGTACGGCCGCGCCCTCCGGCACGGCGTTGCGCGCACGCGTGCTCCGGGCCAGCGTGATGATCTTGCGGTCCTCGGGATCCAGCGCGCTGCTCTCACTCATACCCCGGAGCATACGAACCCCCCGCGACCGCCGCCCAGGCGACCACCCCCGCGGCGCGGCCCGCGGCCGTCAGCCCGCGACCCGCCGCGGGGCCTCCTCGCGGCCCTCCGGGCCGGTCAGCCGGCGGAGCTTCGCCGCCGTCTCCGTCCCCTCCGCCGCGTTGTGCAGGACGATCGTCAGGTCCGGGCGGGCCGGCAACTGCAGATGCGTGCTCTCCAGGAACAGCGGGCCCACCAGGGGATGGTCGACCTCCTTCGCCGTCTGCCCGGCCGCCGCCACGTCCACGTGCCGCCACAGCTCGCGGAACTCCTCGCTCCGCTCCGCCAGTTCGTCGACGACCAGCCGGAAGCCCTCGTCGTCCGGCCGCTCCGCCATCGCCGCCCGGTACTCCGCGACCACGATCGGCGCCGTCTGCTCCCAGCGCACCGAACGGGACCGGTACACAGGGTCGGTGAAGAAGTTGACCAGGCAGTTCTCGGACGCCTCCGGGTGCATCCCGAAGACCATGGCCGCCGCGCCGTTGTGCGCGATCACGTTCCAGTACACGTCCATGATGTGCCCCGGCAGCGGCATCCAACTGTCGATGACCCGCCGCAGCCCGTCGCACAGGTAGTCCGTGTCGTACGCCGACGTCCGCACCGGCGGGTTCAGCCCCGCCAGCATGTACAGGTGCCGCCGCTCCACGTCGCTCAGCCGCAGCACCCGCGCCACCGCGTCCAGCACCTGCGGCGAGACCGTGATGTCCCGCCCCTGCTCCAGCCACTGGTACCAGGAAGCGCCCACCCCGGCCAGCACCGCGACCTCCTCGCGCCGCAGCCCCGGCGTCCGGCGCCGCGCGCCGCCGTCCGGCAGCCCCGCCTCTGCGGGGCTCACCCGCGCCCTGCGGGACCTCAGGAACGCGCGCAGCTCCCGGTGCCTGCCCGACCTCATGCCGCCCGCGGACGGCGTCGCGGTCGCAGCCATCCATCCCCTCCGCCCGTACGTGGTGGTGCGGCCACCAGGATAAACAGCCGCTCCCCAGCCAACCGCGGCCCGCCGGACGCTGTTCCCATGCCCACCGACAACCCGCCCCCGACCCCGGCCGCCGACGACCGGACGGCCCCTTCCGGCGCGGCCGGTCCGGCCCCGGCCGCCGACGGCAAGACGGCCGCCCCCGCCGCGCGCCGCCGCGCACCAGGCACCACCGGCAGCAACACCGGCGCCACCCCCGTCCGGTTCACCGGCCGGGCCCGGCTGGTGCTCCTCGTCCTGTGCGCCTCGCAGTTCATGGTCGCGCTCGACTTCTCCATCCTCAACGTCGCCCTCCCCGAACTCGGCGCCGACCTCGGCCTCGGCCAGGCGATCCTGCAGTGGGCCGTCACCGCCTTCGCCCTGCCCACCGGCGGCTTCCTGCTGCTCTTCGGCCGCATCGGCGACCTCTTCGGCCGCCGCCGGCTCTTCCTCACCGGCCTCGTCGTCTTCACCGTCTCGTCCGTCCTGGCCACGTTCGCCTGGGACGCCGCGTCGTTCCTCGCCGGCCGGGCCCTCCAGGGCCTCGGTGCCGCCGCCCTCGTCCCCACCGGCATGGCCCTGCTCACCACCGGCTTCCCCGAGGGCCCGCAGCGCTCCCGGGCGCTGAGCATCATGGGCAGCATCATGGCGCTCGGCTTCACCGCCGGAATGCTGCTGGGCGGCGTCCTCACCGAGGCGTTCGGCTGGCGCTCCACCATGGCCGTGCTCTCCGTCGCCGGTGCCGCCGTGCTGGCCGTGGCGCCCGGCGTGCTCACCGAGAGCCGCCCCGACCGCCGTCCCCGCCTGGACGTACCCGGCGCGGTCACCGTCACCGGCGGCCTCCTCGCGGTGATCTACGCCCTGTCCACCGCCGCGGAACACGGCTTCGGCCGCCCGGACGTGCCCCTCACCCTCGTCGCCGGCGCCACGCTGCTCGCCGCGTTCGGCGTGATCGAGTCCAGGACCGCGGAGCCGCTGGTCTCCCTGCCGCTGCTGCGCCGTCCGACGGTGGCCTGGGGCGCGCTCGGCGGCTTCGCGACGTACTCGATGATGAGTTCCTTCATCTTCCTCGGCACCCTCTACCTCCAGCAGATCCGCGGCGTCAGCGCCCTCGGCACCGGGCTCGTCTTCGGTCTCCTGGGCCTGACCGCCGCCCTCGGCGGCACCGTCGCGCCCCGGCTGGTCGCCCGCTGGGGCGCCCACCGCACGCTCCAGGCGGGGCTGCTCGTGCAGGGCCTGACCACCGCGCCGGTGGTGTTCGTCGGCGAATCGCCGGCGGGCGTATGGCTGGTCACCGTCTGCGGTGCGGTCGCGGGCTTCTGCCACCTCTGCGCGGTCGTCGCGTACGGCCTGACGGTGACCTCAGGCGTGCCCGACGAGCAGCAGGGCCTGGCCACCGGCATCGTCACCAGCGCCCAGCAGATCGCCATGACCACGGGCATCCCGCTACTCAGCGCGCTGGCGGCCAGCCGCGGCGGGCTGCTCGACGGCCTGCGGCTCGGCCTGGCGGCGGACGCGGCGGTGCTGGTCGCGGTGGCGCTGCTGACGACGGCGGGCCTGCGGGGCGGCACCCGGAGGGCGGCCTGACGGTGCCCCGCCCACGCCCCCTCGTCCTGCGCCCCGCTGTCCTACGCCCCCTTGCCCTGCGCCCCCTCGTCCTGCTCCACCGGCACCTCCCGCACCGGTTCCACCAGCACCGTCACGATCTTGTTCCGCCGCCCGGCGGGAGACTCCGCCGTCAGCCGCAGCGCCCGCAGCCCCGGGTCGGAACCGTCGTGCGTCACGTCGACCTCCGCCGTCGCCCCCGCGATCGGCACCCGGCCCAACTGCTTGGCCAGCAGCCCGCCGACGGTCTCCACGTCCTCGTCGTCCAGCTCCAGGTCGTACAGCTCGCCCAGGTCGCCGATGTCCAGCCGGGCCGTGACGCGGAAGCGGCCCTCGCCCAGCTCCGCCGCAGGCGGCAGCTCCCGGTCGTACTCGTCGGTGATCTCGCCGACGATCTCCTCCAGGATGTCCTCGATCGTCACGATCCCGGCCGTCGACCCGTACTCGTCGATGACGACCGCCACGTGGATCCGCTGCTGCTGCATCTCCCGCAGCATGTCCGCGGCCTTCTTCGTGTCCGGTACGAACGCCGCCGGCCGCATCGCCGTCGACACCAGCTCCGACTCGGCCTCCCGGCTGATGTGCACCTTGCGCGCCAGATCCTTCAGGTACACCACGCCGACGACGTCGTCCTCGCTCTCACCGGTCACCGGGATCCGCGAGAAACCGGAGCGCAGCGCGAGCGTCAGCGCCTGCCGGAGCGTCTTGTACCGCTCGATGGTCACCACGTCGGTCCGCGGCACCATCACCTCGCGCACCAGGGTGTCGCCGAGTTCGAAGACGGAGTGGACCATGCGCCGCTCCTCGTCCTCGATCAGCGACTCCTTCTCCGCCAGGTCCACCATCGCGCGCAGCTCCGCCTCCGAGGCGAACGGCCCCTGGCGGAAACCCCTGCCCGGCGTCAGCGCGTTGCCGAGCAGGATCAGCAGCCGCGGCACCGGGCCCATGATCCGGGCCAGCGGCAGCAGCACGTACGCGGAGGCCGTCGCGGTCGCCACCGGGTGCTGGCGCCCGATGGTGCGCGGCGAGACGCCGATCGCGACGTACGAGACGAGGACCATCGCGGCGATCGCGACCGTCAACGCCTCCCAGGTGCGGTCGAAATGCCGCAGCGAGGCGTACGTGACGAGCGCGCCCGCGGCCATCTCGCAGCCGACCCGCACCAGCAGCGCCACGTTCAGATAGCGCACCGGGTCGGACGTCACCGCCAGCAGCTTCGCGGAGCCGCGCCGCCCGGCCCGTACCGCGTCCTCGGCGGCGATCCGCGTCGTCCGCGCCAGCGCCGTCTCGGCGCACGACGCGAGCCAGCCGACCCCCACGAGCAGGACCGCCGCGGCGATCAGCCGGGCGGTCATCGCTCGGTGGGCGCCGGCGAAGGACCGGTCACGCCGCGCTCGGCGCGCCAGCCGTCGACGATCGCCTTCTGCAGACCGAACATCTCGGCCTTCTCCGCGGGCTCCTCGTGCTCGTAGCCGAGGAGGTGCAGCACCCCGTGCACCGTGAGCAACTGCAGCTCCTCGTCCATGGAATGCCCGGTCGGCGCCGCGGCACCCTGCGTGCGGGCGACCTCGGGACAGAGCACGATGTCGCCGAGGAGGCCCTGCACGGGCTCTTCGTCGTCCTTGGCGGGCGGACGCAGCTCGTCCATGGGGAACGACATCACGTCCGTCGGCCCCGGCTCGTCCATCCACTGCACGTGCAACTGCTCCATCGCGGCGGGGTCGACGAGGATGACCGACAGCTCGGACAGCGGGTGGATCCGCATCCGCGCCAGCGCGTAGCGCGCGGCCCCGAGCACGGCCTCCTCGTCGGCCTCGACCCCGGATTCGTTGTTGACCTCGACGGACACGGGTCTAGGCCCTGCCGTTCCTGTCGTCGCCGTTCCTGACGTCGTACTTGTCGTACGCCTCGACGATCCGGCTCACCAGCTTGTGCCGTACGACGTCCTTGCTGGTCAGCGTCGAGAAGTGCACGTCCTGAACCTCGCCCAGGATCCCCTGCACCTGCCGCAGCCCGCTCTTCGTCCCGCCCGGCAGGTCGACCTGGGTGACGTCACCGGTGACGACGATCTTGGAGTTGAACCCCAGCCGGGTCAGGAACATCTTCATCTGCTCGGGATTCGTGTTCTGCGCCTCGTCGAGGATGATGAAAGCGTCATTCAGGCTGCGGCCGCGCATGTAGGCGAGCGGGGCCACCTCGATCGTGCCCGCGGCCATCAGGCGCGGGATCGAGTCCGGGTCCAGCATGTCGTGCAGCGCGTCGTACAGCGGGCGCAGGTACGGGTCGATCTTCTCGTACAGCGTGCCCGGCAGGAAGCCGAGGCGCTCGCCTGCCTCGACCGCGGGGCGGGTCAGGATGATGCGGTTGACCTGCTTGGACTGCAGGGCCTGGACCGCCTTGGCCATGGCGAGGTACGTCTTGCCGGTGCCCGCGGGGCCGATGCCGAAGACGATGGTGTGCTTGTCGATGGCGTCGACGTAGCGCTTCTGGTTCAGCGTCTTCGGGCGGATCGTCTTGCCGCGGTTCGACAGGATGTTCTGCGTCAGGACCTCGGAGGGGGCGGCGTGGCCGCCGGCCTCGTCGTCGCGGTCGGATTTGAGCATGGCGATCGTCCGCTCCACCGCGTCCTCCGTCATGGGGGCTCCGGTGCGCAGGACGAGCAGCATCTCGTCGAAGAGGCGCTGCACGAGGGTGACTTCCTCGGACGCGCCTACAGCGCTGACCTCGTTGCCCCGCACGTGGATGTCGGTGCTGGGGAACGCCTTCTCGATGACCCGCAGGAGGGAGTCTCCGGAGCCCAGCACGGTCACCATGGGGTGCTTCGCGGGGATGGTGATGTGGGCGCGGGCCTGCCCCTCTTCGGGGGTGCGGCTTACGGGTGTCTGTGTCATGGGCCGGCCCTCGGGCCTGAATCTCATCCCACTTCTTCGCTCGCGGAACTGTGAGGAGGGCCCGCCGGACGGACCACGCCCGGGGCCCCGACGCCTGCTCCACACGCAGGCCCTGACGCCATCGTAACGGGGGGAGGTGCGGCTGTGGCCAGTGAGTTTCGAGGACGGTACGCCAGACGTGTGGGAGAGGTGCGGGTGCCTGCTCACGGGCTACCGCGGTACCGCGGTAGCCCGTGAGCGGCGGGGCGCCGTTACGCCGGCAGCGGAGCCCCCGGCGGCTCGGGCGGGACGTCGGGGGCGGGGCGGGCGGCGTCGGCCTGCGGTTCCGGGGGAGCGGGGTGGGGGGTGTCGTCGGGTACGGGGCCGGGTACGGGGCCGGGGCCGGGGGCCGGGTCGTGGCCGGTGGAGAGGCGGTCCCGGGGCTCGGGTTCGGGCGGCTGGTCGGCGGGCTGATCGGTGGGTCGGTCGCCGGTTCGGTCGGCGGGTCGGTCTGCGGGCGGGGGCGGGAGGGTCTGGGCGCGCACGTACGCTTCGAGCGCGCGCGAGAGGTCGATCGGCATGGCGAACTCCGGCTTGCCGCTGGCGTGCTGACGTGGGGGGTACGGGCAGCGGGGCAGGCGTGCGTCCGTACGCGAACGGGCCCGCCGCGCGGGCCCTGTCAGCAGCGCAGTACGGCGTACCGCCCCCGGGCGGCGGCGAGCACCGCGGCCTCCGGGGCGTACGGGCACCACGGGGGGCCGGTCTTCCCGGCGTCCTGTGCGATCCGGGGTGCGGGCCAGGCGGCGGCCGCGACGCGGCCGGCGTGGTCGGTGCGCCCGGCCTTCGCCGGCCGGGGCCCGCGCCTGGCGAGGGCGGGCGCGGGGCCGGTGTCCTCGCCGGGGGCCGCTTCGCCCGCGGCTCCGGCGGCCCCGGCCGCCCCGGGGGCGGCGGAGGACGTGGAGTAGCCGTCCGCGGCGCTCGCGCGCTCGACCGCTCCGCCGGGCACCAGGAGCACCCCGAGGAGCAGCGCGAGCAGGGCGCGCAGGGCGAGCCCGCGGACGAGCGCGGCACGGACGATCACGACTTCAGGTAACCACGGTGCTACGTTCCGTACAGTCCATCCTGAGGGTGATGTTCCGCGCGCCGCCGCGCCCTCCGTCCGGCGCCCGCGCCGCCCGCCAAGACCCCACACGCGCGGCGCACGCCCGCGCCCCGGACCAGCGCGCCCGCACCCCCGCGCCCCGGCCACACACGTGCCTCACGCTCACGCCGGCCGCGACGTCTGCGACGTCCAGGTGTGCTCCCTCGTGCCCTCCCGGGCCCTGCCGCCCTGCCGGACCGGTCCCGGTACCGGTCCGCCGCCCGCGGCGACCGGTGCCTCCCGGAACGCCGCCGCGAACTCCGCGACCTCCCGGCGCCCGTCGGCCGTCCGCCACAGCAGCGCGAGCTCGCACGGCGCCAGCCCCCGCACCGGCACCGACACCACGTCCGGGCGCGGGTACAGCCGGGCGTTGCCCTCCGCCAGCAGCACCACGCCCAGGCCCGCGCCCACCGCCTCGAACACCTCCTCCGGCGACGACGCCTCCAGCGCCACCACCGGCTCCCGCCCGCCCCGCTCCGCCGTGCCCAGCCAGAAGTCGCGCAGCACGCCCGCCGACCGCGGCAGCGCCACGAACGGCTCGTCGAGCAGCTCGGCGAAGTCCACCGACGCCCGGTCCGCGAACCGGTGTCCCAGCGGCAGCGCCACCCAGCGCTCCTCCCGGGCGAGGACCTTCGCCGTCAGCTCCCTGCCCACCCCCGGCACCGGCAGCCAGCAGAACGCCGCGTCCGCGCCCCCGCCCGCCAGCCCCGCGGTGGGGTCCTCCCAGTTGACCAGCCGCAGCGAGATCCGCCAGCCCCGCTCCCGGAACCGGCCCAGCACCTCACGCTGCAGGTCACGCCCCACCGCCGTCTGCATGCCCACCGCCAGCGACTCCGCGGGCCCGGCCGTGCGCGCGGCCCGTACCGCCTCCGCCCAGCCCGCCGTCAGCTCCCGCACCGCCGGCAGCAGCGCCGCGCCCTGCGGGGTGAGCGCGATCGTCCGCGCTCCCCGCTCGAAGAGGGGGAAGCCGAGCTGCCGCTCCAGCGCCCGGATCTGCTTGGAGAGCGCGGGCTGCGAGACGTACAGCCGCTCGGCGGCGCGGGTGAAGCTCAGCTCTTCCGCGACCGCCGCGAAGTAGCGCAGATCGCGTACGTGGACGTCCATAGCCACCGGTTATAGCCATAGGTCTTGGACGCCGCCACGCAATTCCGCGGAGGCTGCGGGCATGACCACTGCTTCACACACCGTCCCCACCCGCACTCTCGGCACCCTGGAGTCCCCCGCCATCGGCTACGGCGCGATGGTGCTCTCGCCCGGCGTCTACGGCGAGACCGACGACGACCGCGGCGTCGCCGCGCTGCACGCCGCCCTCGACGCGGGCGCCACGCACGTCGACAGCTCCGACGGCTACGGCCCCGACGGCCACAACGAGCGCCTGATCGGCCGGGCCCTCGCCGGCCGGCGCGACGAGGTGGTGGTGGCGACGAAGTTCGGGCTGAGCCTGCCCGAGGGCGTCGAGGGCCGCGCGCACCCCGTCAGCTACGCCTTCGGCAACCTCACCGTCAACGCCGAGCCGCGGTACGTGCGCGGCTACGCCGAGCGTTCGCTGCGCAACCTGGACACCGACCGCATCGACCTCTACTACGTGCACTTCCCCGACCCGGCGGTGCCGATCGAGGACACGGCGGGCGCGATGGCCGAGCTGGTCGCCGAGGGCAAGGTGCGCCACCTGGGCCTGTCCAACGTCACCGCGGACCAGTTGCGCCGCGCGCACGCCGTGCACCCGGTCGCGGCGGTGCAGGCGCAGTGGTCGATGTGGACGCCGGTCGACCCGGAGCTGCACGCGGCGGCGCGGGAGCTGGGCGTGGGCGTCGTCGCCTGGGGGCCGCTGGGTACGGGCTTCCTCACCGGCTCCGTGACGGACGTCGCGGAGAGCGACTTCCGCCGCAACATCGGCGCCTTCGACGCGGCGAACCTCAAGGCCAACCACGACCGCTTCGCGCCGCTGCGCGCCGTGGCCGCCGACGTGGGGCTGACCCCGGGGCAGCTCGCGCTGGCGTGGCTGCTGCACCAGGACGACCACGTCGTGCCCATCCCCGGCAGCCGGACCCCGGCGCACATCGAGGAGAACGTGGCGGCCGCGCACGTCGAACTGCACCCCGACACCCTGGCGCGGATCGACAAGGTCCTCGCCGGGCTGGCCCCGGAGGGCGGGGCGCGGCTGCTGGGCGCGTGACCCCCGCCGCGGCCCGCGGCCGGCGCGTGACCCCCGCCGCGGCCCGCGGCCGGCGCGTGGCGCCCGCGCGGGCCGCGGCGGCCCGGGTCGGCCCGCCGCCGCTCCGGTCCCGCCACTCCGGCCCGCGGCCGCCGGGACCGGAGCGGCGGCGGACGCCGGGCGGCGGTCGGGGAGAATACTCCCCATGACCACCCCTGACACCGGGCACCGCTCCGGCTTCGCCTGCTTCGTCGGCCGGCCCAACGCCGGCAAGTCGACCCTCACCAACGCGCTGGTCGGCCAGAAGGTGGCCATCACCTCCAGCCGGCCGCAGACGACCCGGCACACCGTGCGCGGCATCGTGCACCGCCCCGACGCGCAGCTCGTGCTCGTCGACACCCCCGGCTACCACAAGCCGCGCACGCTGCTGGGCCAGCGGCTCAACGACGCGGTGCGCGCCACCTGGGCCGAGGTCGACGTGATCGGCTTCTGCGCGCCCGCGGACGAGAAGATCGGCCCGGGCGACCGGTACATCGCCGGCGAGCTGGCCGCCCTGCGGCGTACCCCCAAGGTCGCCGTCGTCACCAAGACCGACCTGGCCGACTCCGACACGGTCGCCGCGCAGCTCGTGGCGGTGGACCGGATGGCGAAGGACCTGGGCTTCGAGTGGGCCGAGGTGGTGCCGGTCTCGGCGGTCGAGGGCAAGCAGGTCGGCCTGCTCGCGGACCTGCTGGTGCCGCTGCTGCCGGAGGGCCCGGAGCTGTACCCGGACGGGGAGCTGACCGACGAGCCGGAGCAGGTGATGGTCGCCGAGCTGATCCGGGAGGCGGCCCTGGAGGGCGTACGGGACGAGCTGCCGCACTCGATCGCGGTGGTGGTCGACGAGATGGAGCCGCGCGAGGACCGCCCGGCGGACCGGCCGCTGCTGGACATCCACGCCAACCTGTTCATCGAGCGGGACAGCCAGAAGGGGATCGTCATCGGGCCGAAGGGCAAGCGGCTGAAGGAGATCGGCACCAAGGCCCGCGGCCACATCGAGGCGCTGCTGGGCACGCCGGTGTATCTCGACATCCACGTGAAGGTCGCCAAGGACTGGCAGCGGGACCCGAAGAAGCTGCGCCGGCTGGGCTTCTGAGCCGGGGGAGTGCGGACGGAGGGCGGGCGGCGGTACGCGGGGGCGCGTAGAGGCGCACGGGTCCCGCGCGCCCCTTACGACGGCGTACGCGCCGACGTCAGCAGCCGCTCGACGTCCGAGGCCGGCAGCAGCAGCGCGTCGCCGACGACGACGAGCGTCTCCCACTCCGGCGGCGTGTACGCCCCGTCCGCGAGCGCGATGCGCGCGCCGCTCAGCAGGATCGACTCCCTTCCGGCGGACACCAGGTGGGGCGCCAGCGGCGCCAGCGTCTCGCGCAGCTCCGCCTCGAAGTTCCGCTGCTCCGGCGGCAGGTCGGCGCACAGGTCGGGCATCCGGCCCGAGTCGGCCTCGATGGCCGCCAGCAGCGTCAGCAACTGCTCCTCGGTGCAGTCGTCGTAGCCCGCGGTGCGCACGGCGGTGACCGCGGTGCAGCGGACGGCGGAGGAGGAGGTGCCGCCGGCGTGCAGGACGGCGAGCGCGACGGCGTGGGTGGCGTCGCGCAGCAGCAGCGCGAAGCGCGTCGAGGTGGGCTCGGCCAGGGACGTGAGGCCGAAGTGGCCGCCGCAGCCGGCGCATTCGACGACGGGTCCCGCGGTGCCGCGCGGCAGCACGGGCACGCCGAGGACGGTGAACCGCCGTCTGCCGCTGCGCCGGCGGTAGTTGCGGTCGCCGCCGCAGCCGGGGCAGAAGAACTCACCGTCCGACTCGGTGTGCCAGGACGTCCGCACGCCGGCGAACCGGCGGAGGATATGCGTCACGTCGACCTCCATCACGCTTCGGCAACGCTGCCGCGCTGACGTGATGCTAACCACACCGGCCGACATCGTCAGCCCTCGTGCACGTCAAGGCGGTGCGAACGAGCCGCGCCCCGCGCCCCGTCCGCGGTCGGACGGCGCGCGGGGCGCTCGGTGCTCCGGGGTGCCGCGGCGGTCAGCGGGCGGCGCGGTTGACCGCGGAGACGACGGCCTTCAGCGACGCGCGGGTGGTGTTGGCGTCGATGCCGATGCCCCACAGCACCTTGCCGTCGACGGCGACCTCGATGTACGAGGCGGCCTGCGCGCTGGCGCCCTCGCTCATCGTGTGCTCCTGGTAGTCCAGGAGCCGCGCGTCGATGCCGACGCCCTGGAGGGCGTGGAAGAACGCGGAGATGGGACCGTTGCCGGTGCCGACGAGGGTGGTCTCCGCGCCGTCGACGTCGGCCTGGACGGTGAGGGTGTCGACGCCGTCGCGGTCGGTGGTGGTCTGCCCGCCGCGGAGCTGGATGCGGCCCCAGGCGTTGCCGGGGTTGGGCAGGTACTCGTCGCGGAAGACGTCCCAGATCTGCGCGGGGGTGACCTCGCCGCCCTCGGCGTCGGTCTTGGTCTGGATGATGCGGGAGAACTCCACCTGCATGCGCCGCGGCAGGTCGAGGCTGTGGTCGTGCTGGAGCACGTACGCCACGCCGCCCTTGCCGGACTGGGAGTTGACGCGGATGACGGCCTCGTAGGAGCGGCCGACGTCCTTGGGGTCGATGGGCAGGTACGGCACCGCCCAGGCCATCTCCCCGACGGGCTTGCCGGCCTGCGCGGCCTTGGCGTCCATCGCCTCGAAGCCCTTCTTGATGGCGTCCTGGTGGGAGCCGGAGAAGGCGGTGTAGACGAGGTCGCCGACGTAGGGGTGGCGGGGGTGGACGCCCATCTGGTTGCAGTACTCGTAGGTGCGCCGGATCTCGTCGATCCCGGAGAAGTCGATCATCGGGTCGACGCCCTGGGAGAAGAGGTTCATGCCCAGGGTGACCAGGTCGACGTTGCCGGTCCGCTCGCCCTGCCCGAACAGGCAGCCCTCGACGCGGTCGGCGCCCGCCATGAGCGCCAGCTCGGCGGCGGCGACGGCGGTGCCGCGGTCGTTGTGCGGGTGGACGGACAGGCAGACGTGCTCGCGGCGGGACAGGTTCCGCGACATCCACTCGAAGCGGTCGGCGTGCGTGGAGGGCGTGGAGCGCTCGACGGTGGCCGGCAGGTTGAGGATGATCTCGCGGCCGTCCTCGGGCTGCCAGACGTCCATGACGCCCTCGCAGACCTCCAGCGCGAAGTCCAGTTCGGTGTCGGTGAAGATCTCCGGGCTGTACTGGTAGCCGAAGGCGGTGCGGTCGTCGAGCATCTTCTCGGCGTACTCCACGACCAGCCGGGTGCCGTCGACGGCGATCTGCCTCACCGCGTCGCGCGAGCCGCGGAAGACGACCTCGCGCCAGACGGGCGCGGTGGCGTTGTACAGGTGGACGGTGGCGCGGTGGGCGCCCTTCAGCGACGCCACGGTGCGCTCGATCAGCTCTTCGCGGGCCTGGGTCAGGACGGAGATCGTCACGTCCTCGGGGATGGCGCCGTCCTCGATGATGGAGCGGACGAAGTCGAAGTCCGTCTGCCCGGAGGAGGGGAAGCCGACCTCGATCTCCTTGTAGCCCATGCGTACCAGGAGGTCGAACATGGCGCGTTTCCGCGCCGGCGACATGGGGTCGATCAGGGCCTGGTTGCCGTCGCGCAGGTCGGTGGAGAGCCACCGGGGCGCGCGGGTGACGCGGTTGCCCGGCCAGGTGCGGTCGGGGATGTCGACGGCGTCGTACGGGCGGTAGCGGTGCACGGGCATGCCGGAGGGCTGCTGGCGCACGGTGGCGGCGGTGACGGGCGTGCCGCGGCCGACGGCGTTACCGGGGTGGGACATGGTGGCGTGGGCTCCTTCGCGCGAGCTGGTCGTCGACCGACGGGTGGCAGCACCGGACTCCGCGGGGAGGGGGTCGGTCTACGACAGCAGACCCTCGCCGCGGCGGCTAAGAAGAAGCAGCCCGTATCGCACGATGCCGACCAATGTAGCCCAGCCGCGGCGGCGCCGGGCGATCAGTATCACGATGCGAGACCCCGCGCCGAGCCCGCGGCGGCCCCCGCCACCCGAAATCGCGAAGAACCCGCTGCGGGGAGTGACAAGCCGGTTACCCAGTGACACATTGCGGGTATGGACGCATCCTCACGCACCCCCGTGTTCTGCACGATCGTGCCGCCCCACATGCTGGACAAGCTGGCCCGTACGGACAACCCGGCGGTGTCGGCGCGCGCCCGCCGCACCCTGGAGCGCGACGCGCTGCAGCGCACCCGCCGCCGCATCACCACCGTGCGCGGCGCCGCCGCCCCGACGGCCGCCCGCCGGGCGCAGGACGACGCGAAGCCGAAGCGGACGGTCTACGACGCCGGGCAGACCCAGGACCTGCCGGGCACGGAAGTCCGCAAGGAGGGCGGGGCGGCGGTCGACGACGCCACCGTCAACCGCGCCTACGACGGCCTCGGCGCCACCTTCGACCTGTTCCTCAGCGGCTTCGCCCGCGACTCCATCGACGGCGCCGGACTGCCGCTGAACGCGAGCGTCCACTACGGCGAGGACTACGGCAACGCCTTCTGGGACGGCGAGCAGATGGTCTTCGGCGACGGCGACGGCGAGGTGTTCCTCGACTTCACCCTCGCCGTCGACGTCATCGGCCACGAGCTGACGCACGGCGTCACCCAGTACACGGCGAACCTGGAGTACTTCGGCCAGTCCGGGGCGCTCAACGAGTCGGTCTCCGACGTCTTCGGCTCCCTCATCAAGCAGTACGTCCTGGGCCAGGGCGCCGCCGACGCCGACTGGCTCATCGGCGCCGAGCTGCTGGCCCCCGGGGTGACCGGGGAGGCGCTGCGCTCGATGAAGGCCCCCGGCACCGCCTACGACGACGACGTCCTCGGCAAGGACCCGCAGCCGGCGACGATGGCCGACTACGTCGACACCTCCACCGACAACGGAGGCGTCCACATCAACTCCGGCATCCCCAACCACGCCTTCTACCTGCTGGCCACCGACCTCGGCGGCAACGCCTGGGAGCGCGCGGGCCGCATCTGGTACGACGTGCTGACCGGCGGCGGCCTCACCACCACCGCCGACTTCGCCGCGTTCGCCGCCGCCACCGTCGCCGCCGCCGAGGCCCGCTACGGCGACGGCGCGGAGCGCACCGCGGTGCTCTCGGCGTGGTCGCAGGTCGGGGTGGACACCGACGCGGAGGCCACGGTGCCGCGGCAGACCCCGGCGCGGGAGGGTGCGGCGCCGCAGGCGGGGTAGGCGTGGGGGCATGCGCATCACCGTCACCCGCACCGGGGGCTTCGCGGGCCTGACCCGCGAGGCGACCCTGGACACGGCCGGCCGCGCGGACGCGGCCGGCCTGGAGGCGCTGGCAGGACGGGTGCTCGCGGAGGCCGGTGCGGCCCCGCCGGCGGGCGTACCGGACGGCTTCGCGTACCGCGTCACGGCCGGCGGCCGCACCGTGCACTTCGCCGACCCGAAGCTGACCGAGGCGCAACGGGCGCTGGTGCGGACGGTGCTGAAGGAGGGTGCGTAGTACTCCCCGGGGAGCAACGGCGGCCGAAGGCCACCCCGTGCAGTAGGCGAGGTTTGGCACCCGGGAGCGAAGCCCGTGCCGGATCGCCGGGGGAAGCTGGGCGCAGTCCAGTTGCTTCCCGGAGGGAGAGCCCGCCATGGGCGCCGTATCCGCACCACCAGAAGCGCCGCCAGGCCCCGCGACGAGACGGGGGCGCCGCTGGCTGCCCTGGGCCGTGCTCGGCCTGTGGGTCGCGATCCTCGCCCTGGCCATGCCGTTCGGCAGCAAGCTCGGCGACGTCAGCCGCGACCGCGCCGTCGACTACCTGCCCGGCAGCGCCGACTCCACCCAGGTGTCGCAGATAGCCGAGGACATGCCCGGCGGCGACACCCTCGACGGCATCCTCGTCTACCAGCGCGACGGCGGCATCACCGCCGCCGACCGCGAACTGGCCGCCGGGCACGCCGGCGCCGTCGCCGACCGGTTCGAGCTGGCGAAGGACGGCACGCCGCAGGCCGTGCCCGCCGAGGACGGCAGCACGCTGATGCTGCCGTTCTCCGTCGTCGGACTGCCCGACGAGGATGCCCAAACGGCGGCCGTCGAGGAGATCCGCGAGGAGGTCGTCGCGGATCCCCCCGAGGGCCTGTCCGTCGAACTCGGCGGCCCCGCCGGCATCCAGACCGACTCCGAGGCGGTCTACGAAGAGGTCGACGGCACCCTGATGTACGCCACGGCGGGCATCGTGACGATCCTGCTGATCCTCACCTACCGCAGCCCGTTCCTGTGGCTGCTGCCGCTGGTCTGCGTGGGCGTCGCGTCGATGAGCGCGATGGCCGTCGTCTACGGCCTCATCCAGGCGTTCGACCTGACGGTCAACTCGATGAGCTCCGCGGTGATGACGGTGCTCATCTTCGGCGCGGGCACCGACTACGCGCTGCTGCTCGTGGCCCGGTACCGCGAGGAGCTGCGCCGCACCACCGACCCGCAGGAAGCGATGCTGACGGCCGTACGCAACTGCGGCCCGGCGATCCTCGCCTCCTCCGGCACGGTCGCGGCGGGCCTGATCTGCCTGCTGGCCGCGGACCTCAACTCCAGCGCGGGCCTCGGCCCGGTCGGCGCGGTCGGCGTGGTGTGCGCGCTCGCGGTCATGACGACGCTGCTGCCGGCGCTGATGGTCCTCTTCGGCCGCCGCATCTTCTGGCCGCTTGTCCCCGCCTACGGCAGCGAGCCCAAGCGGCGCGGCTTCTTCGACCGGATGGGCTCCTCGGTGGGCCGCCGCCCGGCGGCGATCCTCGTGGGCGGCGTGGTGCTGCTGGGCGCGCTGGCGCTCGGCGCGTTCAACCTGCCGGGCAACCTCAAGCAGGAGGACGCCTTCACCGACAAGCCCGAGTCGATCACCGCGATGGAGAAGCTGAAGGACGCCTATCCCGAGCAGAGCGCCCAGGCGATCGTCGTCGTCGCCAAGGACGCGGGCGCGGACGCGGCGCTGTCGGCGGCCGAGGGCGTCGAGGGCGTCGCCTCCGCGGAGCTGGCGCGCTCCGGCAACGGGTTCAGCGAGATCACCGTCTACGCCGCCGACCCGCCGCAGTCCGCGGGGGAGGACCGTACGATCGCGGACCTGCGCTCCGAACTGGGCGCCGTCGACGGCGCCGATGCCCTGGTGGGCGGGCCCAGCGCCGAGGCGCTGGACCTGGCGGAGGCCAACGCCGGCGACCGCAAGCTCGTCATCCCGCTCACCCTGGCGGCCGTCCTGGTCATCCTCGTCGTGCTGCTGCGCAGCCTGGTGGCGCCGCTGGTGCTGACCGTCGCCGTGGTGGCGTCGTGGGGCGCGGCGATGGGCATCGGCGGCCTGATCTTCGAGCCGGTCATGGGCTATCCGGGCATCGGCGGCGAACTGGCGCTGCTGACCTTCGTCTTCGGGGTGGCGCTGGGTGTCGATTACGGCATCTTCCTGCTGCACCGGATGCGCGAGGAGGCCATGAACGGCGCCGACACCCGCACCGCGGCGCTCACGGCGCTGCGCCGCACCGGCGGCGTGATCGCCTCGGCGGGGCTGGTGCTGGCGGCGACGTTCGCGGCGCTGGCGACGATGCCGATGGTGATGATGTTCGAGCTGGGTTTCGTCGTCGCGGTCGGCGTGCTGCTGGACACGTTCCTGGTGCGCACCTACCTGGTGACGTCCGCGAGCTGGCTGCTGGGCAAGAAGATCTGGTGGCCGGGACCGCTGTCGAAGCGCGAGGAGGCCCCGCCGCCCGATCCCGGCGAGGTGCAGGAGCCGGAACCGGCGGGCGCGGGCGCGGCGCGCTAGCACCAGCCGGCCAGGGCCGTACGCACCGTACGGCCCCCCGCCCCGGCCGGGCGGCGGTCCCGCGGGATCGCCGCCCGGCCGGGCCCGGCCGTTTCCGCGCCCGGCGGGTGCGCGGGAACGGCCCGCCCGTACCGAGGAGTTTCGCCTGAGGAGACGTAGGCGAGGATGGTGGTCATGCAGTCAGCGAGGACCCGGCTGAGCGGGCTGAAGAAGCCGACGCGCCGGGACGTTCTGTTCACCGCGCTCGTCGGCGTCGTCGTCGCGTGCCTGGCGCTGTTCGGCGGCGTCGAGGAATCCGCGCACCGGCCGGACGCCTTCGGCTGGGTGCTGCTGCTCGTCATGGTGGCGGTGCTGGCCTGGCGCCGCCACTACCCGATGGCCGTCTTCCTCGTCTGCGTCCTCCCCGAGGCGCCGTACCACATCCTCGACAACGTCCACAGCGCGCCGACGCCGACGATGATGGTCGCCGTCTACTCCCTGGCCGTCGCCGGACCCCGGCTGCGGACGCTGCTGATCACCTGCGGGCTCGTCGTCCTGGCCGTCACCATGCTGACGCTGCGCAACGCCGACCAGGGCGCGGAACTGCTGCGCACCTCCGGCTGGGTCATGTCGGTGGCGCTGCTCGGCGAGGCGGTGCGGGTGCACCGCAACTACGTCGGCGCCATCGTCGAGCGCGCGGAACGCGCCGAGCGCACCCGGGAGGAGACCGCCGCCCGCCGGGTCGCCGAGGAGCGGCTGCGCATCGCCCAGGACCTGCACGACCTGCTGGCGCACAGCATCACCCTCATCGGCGTGCAGACGTCGGTGGCCGCGCACCTGCTGGTCGCCGACCCCGGCCGGCTGGACCGGGCGGCGCTGGCCGACGCCCTCGACGGCATCGCCGGCACCTGCCGCGACTCGCGTGCGGAACTGCGCACCACGCTGCAGGTGCTGCGCGGCGGCGACGCCGTGGACGGCACCCGGCCGCCGCCGGGCCTGGCAGGTCTTGACGACCTGGCGGCGGCGGCGCGCTCCGGCGGCGCCGAGGTGCGCCTGGACGTCGCCGACGCGGCCCGCGACGTGCCGCGGGGGGTGGGGGCGGCGGCGTACCGGATCGTGCAGCAGTCGCTGACCAACGCCGTGCAGCACGCCGGGTCCGCGGTGCACGTGCGGGTCGCCGTCACGTACGACGAGGGGGCGGGCGAGTTGCGTATCGCCGTCGTCGACGACGGGCCCGCCCATCCGGCGAAGGCGCCCGCCGCGCCGCCCGCGGCCGCGGGCGCGGGGCCCGGTGCGCGTCCCGGCTACGGCATCGTCGGCATGCGCGAGCGGGCCCGCAGCGTCGGCGGCACCCTTCAGGCGGCCCGCCGCACGGACGCCGCGGGCTTCGCGGTCACCGCCGTGCTGCCGTGCGCACCGGCGGGACCCGAGGGCGTCGAGACCGTGGAAGCGGACCCCCCGGCAGCGGCGGCACCCGCGGATCCCGCAGCACCCGCCGCATCCGCCGCGCCCGCGGACCAGGCGGCCCCCGCCGACCGGCCCGGGGCCCGTACCGCCTTCACCGACAGGAGCCGCACCGCATGACCGCGCAGCCCATCCGCGTCCTGCTCGCCGACGACCAGACCCTGGTGCGCAAGGCGTTCGCCATGCTCGTCGACTCCGCCGCCGACATGGAGGTCGTCGGCGAGGCGGGCAACGGCCGCGAGGCCGTGGCGCTGACCCGCAGCGAGCGCGTCGACCTGGTGGTGATGGACCTGCGGATGCCGGAGCTCGACGGCATCGAGGCGACCCGGCTCATCGCCGCGGACGAGGACCTGGCGGGCGTCCGGGTCCTGGTCCTCACCACCTACGACACCGACGAGCACATCATGGCCGCGCTGCGCGCCGGCGCCTCCGGCTTCCTCGTCAAGGACACCCAGCCGGCGGCGCTGCTGGAGGCCATCCGCACGGTCGCCGCCGGCGACGCGCTGCTCTCGCCCGGCCCCACGGCCCGCCTCATCGAGCGCCTGGTGCGGCTGCCGGAGGCGCCGCAGCCGGCGGCGACGCAGCACGGCGGGGCGGCGCTCGGCGCCCTGTCGGAGCGCGAGCGGCAGGTGCTGGTGCTGGTGGCGCGCGGGCTGAACAACACCGAGATCGCCGAGTCGCTGGCGCTGTCGCCGCTGACGGCCAAGACCCATGTGAGCCGGATCATGGGCAAGGTCGGCGCCCGCGACCGGGCGCAGTTGGTGGTCATCGGCTACGAATCGGGGCTCATCACTCCGGGATCTTCCTCATCTTCCGGATGAACCTCCCGTATCACACGTAGGATGTCCCTCCTTGTGCGTACGATACCGCCATGCCCCAGGAGCTGAAGCACCCCCAGCCGCGTTCGGACCGCAGGAAGCGCATGGGCGGCCAGATCCAGCGCGAGATCATGCAGCTCATCCTCGACCGGAAGCTGCGCCCCGGCGCGGTACTGCCCACCGAGACCGAGCTGATGGACGACCTGGGGGTGAGCCGCAACTCGGTGCGCGAGGCGCTCAAGGCGCTGCAGGCCCTCGACATCGTCGAGATCCGCCACGGCTACGGAACCTACGTCGGCGAGGCGTCGCTCACGCCGCTCGCCGACGGGCTGACCTTCCGCACTCTGGTGCAGCTCGGCGGTGACGACGCGCACGCCCTCACCGAGATCCTCCAGGTCCGCGAAATACTCGAAGAGGGCCTGATCAGCCGGGTGGTGGAGAACATCCCCGAGGCCGACCTCGACGCGCTGGACACCATCGTCGCGCGCATGGAGACCCGCGCCGGGCAGGGCGAGGTCTTCCCCGAGGAGGACCGCGAGTTCCACGAGGTCCTCTACCGCTCGATAGGCAACACCCTGGTCCCGCAGCTCCTCGGCGCGTTCTGGAACGTCTTCCACCGCGTCGCCGGCGCCCGCGGCTGGGCCGACGACCCCTCGCCGCTGGGCACCGCCCGCCGCCACAAGGAGATCGTCGCCGCGCTGCGGGCCCGCGACCGCGAGCAGGTACGGGCCGCGATGACCACCCACTTCCGCGGCATCGAGGCGCGCGCCGGGAAGGCGATGCGCGGCGTCGGGTGAGCGGCGCAGGCATGAGCAGAAGGTGAACTGCGGGTAGCTGCGGACGGACCCTTGACCGTACGGGGGGCTGCCTTTACGTTACGCCGGTGGACATCCCACGTCCTACGTAGGACATGGGGCATCCACCGCTGTCGGCGTTCACCCCGACCTGCCCGACGTGCCTCCACGTGCCCGACGTACCCCGACGAAAGCGAGACGCACCATGCAGCCACGCCTCGCACCTGCCGCAGACCGCGCCCGCCGAAGAAGCCCCCGCCGCGCCACCGCCCTCGCGGCGTGCGCCGCGGTCCTCGGCGCCGGCCTGACCGCACTCGCCCCCCACGCCAGCGCACAAGACCCCGCAAAGACGGCAGCAGCATCCGAGTTCAGCCAGGAAGTGCTCTTCCAGGGCGGCACCGGCGGCTACTTCTGCTACCGCATCCCCGCCGTCGTCGAAGCCGCCGACGGCACCCTCCTCGCCTTCGCCGAAGGCCGCGTCGCCAGTTGCGCCGACAAAGGCGACATAGACATCGTCCTGCGCCGCTCCACCGACGGCGGCGCCACCTGGACCGCCCCCCAGGTCGTCCTCGCCGGCGACGGCGACACCCGCGGCAACCCCGCCCCCGTCGTCGACCGCGAAACCGGCCGCATCTCCCTCCTCAGCACCCACAACCCCGGCGCCGACGACACCGTCCGCACCCCCTACCTCCAGCACTCCACCGACAACGGCCGCACCTGGAGCGCCGCCCGCAACATGGCCGCCGAACTCTCCAGACCCGCATGGGACCGCTGGTACGCCACCGGACCCGGCCACGGCCTCCAGCTCACCACCGGCGACCACGCCGGACGCCTCCTCGTCGGCGGCAACCACCAGGGCCTCGACGGCCGCCAGGGCGCCCACCTCCTCTACAGCGACGACGGCGGCACCACCTGGCAACTCGGCGCCGACGACACCCGCGCCGTCCAGCCACCCGACGTCAAACCCCAGGAACTCAGCCTCTTCGAACGCCGCGACGGCTCCGTCTACGCCGCCGCCCGCGACGAACGCGGCACCGACCCCGGCAACCGCGCCGCCGCCGTCAGCAGCGACGGCGGCACCACCTTCGACGCCCCCTTCACCACCACCCCCGACCTCGTCAGCCCCGTCGTCCAGGGCGCCACCCTCCGCCACGGCGACCAGATCCTCGCCTCCCTGCCCGCCCACCCCGCCGACCGCAAGGTCATGTCCGTACGCGCCTCCCGCGACGACGGCGCCACCTGGGAACCCTGGCAGCAGGGCCGCGTCATCCACTGGGGCCCCACCGCCTACTCCGACATGGTCGGACTCGGCGGCGACCGCGTCGGCCTCCTCTACGAAGCCGGCGCCGCAAGCCCGTACGAGACGATCCGCTGGGCCCGCTTCAACGACGCCTTCCTCGACCAGCCCAACGACGACCCGCCGCAGCCCCCCGCCCCCGCCCCCGGCGCGACCACCCCCGACGTCTCCGGCAGCGGCAACACCGCCTACGTCCGCGGCAGCTCCCACCTGCGCCCCGGACAGTTCGGCCAGTCCCTCTACCTCGACAACGCCGCCCCCCACGTCGACGCCCGCGTCGAAGTCCCCTGGAACGACTCCCTCGACGTCGGCGACGGCGACTTCACCTGGACCGGCTGGTTCAAGTACGGCCGCACCAACGGCGCCCACGCGATCATGTGGGCCTACGGAGTCGGCGGCAACGCCCCCTCCATCTGGCTGCGCGCGGAACCCGAACAGAACCGCATCATCGCCCGCATGCAGATGGAACAGGCCGCCGTCAGCGTCCAGACCACCGGCGCGTACAACGACAACGCCTTCCACTTCGTCACCCTGCAGCGCGCCGGCGGAAAACTCACCCTCAGCGTCGACGGCACCTCCTACGCCGCCGACGCCCCGCCCGGCTCACCCACCGCAGGCAGCGAATTCGGCATCGGCGGCATCGACATCGGCCAGCGCCTCGACGGCGCCAACCGCTTCCACGGCTACCTCGACGACATGCGCGTCTACGACCGCGCCCTCAACCGCGGCGAGCTGACCGCCATCCGCAAGGACAACGCCCCCGCCCCCCGAGGCCAGCAGCTCCGCCTCCCCCTCGACACCGTCAACCCGCAGTAACACCGCGGCCACGCCGGCCCGGGCAGCCACAGCCCGGGCCGGCCCCCCGCCGCCACCCCCCGCCCGCACCGCGCCGGGCACGAACCCCGCCACGTAGGCAAGAATGGGGCCCATGACCCTGTTCCGCGACGACGGCATCGTGCTGCGCACCCAGAAACTGGGGGAAGCGGACCGGATCATCTCCCTCCTCACCCGCGGCCACGGCCGCGTCCGCGCCGTCGCCCGCGGCGTCAGGCGCACCAAGTCGAAATTCGGCGCCCGCCTCGAACCCTTCAGCCACGTCGACGTCCAGTTCTTCGCCCGCGGCGGCGACCTCGTCGGCCGCGGCCTGCCCATGTGCACCCAGACCGAGACCATCGCCCCCTACGGCGCCCCCATAGCCGCCGACTACGGCCGCTACACCGCCGGCACCGCCATGCTGGAGACCGCGGAACGCTTCACCGACCAGGAAGGCGAACCTGCCACCCAGCAGTACCTGCTCCTCGTCGGCGCCCTGCGCACCCTCGCCGGCGGCACCCACGCCCCCCAGCTCGTCCTCGACGCCTACCTGCTGCGCTCCCTCGCCGTCAACGGCTACGCCCCCAGCTTCGGCGACTGCGCCCGCTGCGGCCTCGACGGCCCCAACAGGTTCTTCTCCGTCAACGCGGGGGGAGTGCTGTGCGGCGATTGCCGCGTGCCCGGTAGCGTCGTACCGTCACCCGAGGTACTTGCGCTGCTCGGCGCACTCCTGACCGGCGACTGGCACACCGCCGACCGCTGTGGAGCACATCACGTCAAAGAAGGCAGCGGCCTCGTCGCGGCCTATCTGCACTGGCACCTGGAGCGGGGCCTGCGCTCGCTGCGCCACGTCGAAAGGTAGCCGGGCGGAACCGCCCGCCATGAGACGGGCCCCGGGCGGGCAGAAGCCGGGCAGCACAGAGAAAACGGACGGGAACGACACCGCCCACGCCGAGGAACGGGAGAGCACGGCACATGGCACGACGAGGGATCCGCGGCACGTCCCTGACGCGGCACCGCCGCTCCTACCAGCCCCCCGAGCCGCACCCCTCCGGCGCCCGCGCGCCGAAGCTGCCCGGCGAGCTGGTCCCCGGCCACGTCGCGATCGTCATGGACGGCAACGGCCGCTGGGCCAAGGAACGCGGCCTGCCCCGCACCGAAGGCCACAAAGTCGGCGAAGCCGTCGTCCTCGACGTCGTCAAAGGCTGCCTCGAACTCGGAGTGAAGAACCTCTCCGTCTACGCCTTCTCCACCGAGAACTGGAAGCGCTCACCCGACGAAGTGCGCTTCCTCATGAACTTCAACCGCGACGTCATCCACCGCCGCCGCAGCGAACTCGACGCCATGGGCGTACGCATCCGCTGGGCCGGCCGCATGCCCAAACTGTGGAAGAGCGTCGTCCAGGAACTCCAGGTCGCCGAAGAACAGACCACCGACAACGACGCCATGACCCTCTACATGTGCGTCAACTACGGCGGCCGCGCCGAAATCGCCGACGCCGCCGCCGGCATCGCCCGCGACGTCGCCGCCGGCCGCCTCGACCCCAAGAAGGTCAGCGAACGCACCTTCGCGAAATACCTCTACCACCCCGACATGCCCGACGTGGACCTGTTCATCCGGCCCTCCGGCGAGCGGCGCACCTCCAACTACCTGATCTGGCAGAGCGTCTACGCCGAAATGGTCTTCCAGGACATCCTGTGGCCCGACTTCGACCGCCGCGACCTGTGGCGCGCCTGCGTCGAGTACGCCTCCCGCGACCGCCGCTTCGGCGGCGCCATCCCCAACGACACCGGCAACGGCTTCGACACCGGCTTCGACACCGGCTTCGACACCGGCTCCGACACCGGCTCCGACACCGGCAACGAGGCACACAGCCGCTGACACCCCCGCCAGGCGCCCGGCAGGCCGGGCCCGCACCACAGGCCCTACGGACCCGGGCGGTGCGCCCGCCCCGCGGGCCACCGCGCGCACGGCGCGCGGCACGCCCGCAGCGCCCCCGTCAGCCCCGCGCCTGCGCCGCGCACTCCGCGCACGTACCGAAGACCTCCACGGTGTGCGCCACGTCCACGAACCCGTGCTCCGACGCGATCGACTCCGCCCAGCGCTCCACCGCGGGACCGTCGACCTCCACCGCCTTCCCGCACACCCGGCACACCAGATGGTGATGGTGCTCACCGGTGCTGCACCGGCGGTACACCGCCTCACCCTCCGTCGTCCGCAGCACGTCCACATCGCCGGCATCCGCCAGCGACTGCAGCGTCCGGTACACCGTCGTCAGCCCCACCGACTCGCCGCGATGCCGCAGCATGTCGTGCAGCTCCTGGGCGCTGCGGAACTCGTCGACCTCCGCCAGCGCCGCGGCCACCGCCGCCCGCTGACGCGTCGACCGGCCGCGTACCGGGGGACCTGCGGTCGTCACCCTTGCCTCCTGCTGCTCGCTCGAAGCCCTGTCCGCCCCACGAGCCGCCATTGTGCCAGCAGCACCCCCGGAAACGGACACAGCCGCCGCAGCCGCCGTCATCGCGCCCCACCTCCTACCCGCTCACCAGCCCCCTCGCCGCTCCCGTCACCCGGCCCCGCCGCGACCGGCATCCCCGCCTTGGCCGCCGCCGCACCACCCGACCGCGACCGCCACCGCGCCAACGGCACCGCCAACGCCGTGACCAGCAAAAACAGCCCGAGCGCAAACAGTACGATCGTCGCCCCCGGCGGCACGTCCACGTAGTACGAGAACACCGTCCCCGACAGCGTCGTCACCACCCCCATCGCCACCGCCAGCGCCAGCGTCGCCGCGAACGCGCGCGTCGCCTGCTGCGCCGCCGCCACCGGAATCACCATCAGCGCACTCACCAGCAGCAGCCCCACGACCCGCATCGCCACCGTCACCGTCACCGCCGCCGTCACCGCCAGCAGCAGGTTCAGCGACCGCACCGGCAGCCCCGTGACCTTCGCGAACTCCTCGTCCTGGCAGATCGCGAAGAACTGCCTGCGCAACCCCAGCGTCACCAGCAGCACGAACACCGACAGCCACAGGATCGCCGTCACATCGGAATCCGACACCGTCGTCACCGAACCGAACAGATACGTCGTCAGGTTCGCCGTCGACCCGTTCGGCGCCAGATTGATCAGCAGCACACCGCCCGCCATGCCCCCGTAGAAGAGCATCGCCAGCGCCAGATCACCGCGCGTGTGCCCGTACGAGCGGATCAGCTCCATCGCCACCGCGCCCGCCGCCGCCACCAGCACCGCCGTCCACACCGGGCTCGTGTTCAGCAAAAAACCCAGCGCCACCCCCGTCAGCGCCACATGCCCGATACCGTCACCCATGATCGCCTGCCGGCGCTGCACCAGATAGATGCCCACCGCCGGCGCCGCGATCCCCACCAGCAGCGCCGCCAGCAGCGCCCGCTGCATGAACGGCGGCTCCAGGAACTCCAGCATCATGTCAGCAGCCCCGTCCTGTCCGCCGCGGCCGGCTCACCCGCACCGCCCGGGTGCGGATGGCACGCCAGATCGTGCACCTGCGCCGCCGCGTCCGCCTCCCCGCGCCCGTACTCCCGCACCACCAGACCGTCACCCAGCACGACCGTACGGTCGATCAGCGGCTGCAGCGGCCCCAGCTCGTGCAGCACCAGCAACACCGACGCACCACCCGCCACCTGGCCGGCCAGCGCCTCCGCCAGAATCCGCTGGCTCGGCAGATCCACCCCGCCCAGCGGCTCGTCCATGATCAGCAACTCCGGCTCCGCCGCCAGCGCCCGCGCGATCAGCACCCGCTGGTGCTGCCCGCCGGACAAACGATTCACCGACTCCTTCGCCCGGTCCGCGAGACCCACCACCTCGAGCGCCCCGTCCACCGCCGCCCGGTCCGCCCGCCCCAGCGGCCGCAGCCGCGACCGCGAAAGCCGCCCCGACGACACCACCTCCCGCACCGACGCCGGCACCCCCGAGGCCGCCGTCGAACGCTGCGGCACATACCCGATCCGCCGCCACGCACGGAACCGCCCCAGCGGCGTCCCGAACAACTCCAGCTCACCCGACGTCAGCGGCACCCGGCCCACCACGGCCCGCACCGTCGTCGACTTCCCCGAACCGTTCGCCCCCAGCAGCGCCACCACCTCGCCGCGGCCCACCGCCAGATCCACCCCGCCCAGCACCGCGCGCCCGCCCAGCGACGCGTGCCCACCGCGCAGACTCACCACCGGCTCCACGCCCGCTCCCTCCGCCGAGACCCCGCTCACTTCGCCCCCAGCGCCTTCTGCAGCGCCCCGAGGTTCGCCTCCATGATCTCGAAGTAGCCGTCACCCCTGGACTTGTCCGTCACGCCCTCGATCGGGTCGAGCACATCCGTCTCCAGACCCAGGTCACCCGCGAGAGTGCGCGCCGTCTCGTCGCTGACCAGCGTCTCGAAGAACACCGTCGTCACCCCGTCGTCCGCCGCGATGTCCTGCAACTGCTGCATCCGCGCCGCGCTCGGCTCCGACTCCGGGCTCAGCCCCTTGATCGACTCCTGCACCAGGCCGTAGCGGTCGGCGAGGTAGCCGAACGCGGCGTGCGTCGTGACGAACGTGTCCGTACGCCGGCCCTCCAGCCCCGCGGCGAACTTCCCGTCCAACCGCCGCAGCCGGTCCGCCAGCTCCGCGGCGTTCTTCTCGTACGCCTTCGCGTGGTCCGGGTCCGCCTCCGCCATCGCCTCGCCGACGCCCTCCGCGACCTCCGCGTACCGCACCGGATCCAGCCAGATGTGCGGATCGGCGCCGTCCTCGCCGCCGTGGTCGTGCCCCTCGTGGCCGCCGTCGGCCCCCTCCTCCGCGTGGCCCCCGTCCTCCTCCGCGTGGCCGTCGCCCTCTTCCCCGCCGTGCTTCTCCAGCGACGTGAACTCCGACGCCTCCACGACATGCTCCGCGCCCGACTGCTCGATGGCCTCGTCCACCGCCGGCTGCATGTCCTTCAGATAGACGATCAGCCCCGCGTCCGCCAGATCCCCCGTCTGCCGCGGGCTCAGCTCCAGATCGTGCGGCTCCGTCCCCGGCTTCGTCAGCGTCGAGACCTCCGCGTTCCCGCCGCCTATCTCCTCGGCCAGGAACTGCATCGGATAGAACGACGCCGTCACCCGCAGCCTGCCGTCCTCCGTCGTGGTGCCCGAAGCCCCGTCGCCGCAGGCGGACAGGGCCAGCAGCGCGGCCGCGGACAGCGCCGCGGCGGCGGCGGGGGTGAGACCGGATATGGACCGGCGGGAAGCTCTCATGACACTCATTTTCATCAAAGATGGAAACGATTGTCAAAAATATTTACGGGCGGTACCCTCCGGCCCACCCCGAGCCCCGCCCCCGGCCCCCCGGCAGCCACCCCGCAGCCACCCCGCAATGGCCTGCGACCACCCGCACCCCCGCCCCGCCCGCCCCCCGATTTGAAACCAAGGGCACCGCCGCCGGTAACCTGGAGCACCGCTTCGTCGTCGTAATGAAGAGAGCACCGTGGCCGCCGACAAGATCGACACCATCGTCAGCCTGAGCAAGCGCCGTGGCTTCGTCTACCCGTGCAGCGAGATCTACGGCGGCCAGCGCGCCGCCTGGGACTACGGCCCCCTCGGCGTAGAGCTCAAGGAGAACATCAAGCGCCAGTGGTGGCGCTCCATGGTCACCTCCCGCGACGACGTCGTCGGCCTCGACTCCTCCGTCATCCTCGCCCGCGAGGTCTGGGAAGCATCCGGCCACGTCGCCACCTTCACCGACCCCCTCACCGAATGCACCTCCTGCCACAAGCGCTACCGCGCCGACCACCTCGAAGAGACCTACGAAGCCAAGCACGGCCACCCCCCCACCGGCGGCCTCGCCGACATCAACTGCCCCCACTGCGGCAACAAGGGCGGCTTCACCGAACCCAAGCAGTTCTCCGGCCTCCTCTCCACCCACCTCGGCCCCACCCAGGACGCCGGCTCCGAGACCTTCCTGCGCCCCGAAACCGCCCAGGGCATCTTCACCAACTTCATGCAGGTCCAGACCTCCTCCCGGAAGAAGCCCCCCTTCGGCATCGCCCAGACGGGGAAGTCCTTCCGCAACGAGATCACCCCGGGCAACTTCATCTTCCGCACCCGCGAGTTCGAGCAGATGGAGATGGAATTCTTCGTCAAGCCCGGCGAAGACGAGACCTGGCACGAGTACTGGATGCAGCAGCGCTGGAACTGGTACACCGGCCTCGGCATGCAGGAAGCCAACCTCCGCTGGTTCGAGCACCCCAAGGACAAGCTCTCCCACTACTCCAAGCGCACCGTCGACATCGAATACCGCTTCGACTTCGCCGGCAGCCAGTGGGGCGAACTCGAAGGCATCGCCAACCGCACCGACTTCGACCTCAAGGCCCACTCCGCCGCCTCCGGCCAGGACCTCTCCTTCTTCGACCAGGAAGCCGGCGAACGCTGGACCCCCTTCGTCATCGAACCCGCCGCTGGCGTCGGCCGCACCATGCTCGCCTTCATGCTCGACGCCTACGTCGAAGACGAAGCCCCCAACGCCAAGGGCAAGATGGAAAAGCGCACCGTCATGCGCCTCGACCCCCGCCTCGCCCCCGTCAAGGCCGCAGTCCTCCCCCTCTCCCGCAACCCCGAACTCTCCCCCAAGGCCAAGGGCCTCGCCGCCGACCTCCGCGGCCACTGGAACATCGAGTTCGACGACGCCGGCGCCATCGGCCGCCGCTACCGCCGCCAGGACGAAATCGGCACCCCCTACTGCATCACCGTCGACTTCGACACCCTCGACGACAACGCCGTCACCGTCCGCGAACGCGACACCATGAAGCAGGAACGCGTCTCCCTCGACCAGGTCGGCACCTACCTCGGCGGCCGCCTCCTCGGCTGCTGACCCACCCGCCACACCACGACGGCGCCCCCCGGCCGGGGGGCGCCGTCGCCGTATACGCGAACCGCACGGAAAACCCCCGGCAAGCTGCGGCACGCGAGCCCCTTGCTGCACACTGAGCCCCACCGCCAGGCCAGAAGGAGCCACGCACAGCACGAACAAGCAGCAGCAGGAGGCGCGCCATGCACGCGAGGGCCACCAGCCGGGTCACCGCCACCGACCCCGACGGCCACGAACACACCGTCCACGTCACCGGCGCCGGCGCCCGGCGCACACTCCGCTGCGAAAGCTGCGACTGGACCAGAGCCGCCCAGTTCCTGCCCTGGCTCAAAGCAGAAGAACACCTCGCCGAAGCACACGAAGCCGCCGCCGGAACCGGAACCGGAACCGGAACCAACGACGGCACGGCGCCCGCCTCAGAGACGTAGCCCCCGCCCAGAGACGGCAGTTCCCGCCTCAGGGACGCAGGCCCCGCACCACCACATCCACCACCAGCGCGAACTCCGCCGCCACCCCCGGCTCCTCCCAGTCCGGCGCGAACGCCGGATCATGGAACCGGCGCGTCGCATCGAACACCGCCCGCGCCACCCCCTCCACCGAACGCCGCGCCGCCTGCGCCACCGCCGCCGACTCCGCATCCCCCGCCGCCACGGCCGGCGGCACCGACAACACCCCCTGACGCACCCCGTCCTCCAGGATCAGCGTCAACTGCCCCGTCAGCTCCGCGATATGCCGCGTCACCACACCCGCCACCGTCGCCGAACCCGCCGAACCCGCCGCGGCACCCGCCGAACCCGCCGAACCCGCCGCGGCACCCGCCGCCGGACCCGTACGAGCCACAGAGCCGCTGTCGCCGATCAGCGCCATATACGTCGCGAACATCTCCGGATCGTCATGCGCCTTGTGCCGCTTCGCGTCGAACAACTCCGCCAGCCACCGCCGCAACCGCACATCCGCGGGACCCTCCGCCGCCGCGACCTTCTCCAGCGCCGCCGACGTCCGGTCCAGCCACCGCGCCGCCACCGCCGCATGCAGCGCCGCCTTGCTCGGAAAATGCCGGTACACCGAGCCGTGACTCACCCCCAGCACCCGCGCCACGTCCACCACCGTCGCCTTCGCCGGGCCATAGCGGCGCAGCACCTCCTCCGTGGCTTCGAGGATGTGCTCGGGGGTCAGGGTCTCGGACGGCATCGGCGCTCTCCGGCTCTCGGGCTCTCCCGACTGGCGTCGGCTCTGCTACCAGCTTCGCAGCCACCGCCGACAACGACACACCCGCCGCCGGGAGCCGCCCCGCCCGGCGGCGGCCGCACGCGCCGGGGCGGGGGGGCGGGGACCCGGGGCAGGCGCGGCGGCACCCCGCTACGCGCCGCCCGTACCGCTCGCCCGCTCGCTGTCCAGCATCGCCATCTGCTCCGGCGCGTACCGCTCGCCCGCCGCCGCGCCCACCGGCACCGCCTCCTCGATCGCGGCCAGATCCGCCGCGTCCAGCACCACGTCCAGCGCGCCGAGGGACTCCGCGAGCCGGTCGCGGCGCCGGGCCCCGACGAGCGGCACGATGTCATCGCCGCGGCCCAGCACCCAGGCGATGGCGATCTGCGCGACCGTCACCCCCTTGCCGTCCGCGACCCGCCGCAGCGCGTCGACGAGCGCCAGGTTCCGGCCGACGTTCTCCTCGGCGAACCGCGGGGAGTGCGCCCGGAAGTCCTGCGCGCCCAGGCCGCGCACGCTCTCGCGCGTCATGTGCCCGCTGATCAGGCCGCGGGAGAGCACGCCGTACGCGGTGACGGAGACCCCCAGCTCGCGGCAGACCGGCAGGATCTCATCCTCGATGCCGCGGGAGATCAGCGAGTACTCGATCTGGAGATCGGCGACCGGCGCGGTGGCGGCGGCCCGGCGCACGGTCTCCGCGCCGACCTCGGAGAGCCCGACGTGCCGCACGTGGCCGGCGTCGATCAGCTCCTGCACGGCGCCGACGGTCTCCTCGACGGGCATGTCGGGGTCGAGGCGGGCGAGCCGGTAGACGTCGATGTGGTCGGTGCCGAGGCGCTGCAGCGAGTACGCGGCGAAGTTCTTCACCGCGGCGGGCCGGCCGTCGTAGCCGAGGAAGCCGCCGGAGGGGTCGCGCAGGGCGCCGAACTTGACGCTGACGACGGCCTGGTCACGGCTGCCGGGGCGGGCGGCGAAGGCGTCGCGGATCAGCAGCTCGTTGTGGCCCATGCCGTAGAAGTCGCCGGTGTCGAGGAGGGTTACGCCGGCGTCGAGGGCGGCGTGGATGGTGGCGATGGACTCCTTGCGGTCGACGGGCCCGTAGAGCGCGGACATGCCCATGCAGCCGAGGCCGAGGGCGGAGACGCGGGGGCCGGTGGTGCCGAGGGGGCGAGTCGGGATCGAAGTCATGCCGACAAGTATGGAATGACAGATGACAGATGTCAAAATCTGTCAGCGCTATATTCTCACGTGAGCCGGAACACCGCCGTCCCCGCCGCCGTTGACCCCACAGTCCGAGACCAAGGAGTAGCCCATGCGTCGAGTTCGCCCCGCGTCGTTCGGCGCCGAGCCGGCTGGTGCCCGGCTGGCGCGGATTCTCAACTCGCCGAACTACGACCCGGAGGCCGGCGCCTTCCGCAACCCCGTCCCGGCCGGCATCGGCCCGCAGCCCGGCACCGGTTCCCGCGGCGAGATGTTCCGCGCCCTGCTCCGCCGCGACGGCCGCAAGCCCGCGGGCCTCATCCCCGTGCAGCGTCCCGACCTGTCCGCCCCGCCCGCCGGCGGGCTGCGCCTGACCTGGCTCGGCCACGCCACCGTCCTCGCCGAGATCGACGGCCGCCGCGTCCTCTTCGACCCGGTCTTCGGCGAGCGCTGTTCGCCGTTCTCCTTCGCCGGCCCGCGCCGCTTCCACCGCGTGCCGCTGCCGCTCGGCGAACTCGGCCCGCTCGACGCGGTCGTCATCTCCCACGACCACTACGACCACCTCGACATGTCGACCGTCCGCGAACTCCGCAAGGCCGTCGCCCCCGACGTGCTCTTCGCCGTTCCCCTCGGCGTCGGCGCGCACCTGGAGCGCTGGGGCGTGCCGCAGGACCGCATCGCGGAACTGGACTGGAACGAGTCCACCGAGGCCGCGGGCCTGACCCTCACCGCGACGCCCGCCCGCCACTTCTGCGGCCGCGGCATCCGCAACAAGCAGCGCACGCTGTGGGCTTCCTGGTCCGTCCGCGGCCCGGAGCACCGGGTGTTCCACAGCGGCGACACCGGCTACTTCCCGGGCTTCGCCGCCATCGGCGCGGAACACGGCCCGTTCGACGCGGCGATGGTGCAGATCGGCGCGTACAGCGAGTACTGGCCGGACATCCACATGACCCCGGAGGAGGGCGTGCGGGCCCATCTCGACCTGCGCGGCGGGGTGCTGCTGCCGATCCACTGGGGCACCTTCAACCTCGCCCCGCACCGCTGGGAGGAGCCCGCGGAGCGCACCGCCGCCGCGGCGGCGGCAGCGGACGTCCGCGCGGCGATCCCCCGCCCGGGCGAGCCCTTCGAGCCGTCGGCGCCGGTGCTGCCGACGGCCCCGTGGTGGCAGGAGATCGCCGCCCCGGAGCGCACCCCGCAGCCGGGCGGCGGCCGTCAGGCCCCGGCGAAGCCGAGCCCGGCGACGGAGCGGTAGGGGGGAGCGGGCGCGGGGTGGCGGGGTGCCGGACCCGTGCGGCTAGGGCCCGGTTGTGGGCGGGGGCTGGTGGGTTGCCGGGTGGGCGGTCAGGGGCATCTTCTGGCCCTCTTCGTGGGCCTCGGCGAAGGCTTTGCGGCCCAGGGCTGTCGTGGCGCGGGCCGTGATGCGGTCGACGTCGCCCCGTTCCGCCGTGGGCAGGGGGGCGCCGGCCGCCGTGCGGAGGGCGGCGGCGGTGCCGAGGAGGCGGGCGGCGGGCAGGTGGTTGCCGGTGAGCGTCTCGACTCCCGCCAGCCCTTCCAGCGCCAGCGCCGCGGCCCGCGGGTCCTCCGATTCGAGCGCGGCGGCCAGCCCTTCGCGCTGGAGGGCGCGCGCCTCTTCGGCGTCGCCGCGCTCCTCGGCGATGAAGCCCAGCTCCGCCGCGATCAGCGCCACCGCGCGCGGTGCCGCCGAGCAGTCGAGTCCGCGCCACCACGTCAGCCAGGGGCGCAGGTGCCCCTCGGCGGCCTCGGGCCGGCCGGCTCTGCGGGCGACCATGCCGAGGCCGATCTCGGCGAACTCCTCGCCGACCGGGTCGAAGTGCGCGACGGCCAGCGCCATGGCCCGCTCGTGCAGCCGCCGTGACCCGGCCAGGTCGCCGGTGAGCATCGTGATCCGCGCGAGTCCGGTGAGCCGGTACGACTGCTGGGCCCACAGGCCGAGTTCCTCCGCGCGGCGGGCGTCGTCGCGGTGCAGGCGCGCGGCGCGCGCGTAGTCGCCGGTGATCTCGGCGTGTTCGGCCATGGCCTCGCCGGCTTCGAGCCGGCCCCAGTCCTCGCCGAGTGCGTCGAAGATGCGGGCGGCGGTCGCGGAGTGCCGTGCGAGCGCGGTCAGTTCGCCGCGGAAGAGGGCGACGGTCGCCTGTACGACGAGCGCGGCGGCTTCGCCCCAGCGGTCCCCGCGGGTACGGGACTCGCCCAGCGCCCGGTCGGCCAACACCGCGGCGCGGGGGATGGTCCCGTAGTTGGCCTCGGCGAAGGCGAGGAACCACACCGCGCGGGTGTCGGCGTCGCCCGCCGGGGACGCCGGTGCGGTGGGCGCGGGCACGTCCGGGTCCGGGGTGAGGGGTCCCCCGGGGCGGGCCGCGAGTCCGGTTCCGGTTGCGGTGGGTGGTGCGTACGGGCTGCCGGTGCCCGGGGGTTCATGTGCCCACTGCGGCAGGCTGCCGCCGGTGGCGCCGGGGCGCGTGGGGAGGGGGGCGGTGTGGTCGCCGGTGGTGGCCGGCTGCGGGGCGGGGGCGCCGCCGTCGTGCGTTTCCCCCGGTGCGTGCTCCCCGGTGATCCGGGTCCCGCCGCTGCGCGGGGGGCGGGCCGTGGCGTCGTGGAGGGCGAAGCCGGCGTGCCAGGCGGCGGCGGTGGCGAGCGGCGCGGCGGCGCGCGCCGCCCCGCCGCCCTGGGTGTCGCCGCCGCCGGGTGCGTTCCCCGTCGTCCCGCCGTCCGCCGCCGTCGTCCTTGCCGCCTCCAGTGCGCGTGTCAGCGCTCTCGTGCCTTCGCGGTGGCGGCCGCGCAGGAACCAGTACCAGGCCAGGGCGTTCGCCAGGCGCAGCGCCAGGGCCGTGGCGCCCGTCGTGGTGGCGGTGTCGAGGGCGCGGCGCAGGTTGGCCGCTTCGGCGTCGAGGACGGTGAGCCAGCGGGCCTGGGTGCGGGTGTGGAGGTGGGGTGCGGCGCGTTCGGCGAGGTCGGTGTAGTGGGTGGCGTGGTGGCGTAGCGCGCGGGGGTGTTCGCCCGCGGCGGTCAGTTCTTCCAGGGCGTAGGCGGCGACCGATTCCAGCAGCCCGTAGCGGGGGCCTTCGGGCGCGGGGGTGGTGACGACGAGGGAGCGGTCGACGAGGCGGGCGAGGAGGTCGGCGACGTCGGCGGGGTCGATGTCCGTGCCGGCGCAGACGGCTTCGGCGGCGGGCAGGGTGGTGCCGGCGGCGAAGACGGAGAGCCGGCGCAGGACGGCCTGTTCCGCGGGGGTGAGGAGTTCCCAGCTCCAGGCGATCGTCGCGCGGAGGGTGCGCTGCCGTTCGGGCGCGTCCCTGCGGGTGCCGGCGGCGGCGAGGACGCGGAACCTGTCGTCGAGGCGTTCGGCGAGGTGGTGGACGCCGAGGGCGCGGACGCGGGTGGCGGCGAGTTCGAGGGCGAGGGGGATGCCGTCGAGGCGGCGGCAGATGGCGGCGACGGCGGCGGCGTTGCCGGGGTCGAGCCGGAATCCGGGGGCCGCGGCGGCGGCGCGGGCGAGGAAGAGCCGTACGGCGCTGGATTCGTGCAGGCACTCGGCGGCGGGGGCGGCGCTGGGGGTGGGGGTGCCGGCGGCGGTGGTGTGTGCGGGCGGGGTGCCGGGGTGGGGCAGGTCGAGCGGCGGTACGGCGTAGAGGGTTTCGCCGGCGATGGCCAACTGCTCCTGGCTGGTGGCGAGGATCCGCAGGCCGGGCGCGGCGCGCAGGAGGCGGGCGGCGAGGGGGGCGACGGCCTCGACGAGGTGTTCGCAGTTGTCGAGGACGAGGAGGAGGCGTTTGGCGCGTACGGCGTCGGCGAGGACGTCGTGGGTGGGGCGGCCTTCGGTGTCGTGGACGCCGAGGGCCTGGGCGATGACGTCGGCGGGGTCGTCGTGGCAGCGGCGGCCGGCGAGTTCGGCGAGCCACACGCCGTCGGGGAAGTCGCCGGGGAGTCCTGCGGGGGCGTCGGTGAGGGCCTGGGCGGCGGCTTCGAGGGCGAGCCGGGTCTTGCCGACGCCGCCGGGGCCGGTGAGGGTGACGAGGCGTTCGGTGTGGAGGAGTTTGCGTACGTCGGTGAGTTCGCGGCTGCGGCCGATGAGTTCGGTGACGGGCGCGGGGAGGTTGGACGGCGGCGGGCCGGGGTCGGGGAGTGGGAGGCTGCCGGGGGCGGTGTTCGCGGTACCGGGTGCCGGGGCTGCTGCGCCGGCTGCCGCATCCGGGCTTGCCTTGCCCGCATCCGCCGTGCCCGGCGGCTGCGTGTCTGTGCCTGCTGTCCTCGTGTCCGCCGCCGCCGTGCCGTGCCGCGCCGTCCGCTCGCCCCGCCCGCGCGGCCCCGTCAGCAGCGCGGGGTCCTGCGCGAGGATCGCGCGTTGCAGTGCGGCCACTTCCGGGCCGGGTTCCAGACCCAGTTCGCGGGCCAGGTGCCGGCGCAGGTCGCCGTATGCGGCGAGGGCTTCGCTCTGCCTGCCCGCCCGGTACAGCGCCGTCATGTGTGCGGCGCGGAGCCGTTCGCGTAGCGGATGGCGGTCCACGAGGTCGGCGAGTTCGGCGGCGAGCGGGCCGTGCTCGCCGAGGGCGAGCCGGGCGTGGGCCAGTTCCTCGACGGCGGTGAGCCGGGTCTCTTCCAGCCGGGCGGCTTCGGCGCGGGCGAAGTCCTGGTCGGCGACGTCCTCGTAGGCGCCGCCGCGCCACAGCGCGAGGGCTTCGCGCAGTCCCGCCGCCCGTGTCCGGGGGTCTTCGGTCGTACGGGCCCGGGCGAGGAGGGCCGCGAAGCGGCCGGCGTCGACGGATTCGGGGGGTGCGGCGAGGCGGTAGCCGCCGTGTTCGCGGACGACCAGGTCGCGGCCGCCGGGTTCGGCGGCGGCGAGGGCGCGGCGCAACTGCCAGACGCGGGTCTGGAGCGTCGCGGCCGGGTTCGCGGGGCGGCTGCCGGGCGGCCAGAGGTCCTCGGCGAGGCGGCCGGCGGAGACGGTGCGGCCCTCGTGCAGCAGCAGGTCGGCGAGGAGCGCGCGGACCTTGCGCTCGGCGACCTTGACCGGTTCGCCGGCGTCCGTCCACACCGCCAGTGGACCGAGGACCCCGTATCGCATGCCTCAACGGTACGCAGCGGCTCTGACATCCGGCGTGGCCGTGCCGGGGCCGTCACCCGGTGTGCGAGGCGGGCCGCTCCCGGGGCGCCGGGCGCCGGCCGAGAGCGGATCTGGAGTGGACCGAGAGTGGCGGGTCGCACAGTCGGGTCCGTAGCACCGAGGGACGTGTCCGATCGGTTCGGACCGGCGGCTTCGTCTCGCACCGACTGCGCCGCCCGGATCGTGCCGACCGCATCGGCCGCGTCCTCCGGACGAGCCCCCCGACCACCTCGAAGGGATTCCCGTGAACACCGACCTCACCCCCGGCACCGACGCCGCCGGCGCCCCGGATCCAGGCGGTACGGGCCCCACCGGCTCCGGCGGGCGCGCGGGGCCGCGCGCGTGGGCCGGGCTCGCGGTGCTGGCCCTGCCCACCCTCCTGCTGGCCCTGGACGTCTCCGTGCTGCACTTGGCGGTGCCGCATCTGGCGGCGGATCTGCGGCCCGGCAACACGCAGATGCTGTGGATCATCGACATCTACGGCTTCATGATCGCCGGTTTCCTGGTGACCATGGGCACCCTGGGCGACCGTGTCGGCCGCCGCCGGCTGCTGCTGATCGGTGCCGCCGCTTTCGGTGCCGCGTCCGTCGCCGCCGCGTACGCGCCGAGTGCGGAGGCGCTGATCGCCGCCCGGCTGCTGCTGGGCGTGGCAGGTGCCACGCTGATGCCGTCGACGCTCTCCCTGATCAGCAATCTCTTCCCCGATCCGCGGCAGCGGGGTCTGGCGTTCGCGATCTGGGCGGCGATGTTCTCCCTGGGCGTCGCGCTGGGGCCGGTGCTGGGCGGCGCGATGCTGGAGTACTTCTGGTGGGGTTCGGCGTTCCTGCTGGGCATCCCGGTGATGGTGCTGCTGCTGGTGGCGGGGCCGGTGCTGCTGCCGGAGTCGCGGGATCCGGACGCGGGCCGGGTGGATGCGGCGAGTGTGGTGCTGTCGCTGGTGACGATGCTGCCGCTGACGTACGCGATCAAGGAGCTGGCGCACGGTCTCGCGGTGCTGCCGCTGCTGGCCGCGGCCGTGGGGGCGGCGGCGGGGGCGCTGTTCGTGCGCAGGCAGCGGGGGTTGGCCGACCCGCTGCTGGATCTGGGGCTGTTCGCCGACCGGTCGTTCCGCAGCGCGCTGCTGATCATTCTGGTGGCGACGGTCGCGGTCAGCGGCACGTACCTGTTCGTGACGCAGTACTTGCAGATGGTGGAGGGCCAGTCGGCGCTGCGGGCGGGGTTGTGGCTGCTGCCGCCGGCGGGGGTGCTGATCGCGGCTTCCGTGACGGCACCGGTGTTCGCGCGGCGGTTCGGTCCCGGGGCCGTGATGGGCGCGGGGCTGGTGTCGTCGGCGGTGGGGTTCCTGCTGCTGTCGCGGGTCGGGCCGGGTGACGCGGGGTCGATCGCGCTGATCGTCGTGGCGTACGGGCTGGTGAACTCCGGTATCGGTCCTGTGCTGGCGCTGGGCACCGAGTTGGTGGTGGGTTCCGCGCCGCCGGAGAAGGCGGGGGCGGCGTCGGCGATCAGCGAGACGAGTTCGGAGCTGGGGGTGGCGCTGGGCGTCGCGGTGCTGGGGAGCGTGGGCACGGCGGTGTACCGGTCGGATGCCGGCGGCGGGGTGCCGGAGGGCACGCCGGAGGCGGCGGCGGAGACGGCGCGGGACACCCTGGCGGGCGCGGTGGCGGTGGCGGAGGAGCTGCCGGGGCAGCGGGGCGCGGAGTTGCTGGGCGCGGCGCGGGAGGCGTTCGCGGGCGGTCTCGCGGCGGTGGGCGTGATCAGCGGGCTGCTTGCGCTGTCGGTGGCGGTGCTGGCGTTCACGGCGCTACGGGGCGCGGGGCCCGCCGGAGGCGCGGACGGGGTGGGAGGCGAGGGCGCCGCCGGAGACGCAGACAGGGCCGGAGGCGCGGACGGGGCCGGAGGCGAAGGCGGGGTCCGGGGCGTAGGCGGGTCCGGTGCCGGGGACTTGGCCCGCGCCGAGGTCGCGGCGGGAGCCGGGGACGGGGGCGCGGGGAAGTGAGCCGGGGGCGTACGGGGGCGTACCCCGCCCCCGTACCGCCGCGTACTCCACGCCCCGGCCGGCGCATCCGACTCCGTTGTCACCCGGGCCCGTTAGGCTGCCTTCCGAAGCATGGACACAGTGCGCGCATCGGACACGGTGCGCGCACCGAGCGGCAGAGGGCGGCTGTGGGGGAGAGCGAAGCGGGGTCCGGCCGGCGGCTCGCCGGGCGGTATCGCGTGGTGGGGCAGCTCGGCCGGGGCGGCATGGGCACGGTGTGGCGTGCCGTGGACGAGGTCCTGGGCCGCGAGGTCGCGGTGAAGGAACTGCGGGCGTTCGGCGAGGGAGCGGCGCATGACGCGGGCGAGCTGCGGTTAAGGATGCAGCGGGAGGCGCGGGCCGCGGCCCGTGTCGACCATCCGGGCGTGATCGCCGTGCACGACGTCACGGAGCACGAGGGCCGGCCGCTGATCGTCATGGAGCTGGTCGAAGGACCGTCCCTGGACGACGTCATCCGCGAACGGGGCGTGCTCGACCCCGCGGAGGCCGCCGGTATCGGCGCGAAGGTCGTCGACGCGCTGGCCGCCGCCCACCGGGCCGGCGTCCTGCACCGCGACGTCAAGCCGGCGAACATCCTGCTGGCCCGCAGCGGCCGCGTCGTCCTCACCGACTTCGGCATCGCCGCGATGGACGACCCGGGCGACGACGGCTCGACGCGGCTGACCGCCCCCGGCGAGATGGTCGGCTCCATCGACTACCTGTCGCCGGAGCGCGCCCGCGGCGACCTGCCGGGGCCGCCGTCGGACGTCTGGTCCCTGGGCGCGACGCTGTACGCGGCGGTGGAGGGCATGTCGCCGTTCCGCCGCTCCTCCACGTGGTCGACGATCAGCGCGATCGTCGTGGACCCGCTGCCGGAGCCGCAGCGTGCGGGCCCGCTGACCGGTGCGCTGCGGGAGTTGATGGACAAGGACCCGGACCGCCGCGCGGACGCGCTCCGCGCGGGCCGGCTGCTGGCGGCGGTGGCGGCGGGGGAGCCGCTGCCGGACCCGGCGGAGACGATGCGCCTGGGCGGCCCGATCACCGCGGGCGGCGGCGGCACGGGCGGCTCCGGCGGCGGTGCGGGCGGCTCCGGCGGCGGTGCCGGGGCGGGCGGGTTCGGGCCCGCGCCGGAGTCTCACACCCCGTCGATGCCGCCGGAGGCCCTGAACGCCGCGGCGGCGGGCTTCGCGGCGTCAGCCCCGTACGGCCAGGGCGGCGGGCAGGGGCAGTTCACCCCGTACGGGCAGACCCCTCCCGGCTCGGCGGAGACCTCCCCCGGGCGGCAACGGCCGCGGCGCCGCAGCCCCTTGGTGCTGGCCGGCGCGGCGGTCGCGGTGGCGGCCGTGGCGGCAGCGGCGTTCACGGTGCCGGGGTGGCTGGGCTCCGACGACGGCGACGATACGAACGCCGCGGGCGGGGACCGTAGTTCGAGCGCCCCGGCCGAGGACGGCAAGCAGCGGGGCGACATGAAGCCGGCCGAGGAGAAGGAGGACGGCAAGGAGTCCACCTCCCCGTCCCCGAGCCCCTCCGTGGCCGGTACCTCGCACTCGACCGAAACCCCCGGCAAGACCACCGACCCCACGCCCAAGCCGTCGCGCCCCGACGCGACGTCGGCGAAGCCGACGAGCGGACCGACGACCTCGGCACCGCCCGCGGACCCGTGGAACTCCTGCACGTACTACTCGGGCACCGCCCTCACGCAGAACGGCGACTCCGGCGAACGCGTGGTACAGGTCCAGTGCATCCTCCACGCCCGCGGCTACGACCTCGGCCCGGACGGCGTCGACGGGGTGTTCGGCCCGAAGACGGAGGCGGCGGTGAAGAAGTTCCAGGGCGACGAGGGCTTGTCGGTCGACGGCCAGGTGGGCCCCGACACGTGGGGTGCGCTGCGGGGGTGAGCTCGGGCTAGAACTCGTCGTCCTTCACGGCGGCGAGGAACGCGGTCCAACCTGCGGTGCTGAAGAGGAGCTTGGGCCCTTCGGGGTCCTTGCTGTCACGGACGGGGACGGTGTCCACGACACCGTCCCCGACCTCGATGCATTCGCCGCCTTCGCCGTTGCTGTACGACGACTTGCGCCAGGTGATCATCGTCTCCCGTAGTCCTCCGCCACCGATTCCAGCATCTCCAGGGACGCCATCGGTGACAGAGCAGCGGCCCTGATCAGATCGTAGGACGCCTGGTACTGGGCGACCAAGGCCGGATCGTCGATCAGGTTGCCCCTGTGCGCGCCTTCCTCATAGACCATCGGCGGACCTTCGGCGAACTTCATGATTCGCGCCATGCCGTTCATGAAGCCCTGTGCCGCCTCCGTGAAGGGGAGAACTTGAACCACGATGCGACGAGTACGGATCAGCCGGGCGATGTGGCGAAGCTGCTGCGCCGTGACCTCGGGTCCTCCGAACGCTGTGCGGAGCACTGGCTCGTGGAGAATCGTCCAGAGCTTCGGCAGCTCCGGGTTCTGCAATAGGCGCTGGCGTTCCAGGCGGGCCTGTACGTGCTTCTCGATCACGTCATCGGGCATGAAGGGCGCAGTTGCCAGGCTCAGGGCCCGGGCGTAGTCCCGCGTCTGAAGCAGGCCCGGGACCAGTAGTGGGGCGTGGTCGTACAGGTGCGTCGCGACCGTCTCCAGGTCTGCCGCGTCCGTGAAGTAGTCCGGATACGAACTCCGCCGCGCCAACAGGCAGAGCCGTTGCAGGTGTTCCCCCGTCCCGAAGAGGTCGTCCAGCAGCTTGGAGATCTCCTCCTGCGGCAGTCGCACGCAGCTCTCGAAGTGCGCGATGTACGCCGGTGAGCAGAACACCCGCTCGCTGAGCCGTTCTTGTGAGAATCCGGCATCTTCGCGCAGTCGGCGCAACTCCGCTCCGTAGAACGTGCGTGGAGAGTCGTAGGGATCCGGCCGTCGTGTCTGTCTCATGTGACTGAAGGTAGTGGCTCATGTGCCGTACGAAGTCGATACATGCGCGGTTGTAGGACCGCCGGTACCCTGCCGCCAGCGACGTAAGACCTCAGGGGGACGAACATGGGCGATCTGTGCGTGGACTACGAGCGCCTTCAGGTGATCGAGCGTGATCTCGGCATCGTGAAGCGGGAGTTCGAGAGCTGCGAGGATCATCAGGATCAATTGCGCGGAATATGGGGATCCGGCACGGTCGCGGATGCGATGGAGGATTTCACCACCAACTGGGACCGGCACCGCAAAGAGGTGCTGCAGTCCGTGAAGTCCGTCGGCGAGATGGCGAGCAGCGTCCATCAGTCGTTCTTGAAGACGGACAAGAAGCTCGAGCAGGAATGCAAGGGTGAGTGACGGACATGGCCCGCCCCACCGACTGGCAGCCGCTCGCCGACTCCGATCCCGTACCGGGGAACGTCGAGGACATCCGGGATGAGGCTGCCCGGCTGAAGAAGATCGGCGAGACGATCGAGTCGCAGGTCGGCAAACTGCGCGACATCGGCAAGGACGGCGCCCTGAAGGGCAAGTACGCCGACAAGCTGCGCAGTGCCGCCACCGATCTGGCCGGGAAGATGGAGAAGACCTCCGGGCGGTACAAGGAGGTCGCCGGGCATCTGTCCTCATGGGCGGGTGATCTGGACGAGGCGCAGAAAGCGGCCGAGCGGGCGCTGACGAAGGCGCAGAGTGCCGCCGGGACGATGTCGCAGAACAAGCCGCCGGACCAGGCGTCCTCGCCGGACGCGCCGAAGCCCACCGACGACGAGAAGGAAGCGGAGAAGCGGCGGGAGAAGGCGTACGGCGCGGCCGAGGGGGAGTTGGAAGAGGCGCGCCGGATGCTGGGGCGGGCGACGTCAGCGCGGGACAGCGACGCCGATACCGCGGCCGGGCGGATCAAGAAGTCCATCGACGACGATGTCAAGGACAGTTGGTGGGACAACGTCAAGGACTTCGTCGACAAGTACGCGGACATCATCAAAATCATCATCGACGTCATCAGTTGGATCGCCACCGCGGTGGCGATCATCTCGCTGTTCATCCCGGGCCTGAACGTGGTGGCGTTCCTGCTGATCGCGGGGTTGCTGGTGGTCGGGGGCAGAGCCCTGCTCGCGGCCACGGGCAACGCGAGCTGGATGGACGTGCTGGTCGACTCCATCGGGCTGCTGACCATGGGGCTGGGCCGCGCCGGCATGGCCGCCCTGAAGGGCACCAACGCGCTGGCGAAGACGGCGGCGACCGGGGCCCGTTCGCAGCAGGTGGCGCAGAACCTCGCCAGGTCGTCCTCGCAGCGGCAGGCGCTGGGCCGGGTGCTCAGCAGCCGTACGGCGAGTCCCGCGGCGAAGCGCGCGGCCCGCGCGCAGATCGACGCGCTGAAGGCGCAGGCGCGGCGGCAGGCGACGAGCGTGCCGCAGAACCTGCCCTCTGTGGGGCGCCTGGGCAAGATCCTCAACATGGGCGACAGCGAGGGCCTGTCCATGATGCGCAACATCGGGCGGATCTCGGACCGCTTCCCCGGCCTGGTCAGCGGCGGTACGGCGGCGAAGGCGGGGGCAGCTTACTCGGCCTCTCTGGGCGCTGCCTGGGGCGGTACGATCGTCGACCTCGGCGACAAGGCGTTCGGCAGCAGCGACATGCTGCCCTTCAAGCCGTTCAACGACTCGTACAACGACTGGAAGGGCGACACCTGGAAGGCGCCGATCGGCTCGACGTGGTGAGGCAGCCGGCGCCGTAACGCCCGGAGGCCGGGCACCCGACGTGAAGAGGAGCCATGGTCTTCCTGCCCCGCCGCACCACCCCGTCCGCGCGGGGGCGCGCCGACGGGCCGCTGCTGGTGGCCGCGCGCGCCGCGGTGCTGGTGCCGTTGGCGGCGGGGGCGGTGCTCGTCGCGCTGGCGGCCCTCTTCGACGGCACGGCCGGCGTGCTGGCCTGGGTCGAGCGGGGGCTGCTGGGCGCGGCGGTCGCGGTGCTGGTGTGGTCGGTGGTCACGGCGGCGGTACGGAACGTGGGCGACGGCGAGCTGGAGGTCACCGCCGTCTTCGGGTCGGTGCTGCTGATGATCGCCGCGTACTTCACGGGGCCGGTGGCGCTGGTCGCGGTGCCGGGGGTGGCGCTGGTGACGGGGGTGGTGTCCGCGGTGCGTACGGACCGGGCGGAGCGGCGGCGCAGGCGGGAGCGGCGGGAGCGGGACGCGCGGGTGCGGGCGCACCATGCGGAGAAGAAGCGGCGTAAGAGGGAGAGCGGGGGAGCAGGCGGTGGCTGAGCAGGCGGGACGGATCGACTACGTCAAACGGCCGGGGCGGCCGGAGCGGCCGGAGCCCGCGGACCGGCCGGAGCCCGCGGACCGGCCGGAGCCCGCGGAGCGGGCCGAGGGGCCGGCGCGTACGGAGCGGGCGGAGGGCGCCGGGCGTACGGAACGGCCTGTGCCCCCGGAGGTTGCGGACCGGCCCGGGCGCGCCGCGCGTGCGGACCGTACGGACACGTCCGTAGCGGACCGGGACGAGGGCGCCGCCGTCGGCTACACCCTGGTGCTGCCGCCCAACTGGTCCCGCATACCCCTGCGCCACGGCACGGACGAGGCGATCATGGGGATCGTCGACGATGCCGTCGCCGACCTCCCCGACGACATGCCGCGCGACCGGATACCCGAGGTGCGCATGGAGCTGGTACGGCGGCTGCGCAAGGCCGCCGCCGACGCCCGCAAGAGCGGCGGCCTCGACCTCTACCTCCCCGTACAGCAGATGCACGGGGTGACGATCGCCGCCTCGTTCGTCGTCTCCGAGATCACCCTCGCCACGGGCGCCGACCCGTCGCTGATCCTCGCCCGGCTGCTCGCCGACGCGGAGAAGTCGCAGCCCACGGCCGTCGACGGGTCCGTCGGCTACCGCAACGAGCGGGTCGCGCGCGGCTCCGGCGACGAGGGCGGCGAGTACGCTTCGCGGCGCGTCGACTACGTGCTGGCGGTCCCCGAGGACGACACCCGGTGGGTGACGGTGGGGTTCAGCACGCTCGCGGACGGCGACCCGAAGGGGCAGTTCGCGGACGTGCTGGTGGAGCTGTTCGACGCCGTGATGACCACCTTCCGCTGGACGAGGAGCAGCCGGTGAGCTGGATCGAGGTCGACTACGACGACGCCAAGTGGCTGTGGGTGCCGCAGCAGTGGGAGGGCATGCCGTGGCCCGGGCCCGCGGAGTGGGCGGAGGCGTTCGCCGAGGCGTGGTGGATCCTCGCGGACGTCGAGCCGGGCGACGAGGAGGAGGTGGCGCGGCTGCGGGACGCGCTGCTGGAGTTCGCGACCCGCGCGGGCACGGCCTTCCCCGGCCAGGATCTGTACCTGTATATGCCGGACCCGCGGCAGGCGCCGGTGCCGCTGGCGGTGTGGGGGCTGGCGACGGCGGGGGATCGCAACGACCGGCTGCGGGAGCTGATGCGGTCGATGGACGCGGAGGCGGTGGAGGCGCCGATCGTGGAGCTGTTCCGCCACCCGCACCTGGGCAACGGGCTGCGGGCCATGCGCTACTTCACCGACCCGGCGGACGGCACGCTCGGCTGCTCGCTGAATTACGCGTTCCGCTCCGAGCCGCACGGCGTGGACGTCCTGGTCCGGGCGCTCGGCTCCGACGTGGGGCGGCTCGCGGCGGCGGCGCAGGACATGGACGAGCTGGCGCTGGCGGTACGGGTCAGGCGGGACGAGGACCGCTGACGGGACCCGCTGACGGGACCCGCTGAGGGGACGCGCTGAGGGGACCCGCTGAGGACCCGCTGAGGACCCGCTGAGGACCCGCTGGGGGACCGCTGAGGGACCGCTGACGCGCCGCTGCTCAGGGGGCGCGGCCACGGTCGTACGCGGCCCCGCCCGCGGTGAGGGACAATAGAGGGTCCGTCCCCGTCCCCGTACGCAACGAGGTAGCCCGCCCCATGTCCGAGCTGCAGATCGGCCCGCACACCGTCTCCCCGCCCGTGGTGCTCGCACCCATGGCGGGGATCACGAACGCGCCGTTCCGCACGCTGTGCCGGGAGTTCTCCGGCGGCCGCGGCCTGTTCGTCAGCGAGATGATCACGACGCGGGCGCTGGTGGAGCGGGACGCCAAGACGATGCGGCTCGTCCACTTCGACGGCACGGAGAAGCCGCGGTCGATCCAGCTCTACGGGGTGGACCCGGTGTACACCGGGCGCGCCGCCCGCATGATCGCCGACGAGGACCTCGCCGACCACGTCGACCTCAACTTCGGCTGCCCCGTACCGAAGGTGACCCGCAAGGGCGGCGGCTCGGCGCTCCCGTACAAGCGGAACCTGCTGCGGGCGATCGTCCGCGAGGCGGTGGCCGGCGCGGGGGACCTGCCGGTGACGATGAAGATGCGCAAGGGCATCGACGACGACCACCTGACGTACCTGGACGCGGGCCGGATCGCCGTCGAGGAGGGCGTGACGGCGATCGCCCTGCACGGCCGCACTGCCGCGCAGCACTACGGCGGCACCGCGGACTGGGACGCGATCGCCCGGCTGAAGGAGCACGTGCCGGAGATCCCGGTGCTGGGCAACGGGGACATCTGGTCGGCGGCCGACGCGCTGCGGATGGTGCGCGAGACGGGGTGCGACGGGGTGGTGGTCGGGCGCGGCTGCCTGGGGCGGCCGTGGCTCTTCGGCGACCTGGTGGCGGCGTTCGACGGGTCGTCCGCCGGGTACGCGCGGCCGGCGCTGAAGGAGGTCGCGGGGGTGATGCTGCGGCACGCGGAGTTGCTGGGGCAGTGGCTCGGCGACGAGCGGCGGGGCGTGATCGACTTCCGCAAGCACGTGCCGTGGTACACGAAGGGCTTCGCGGTCGGCAAGGAGCTGCGCCACCGGATGGCGATGGCGGGCACGCTGGCGGAGCTGGACGACCTGCTGGGCACCCTGGACCTGGACCAGCCGTGGCCGGAGGGCGCGGAGGGCCCGCGGGGGCGCACGGCGGGGCGGAACAAGGTGGTGCTGCCGGAGGGCTGGCTGGCGGACCCGTACGAGTGCGCGCAGATCGACGCGGCGGCGGAACTGGACACGTCGGGCGGCTGACGCGGGGGGCGTCCCCGCTCCCGCCCCTTCCCGAACCCGGTGGGCTCCGCCCCGGGCCCCGGCGCCCGGCGGCGTTGTCGTGCGCGAGTCGTACGCGACGAAAGCGGACCACCGCGGACCGGGACATGACGGGGCGGCGCTCCGGCTCCCGGCCCATGCGCGTCTCCCGCGCGACGTGGGCGGCCTGGCGGCCGCCCGGCGCCCGGTCCGGCACCCGCCGGGTGCGATGCGCCCCCGGCGCTCCACGCCCGCGCCCCCCGTCGCTAGCCTCGGAGCGGTGGATACGACCCATCGGCCCGCCGCGCGGGTCATCTGCCTCGACGCCGCCCGGCGCATACTGCTGCTGCGCTGGCGCGATCCCTTCGACGGTGCCCTGATCTGGGAGCCGCCCGGCGGCGGCATCGAGCCGGACGAGACGCCGCTGGCCGCCGCGCGGCGCGAACTCGCCGAGGAGACCGGCCTCGACCCCGCCGCGGTCGAGGACCGCGGCGTGCCCGTCGCGCGCGACTTCCACTGGAAGGGCACGCACTTCGTGGGCACCGAGCACTTCTTCCTCGCCCGCTACGCCGACGACCGGCCCCCGCTGCGCCGCACCGGCCTCCTCCCCGACGAGCAGGTCACCCTCGCCGGCCACGCCTGGATCGCCTGGTCCGACGTCCCCGCCCTCCCGGACCCGCTCGAACCTCCGCACCTGGGGGCCGTCCTCGCCGACCTCGCCCCGGACGGCCCCTGGCACGGCGCCGCGGGCGGCTAGCCCGTTTCCTCCGGATCGCAGGACGAGTCCAGGGGTTGTCCCGGTCAAGTCATACGTATAACGTGAGGCTCGCCAGTCTTCGGCTGGTCTTCCTGACATGCCACCGTACGGAGAGGGGGTCCCGATGAACGCACCCCACGGACCCGTCAGCGGTGCGCGACGCCGGACTGCGCGTCACGGCCCATGCCGGCGAAGCCGCGGGGCCGGACAGCGTGCGCGCCGCCCTCGACGCGCTGCACCCCGACCGCATCGGCCACGGCGTCCGCGCCGCCGAGGACCCGCGGCTCATGGAGCGGCTGGCCGACGCAGGCGTCACCCTCGAAGTGGCCCTCACCAGCAACGTCCAGACCCGGGCCGCCGCCAGCCTGCGCGAGCACCCCGTCAGGCGGCTCATCGGGGCCGGGGTCGCCGTGTCGCTGAACACGGACAACCCGACTCCCAGCGCCACCGGCGTAGCGGCCGAATACCGGCGGGCGGCGACCGAGGTCGGGTTGTCGGCGGCGGAGTTGCGGCGCATCGCCCGCGACTCCGCGGCGGCGGCGTTCACCGAGGCCGGCCGGCAGACGGCCGCAGCCACCGGCGGGTGAACCCCCCCGGGGGCGGCGCGACGGTCCGTCGCCGGAGGGGGGAAGTCCTCAACCGCTGACCGGGCCACGGCCCCGAACCCGGATGGCCCCTGTCCTGACGTGGGTCCCGCTGGTGAACGAGGCCCCGGGTCCGCGACCCGGGGCCTCGCCCTGAAGGGCTGCGGGGCCGACGCCGGGCGGCCCCGTCGATGTCCCGTAAGACCTGGTCAAGCAGGCAGGCAACCCGATCGAGCCCCGGGGTCGCAGATCCTCTTCACCACGGGCCCTAGCGGCGTACGCGGTGGTGGAGGTAGACGACGCCGGAGTCGAAGGTGCGGGTCTCCAGCAGTTCGAGGTCCACCTGGCGCTCGATCCGGGCGAAGAACGGGGTGCCGCCGCCGAGCAGCACCGGGTTCACCCTGATCCGGTACTCGTCGATCAGCCCCAACTCCGCCGCCTCCGCGGCGAGCGTCGCGCCGCCGATGGCGATGTCCCCCTCACCCGGCTCCTCCCGCAGCCGCGCGATCTCCTCGGCCAGCCCCCCGGACGCCAGCCGCGCGTTGCCCTCGACCTCAGTCAGCGTGTGGGAGAACACGACCTTGGGCAGCGGGTTCCACAACGTGGTCCACTTCCGCTCGTCCTCGCCGAGGGAGGGGTCCTGCGCGGCGGTCTCCCAGTACAGCATCGTCTCGTAGAGCCGCCGGCCCATGAGATGGACGCCGACGTCCTGGATCTCCTCGATGGAGAAGCGGAAGACCTCCTGACTGGGCGCCCCCCAGTCGATGCCGCCGTCGGGTCCGGTGACGAAGCCGTCGAGAGACACAGCCATCGAGTACGTCACGCTGCGCATCGCACATCCTCCTCGGTAAGGGATTCGACGGTAAGACCGGAACACCCCCCGGAACTCATCGCGACGCGCGGGAGGGCCGCGGCAGGCTCGAAGCCCCTTGCTGAGATCCCGGTGCCGTGTACGGGGACCGGTCCCCGCCCGGTTCTGACAGCGTGGCCCGGATTCCGGAGCCCGGGCGGGTCATCCCTTCAACCACAGTGAGGCCCTGTGAGACGAATACATCGTGCGCTACTGGTGGGGCTGTTAGCCCTCGGAGTCTCGGCTACGTACCAGCCGGTCGCGTCGGCCGAGGCGGGACCCCGATTGGCGGTGACGGGAGTCGTGGCCGGCACCGACGACGGCAACGTCGCCGCCAACACCCTCGACGACGATCTGAGCACCCGCTGGTCCGCCGAGGGCGAGGGGGTGTGGATCCGCTACGACCTCGGCTCGGCGCAGACGATCGGCTCGGCGTCGATCGCCTGGCACCAGGGCGACACCAGAAAGAGCACCTTCGACGTCGAGGTGTCCGGCGACGGATCGTCGTGGACGACGGTCCTGTCACGGAAGACCAGCAGCGGGACCACGCTCCAGCCGCAGAGCTACGACTTCGCCGACACCTCCGCGCGGTATCTGCGCATCGTCGGCCACGGCAACACCACCAACGACTGGACCAGCATCACCGAGACGGCCCTCTACGGAGCCGACGGCGGCGGCGATTCCTGTGACTACCCGGCCGACGTGCTGGACCTGACGAACTGGTACATCGGGCTGCCGGTCGGCGAGGAAGAGTCGCCGACCAACGTCTACCAGCCGGAACTCGCCACGTACGCGAACGACCCCTGGTTCACCGCCACCCCGGACTGCGACGCCGTCCGGTTCCGCGCCGCCGTCAACGGGGTCACCACCAGCGGCTCCAGCTACCCCCGCTCGGAGCTGCGCGAGATGACGGACTCGGGGGAGACCAAGGCGAGCTGGTCGTCGACCTCCGGCACGCACACGATGGTGATCGACCAGGCCATCACGGACCTTCCCGAGGACAAGCCGCACGTCGTGGCCGGGCAGATCCACGACGCCGACGACGACGTCTCGGTCTTCCGCCTGGAAGGCAGCAAGCTCTACGTCACCTCTCCCGAGGACAGCAATCACAAGCTGGTGACCGATGACTACGAACTGGGCACGCCGTTCGAGGCGAAGTTCGTGGTCAGTGACGGCGAGATCAAGGCGTACTACAACGGCGTCCTGCAGACCACGCTCTCCGAGGACTTCGACGGCGCCTACTTCAAGGCGGGCGCGTACACCCAGGCCAACTGCGAACGCTCCTCGCCGTGCAGCGACGACAACTACGGCCAGGTCGAGATCTACGGGCTGAGCGTCACCCACGACGACGGTCAGGAAACCGAGGACCCGACACAGGCGGCCGAGCGCTACGGCTGGGGTGAACCGCTGCCGGTCTCCGACGAGTTCGACTACACGGGACCGGTCGACCCGCAGAAGTGGGACGTACCGTCGGGCACCGTCGGCGGCACCGCCCAGTGCTGGGAAGGGCACGCCGGGAACGGCCGCCGGTGCGGGAAGAACAGCACCGTCGCCGACGGAATACTCAGCATGCGCGGTGAGGCGAACGGCGACACGGGATGGATCAGGCAGAACCGCGACATGCAGTACGGCCGCTGGGAGATCCGCTCACGCTCGCGGAACACCGGCTCCTCCGGCGGGCTCTACCATCCCCTGCACCTGATCTGGCCCACCGCCGGCGACCGCCTCAAGAACGGCGAGTACGACTGGGTCGAGTACTCGAACCCCGACGCGCAGTGTCTCTCGGCGTTCCTGCACTATCCGGAGAGCCCGTCGGACGAGAAGGAATACCGCGAGCTCTGCCCCGTGGACATGACGGAGTGGCACAATTTCGCGTTCGAGTGGACGCCGGACGAGCTGGTCGGCTATGTCGACGGTGCCGAATGGTTCCGGCTGGCGGACGGCGCGAACTCCGACCGCGGGGACATCCAGAAGATGCCGCTGGGGAACCTCACCATTCAGCTCGACAACTTCACCGGCGACAGCGGTCTGCGCCCGGCGGTGTTCGAGGTCGACTGGGTAAGGACGTATCCCCTCACGCCGCAGGGGGGCTCGCCGGGTGCCCCGGTGACGGTCACGGGAGTCTCGGCGAGCACCGACGACGGCAACGTGCCCGCCAACACCCTCGACGACGATCTGACCACCCGCTGGTCCGCCCAGGGCGACGGGGTGTGGATCCGCTACGACCTCGGCTCATCGCAGACCGTCGGCTCGGCGTCGATCGCCTGGCACCAGGGCAACACGAGGAAGAACACCTTCGACGTCGAGGTGTCCGACGACGGATCGACGTGGAGACCGGTACTGACAGGGGAAACCAGCAGCGGGACCACACTCCAGCCGCAGAACCACGACTTCGCCGGCACCACCGCCCGGTATCTGCGCATCGTCGGCCACGGCAACACCACCAACGACTGGACCAGCATCACCGAGACGACCGTCCACGGGGCCGACGGCGGCGATCCCGGTGATCCCGGTCCCGGCCGTACCGTCGAGGTCGCCGACTCGGACCAGTTGCGGGAAGCGATGGGGGACGCGCGGGCCGGTGACCGTATCGTCCTCGCGGACGGCCAGTACACCATCGGCAAGATGAGCGGGAAGAACGGGACCGCCGACGAGCCCGTCACCGTCGTCGCGGAGAACCGCGGTCAGGCGGTGGTCGCGGACGGGCAGTTGGAGGTGGCCGACTCCTCGTACGTCACCTTCGAAGGTCTGAAGTGGACGAACAGCGACACGCTGAAGATCACCGGCTCGAACAATGTGCGTCTGACCCGCAACCACTTCCGGCCGACGGAGGAATCCTCGCTGAAGTGGGTGATCATCCAGGGTGCGAACAGCCACCACAACCGGATCGATCACAACCTCTTCGAGGAAAAGCACCAACTGGGAAACTTCATCACCATCGACGGCTCCGCGACCCAGCAGTCGCAGCACGATCTCATCGACAACAACCACTTCCGCGACATCGGCCCGCGTGCGGCGAACGAGATGGAAGCCATCCGGGTCGGCTGGAGCAAGATATCCCGGTCGAGCGGATTCACCGTCATCGAGTCGAATCTCTTCGAGGACTGCGACGGTGATCCGGAGATCGTCTCCGTGAAGAGCAACGACAACGTCGTCCGCCACAACACGTTCCGCACCTCGCAGGGCGTGCTGTCCCAGCGGCACGGGAACCGCGGCTCCTTCCACGGCAACTTCTTCCTCGGGGAGGGGAAGGCGGGAACCGGGGGAATCCGGCTCTACGGCCAGGACCACAAGATCTACAACAACTACTTCGAGGGCCTGACCGGCACCGGCCACGACGCCGCGCTCCAGATCGACGGCGGCGACGTCGACACCTCGGGCGCGCTGAACGCGCACTGGCGCGTCTACCGGGCGAGCGTCGTGAACAACACCTTCGTGAACAACGTGTCGAACATCGAGGTCGGCGCCAACTACCGGCTCGCGCCGGTCGACTCGGTCGTCGCCGACAACGTGGTCACGGGAGGCAGCGGCAAGCTGTTCAACGAACTCAAGGCGCCGGTGGACATGACCTACGCCGGCAACATCGCGTGGCCGACCGGATCGGCGACCATCGGCGTCACCGTGCCCTCCGGCGCCGTCAGGGCGGTCGATCCGCTGCTGGCCCCCGACGGGCCGGTGCACCGGATCGGCGCCGGAAGCCCGGCGATCGACGCCGGCACCGGCGGCCACGCGTTCGTGACCGACGACATGGACGGTCAGGCCCGCACCGGCGCCGTCGACGCCGGAGCCGACGAGCGGTCGTCGTCCGCCGTCACGCGGGCCCCCCTCACCGCGGCCGACGTCGGCCCGAGCGCCGCGTAGGACGCGCACCACGACCGGTGGCGGCCGAGTCGCCACCGGTCGTTCCCGCGTCCCGGACGATCCGCTCCGGCACGGCCGCCGCTCCCCTCCCGACTCCAAGGAGACGCACGTGAACGACGACCTGAACGCCCCGATGCCTCCCCCGGGCCCACGCCCGTCCCCCCGGGCGCGTACCGCACCAGGGAAAGGCGCACGGGGGAGACGCCTGCCGACCGCCGCGCTGTGCGCGTGCACCCTGCTCGGCCCGCTCACGCTGCTCGCCCCGGCGGCATCGGCGGCATCGGCGTCCCCGGGGTCCCCGGCGGCCCCGGCGGCGACGCTGCCCGTCACCGCGGCGACGGCCAGTGCCCACGACGGCAACGGGCCGGCCAACGCGATCGACGGCGACCTCTCCACCCGGTGGTCCGGTGCCGGTGACGGGGTCTGGATCCGTTTCGACCTCGGCTCGGTCACCACGGTCGACTCGGTAGCGCTGGCCTGGTACGTCGGGGACAGCCGGAGGACGACCTTCGACGTCCAGCTCTCCGAGGACGGCTCGGCATGGTCGACCGTGCTGTCCCGGGAGACCAGCAGCGGCACCACACGCAGCCTGGAGACGTACGACTTCGCCGACGGGTCCGCCCGCTACGTACGGATCGTCGGGCACGGCAACGACTCCTCCGACTCGGCCAAGTGGACGAGCATCACGGAGGCGGCCGTGTCCGGGGAGCCCGGCGGTGATCCGCAGCCCCCCGGCCAGTCCCTCGGCGTCGGCGGGGTGGCGACTCCGCCCGGGGCGATCCTCGTTCCGGGCCGGGATTCCAGGCTGGAGATCGACTCCGGCGGCACCTCGGCCGCGCCCAAGGTCTACGACTGCCAGGGCAACACCATCCGCGGCGGCATCCTGATCGAGGCCGACCACGTGGTCGTCCAGAACTGCCGGGTGGACGCCGAGCAGCAGTACGGCATCTACTCGGACGACAGCACCAACGTGACCATCCAGAACAACGACATCAAGGGCGTCGAGGGCCCCGGCGACCTGAACGCCATCACCTTCTTCGGCAACCGGCACAAGATCCTCTACAACACCGCCGTCGACTTCGTGACCGGCGACCCGGGTGACAGCCACACCGACTTCATCCAGACCTGGGTGTCGAGCTCGCACCCCATCGCGAGCGACGACGTGCAGATACGCGGCAACAAGGCCGTCGGCCCGGCCAACCCGGACCGCGAGAACGGCGTGCCGAGCATCCACCAGTGGCTGATGGCCGAGGACTACGGCCGCGGCGGGAACTCCGGCGGCAACACCGACGGCATGAGGAACTGGATCGTCGCGGACAACGAGATGGGCGACAGTTGGAACCAGGCCGTCAAGCTGGACGGCCCGGACGACGTGTCGATCACCCGCAACGAGTTCGCGGGCTCCTCGACCCGGGTCATGGAGGTCACCTCGGCCTCGACCGGCGTGAAGTTCTACGGCGACAACCACGTCGGCCCGGACTACGGTTCCGTCGGCATGACGATCACCCCGGGCGAAGGACCCGCCTGACGATCACGGCCCTCACGACGGCGAACCCCCCGTCGGGTTCTCCGCCGTCGTGAGGGCGCTGAGCAGGGCCAGGGGAGTGGCCGCCGCCCAGGACTGCGGGGAGCAGGCGTGCGGGAACGGGACCGGGGTGGGCTGGGTGGCGCGGGGGTAGCCGGCGGTGGCCTCCGGAAGGCGGCCCGCGGTGCGGGCCGCCAGGTCGGTGAGCGCCCTCGCCACGGTGCGGGCCTCCTCGTGGAGGCCGTAGCGGGCCAGGCCCAGGGCCAGGATCGCGTTGTCGTGCGGCCAGACGCTGCCGCGGTGGTACGCCATCGGGTGGTACGCCCCCTGCCCCGCGGCCACGGTCCGTACCCCCCAGCCCGAGAAGAAGTCCGGCTCCAGCAGCCGCCGCCCCACCCGCCCCGCCCGGTCGGTATCCAGCAGCCCGGACCACAGCAGGTGCCCCGCGTCGGAGGCCAGGGCGTCGGCGGGGCGGCCCGCGCCGTCGAGGGCCAGGGCGGGGAAGTCCTGCGCGGAGAGCCAGAAGTCGGTGAGGAAGCGGGCGCGGAGGTCTGCCGCGGCGGCGGTGAGGCGGTCGGCGAGCCGCTGGTCGGCCCAGGCGGTGGTGGCGAGGCGGGCGGTGTGGACGAGGGCGGCGTAGGCGTAGCCCTGGGGGGCGGCGGGCGCGAGGGCGCCGGTGATACGGGTGCCGTCGGCGGTGCACAGGGCGCCAGGGGAGTCGCGCCAGCTCTGGTTCGCCGGGGCGGTGCCCGGGCCGGCGTCGTCGGTACGGTGGCGCAGGTAGCCGGAGTCGCCGAGGCCGCCGTCGCGGAACATCCACTCCACCGCTGCGCGGGCCTGCGGCTCCAGGCGGCGGGCCGGCTTGTCGTCGCCGGTGTGCTCGGTGAGCGCGCCGAGGAGGACGAGGAACAGCGGGGTGGTGTCGACGGCCCCGTAGTAGCGCCCGTACGGCACCTGCCCGAAGTGGGCCAGCTCGCCGTGGCGCACCTCGTGCACGATCTTCCCCGGCTCGCCGTCCGCCTCCCCGGCCTGGGTCGCGGCGAGCGCGAGCAGCGTGGCGCGGGCGAGCGCGGGGCGGTGGCGGAGCGCGAACAGCGACGTCACGAGCGCGTGCCTGCCGACGAGCGCCAGGTACCACGGCACTCCGGCCGCCGGCACCCGCACCTCCTCGCCGCCGGGTCCCGCGGCGGGGATGAGAAGCCCGTCGAGGTCGGCGAGGCCCTGCTCGGCGGCCCGGGCGAGGCCGGGCCAGGGGGCGGCTTCCGCGGGGGGCGGGGCCGCGCCGACTGCCGTCTCCGCGGCCCTGGTTCGCTCGGTTCCCGCGGTTTCCTCGGTGCCCGCAGCGCCCTCGGTGCCCGCGGCGCCGGCACCGGCGCCCGCCGCCGGTCCCGGGCCCGCTCCGGGCCAGGCTGCGGCACGGAGTGTCAGCTCCATGGTCTCGTGCGGCTCCAGTTTCAGGTGCCACACCAGGCGTCGTGCGCCACTCCCGGTCTCCTCCACCGCATCCGGCGGCGGCTCCGCCGTGACCGTGGTCCCGGCCTGCCAGCCGCCGCGGCGGTAGCGGAACTCCACGCCCGCCGGCAGCACCTCCCGGGTCCGTACCGCGTGCGGCTTGCCGTAGACGCGGTGGTCGGCTCGTAACTCGAACTGGTCGGCGAAGTCCGCGTCCACCGTCAGCGCGAGCCACAGCTTCTCCGGCTCCGCGCGGTTGCAGGTGACGCGCAGGACGTCGACCAGCGCGCCGCCCTCGACGCGCTGCTCGCGGAAGACCGTGTGCGGGGGCGGCTCGTCGCGGCCCGTGGGCGGGACGAGGACCGCCGCGTCCTGCTCCGCGACCAGCAGCGTCGGGACCGCGCCGTCCACCGTCAACTGCCAGCGGCTCAGATGCCGGGTGTCCCCGAGGAAGAAGCCGTCCGGCTGCGTGCCGCGGGCGCCGGTGACGTCCCCGGCGCGGGTCACCGCGGCGAACGCCCCGCCGTGGAAGAGAAGACGGTGTTCCGGGCCGCTCATGCGAGCGCCTCCCTCGGCGAGGTGTCATCGCGTCATCGCGCTGTTAAGTCTGGTTGGCACGCAAAACTAGCGCGCGGCTGTCGGGTCGACAAGCAGAACCGGGGGCGCACGTACGCACGTTGCGGGAGCATGGCCCGCCCGCCTCCGGCTCCGGCCGGGCCGGCCCGCGTTTCGCGCACCCCGCTGTCCACATCGTGAGATTCCACGCGCTCGATCGCGTGATTCTCCCCACGCTTGATACATCTTGCGCTCAAACGAGCGCTCAAATGTGGGCGTCATCTCTCGTATGCGCGGCACTGAGTGCCACCCGCATTCCTTCACCCCTCGAATCCACCAACGCGTTCCGTAACGCGGATGACCCGCCCCGGCTTGCCGATGCGCGCCCGTCCGGGATCGTCGTTAAGAGAAGTGAAGAAGGGGCGCTGCTCCCGGTCGCCAACAGGATCCCAGGTGTGAGGGCCGAACCCCCTCGTGATCGTCTACGCCTCATCCCCGGGAGCCTTCGATCTGGGTATGTTCCTCGCCGTCAGGGCAGCTCCCCGCCAGGGGTCCCACACGAGGAGTCGATCCCGTGCCGGAAACGAAGCCGGATAAGAAGAAGGCAGCGAAGAAGTCCCCGGGGAAACGGGCCGTCTCCGCCGCCTCCGCCAAGGCCGCCGCGGTCAAGTTCGTCTACGACTTCCACGAGGGCAACAAGGACCTCAAGGACCTCCTCGGCGGCAAGGGCGCCAACCTCGCCGAGATGACGAACCTCGGCCTGCCCGTCCCGCCGGGCTTCACCATCACCACCGACGCCTGCAAGGTCTACCTCGCCAGCGGCGCCGAGCCCCCCGCCCTGCGCGACGAGGTCAGCGCCCACCTCGACGCCCTCGAACGGCGCATGGGCAAGAAGCTCGGCCAGGCCGACGACCCGCTGCTGGTCTCCGTACGCTCCGGCGCCAAGTTCTCCATGCCCGGAATGATGGACACCGTCCTCAACATCGGCCTCTCCGACGCCTGCCTGCCGGGACTCGCCGCCCAGGCCGGCGACGAGCGGTTCGCCTGGGACTCGTACCGCCGCCTCATCCAGATGTTCGGCAACACCGTGCAGGGCATCGACGGCGAGCTGTTCGAGACCGCCATCGAGGACGCCAGGCGCGCCAAGGGCGTCGCCACCGACGTGGAGCTGGACGCCGCCGACCTCGAAGCCCTCGTCGGCACCTTCAAGGACATCGTCGCCCGGGAGACCGGCCGGCCCTTCCCGCAGGACCCGCGCGAGCAGATGGACCTCGCCGTACGGGCCGTCTTCGAGAGCTGGAACGGCGAGCGCGCCAAGCTCTACCGCCGCCAGGAGCGCATCGCGGGCGACCTCGGCACCGCCGTCAACATCTGCTCCATGGTCTTCGGCAACCTCGGCCCCGACTCCGGCACCGGCGTCGCCTTCACCCGCGACCCCGCCAGCGGCCAGCAGGGCGTCTACGGCGACTACCTGCAGAACGCGCAGGGCGAGGACGTCGTGGCCGGCATCCGCAACACCGTGCCGCTCGCCAAGCTCCAGGACCTCGACGAGAAGTCCTACGACGAGCTGATGCGGATCATGGAGACGCTGGAGACGCACTACCGCGACCTGTGCGACATCGAGTTCACCATCGAGCGCGGCAAGCTGTGGATGCTCCAGACGCGGGTCGGCAAGCGCACCGCGGCGGCGGCGTTCCGCATCGCCGTGCAGCTCGTGGACCAGGGGCTGATCACCGAGGCCGAGGCGCTGCAGCGTGTCAACGGGGCGCAGTTGGCGCAGCTCATGTTCCCGAGGTTCGACAACGGCCACAAGGGCGACCTGCTCGCCCGCGGCATCGCCGCCTCGCCGGGCGCCGCCGTCGGCAAGGCGGTCTTCGACTCGTACACGGCCGTGAAGTGGTCGCGCTCCGGCGAGAAGGTCATCCTCATCCGCCGCGAGACCAACCCCGACGACCTCGACGGCATGATCGCCGCCGAGGGCATCCTCACCTCCCGCGGCGGCAAGACCTCGCACGCGGCCGTCGTCGCCCGCGGCATGGGCAAGACGTGCGTGTGCGGCGCGGAGGAGCTGGAGGTCGACACCAAGCGGCGGCAACTGACCGCGCCCGGCGGCGAGGTCATCGACGAGGGCGACGTCGTGTCCATCGACGGCTCCAGCGGCAAGGTCTACCGCGGCCGGGTGCCGGTCGTGCCGTCGCCGGTCGTGGAGTACTTCGAGGGCCGCATGCACGCGGGCGCCGAGGACGCCGACGAACTCGTCGTCGCCGTGCACCGCCTCATGTCGTACGCCGACCGCATCCGCCGGCTGCGCGTCCGGGCCAACGCCGACAACTTCGACGACGCCGCCCGTGCCCGCCGCTTCGGCGCACAGGGCATCGGGCTGTGCCGCACCGAGCACATGTTCCTCGGCGAGCGGCGCGAGCTGGTCGAGCGGCTGATCCTCGCCGACACCGAGGAGGAGCGCGACGCGGCGCTGAAGGAGCTGCTGCCGCACCAGCAGCGGGACTTCGTGCAGCTCTTCGAGGTGATGGACGGGCTGCCGGTGACGGTGCGGCTGCTCGACCCGCCGCTGCACGAGTTCCTGCCGGACATCACGGAGCTGTCGGTACGGGTCGCGCTCGCCGAGTCGCGCAAGGACCACAACGAGAACGACCTGCGCCTCCTCCAGGCCGTCCACCGGCTGCACGAGCAGAACCCGATGCTGGGCCTGCGCGGCGTGCGTCTCGGGCTGGTGATCCCGGGGCTGTTCACGATGCAGGTGCGGGCCATCGCGGAGGCGGCGGCGCAGCGCCTGGAGGCGAAGGGCGACCCGCGGGCGGAGATCATGATCCCGCTGGTGGGCACGGTGCAGGAGCTGGAGCTGGTACGCGACGAGGCCGAAACCGTCATCGCCGAGGTGGAGGCCGCCCGGGGCATGGAGCTGAAGCTGTCGCTGGGCACGATGATCGAGCTGCCGCGGGCCGCGCTGACGGCGGGCCAGATCGCGGAGTCGGCGGACTTCTTCTCCTTCGGCACCAACGACCTGACGCAGACCGTGTGGGGCTTCTCGCGGGACGACGTGGAGGCGAGCTTCTTCACCGCGTACCTGGAGAAGGGCATCTTCGGCGTCTCCCCGTTCGAGACGATCGACAAGGACGGCGTGGGCGCGCTGGTCCGCGACGCGGCGAAGGCGGGGCGGGCGACGCGCCCCGACCTGAAGCTGGGCGTGTGCGGCGAGCACGGCGGCGACCCGGAGTCGGTGCACTTCTTCCACGACGTGGGTCTCGACTACGTCTCGTGCAGCCCCTTCCGTATCCCGGTGGCCCGGCTGGAGGCGGCGCGGGCGGCGGCGCACGCGGCGGCGACCGGGACGCAGAACCGGGCCGCGCAGAACCGGGCCGCGCAGAACGGGACTTCCCCGAACGGCGGGACGCCGGCCGGCACGAAGCCCGGCGGGAAGCCGCAACCGGCCGCCTGAACCCCCGGCCACCGTCGGCGTTGCCCTGACCCTCACCCGACGGCAGACCGGTCCCCAGAGGGGCGGCGCCCGTGCGGGGGCGCCGCCCCTCGATCCTGGTTCAGGCGAGCCATTCCCGGTAGTGGGTGGGGGCGATGCGGGCTTCGGGTGGGGGGAGGAGGGCTTCGCCGGGGGCTGCGGCGAACATGCCGGCGGTGTCGTCGGTGACGACCGCGCGGCCGTCGGGGCGGGCGGTCAGGGTGATCCGGCCGAGTTCGTCCAGGGGGAAGACGTCCGGGCCCGCGATGTCGCGGATGCCGTTCAGCGGCGTGCCCGCGGCGACCTCGGCGACCGCGTCGGAGACGTCCTGGGCGGCGATCGGCTGGACCGGGGTGGAGGGGAGGCGGACGGTGTCGCCCTCGGTGGTCATGGCCAGGGTCGGCGCCATGAACTCCATGAACTGGGTGGCCCGGACGATGGAGTACGGGATCGGGCCGGCCCTGAGGATGTCCTCCTGCAAGGACTTGGCCCGGTAGTAGTCCAGGCCGGGCACCAGGTCGACGCCGACGATCGACAGGATCACGGCGTGCCCCACCCCGGCGTCCCGGCACGCGGCCAGGATGTTGTCCATCGACGTCCGGAAGAACGCCGGGGAGGCGTCGTCGAACGTCGGGGAGTTCGTCAGGTTGACGACGACGTCGGCACCGGCCACCGCCTCCGCCAGGCCCTCGCCGGTGATCACGTCCACCCCCGTGGACGGCGAGAGCGGCACGGCCTCGTGGCCGGCCGCGGTCAGCTTCTTCACGACCTGCGACCCGATCAGGCCGGTTCCGCCGATGACTGCGATCTTCATGGGTCACCTTCCGTCGAGCAGGCGGCAGTCGGGCCGCCGCGCGCCGCTCCCGGCGGTCGCGCTGCCGGCCGTGCCGCCTGCGGTACGCACACCCCTCGGCCACCGTAAAGGCGCCGGATGCCGCGCGCCCGCCGAGAACGCGTCACTTCGTACGGCAGGGGAGACCGCCCGCTCACCGCGCGGACCGCCGTCCGACGGGGGTTCGTTACGCTGTCCGTCGCTCAACCGGGCCGCGGGTGGCGGTTCGGGCCAGGCGAGGCGGTCGGCAGACCGCCGGGGGGTGAGGGGGATCATGTCCCGACCGGACGAATCGGCCGTGCCGCACGGCCGTACGGGGGACGCGGGGTGGTCCACGGTCGCGCCGCCGCACCTGCCGCTGGGGGCCGCCGACCCGACGGTGGCCGGCCCCTACCGGCTGGAGGCGGTGCTCGGCGCGGGCGGCATGGGCCGGGTCTATCTGGGGCGTACGCCGGCGGGCAGCGCGGTGGCGGTCAAGCTCGTGCACCGCGAGTACGCGGGCGACGCGGCGTTCCGGAAACGCTTCGCGCAGGAGGTCGCCGCCGCCCGGCGGGTGCAGGGCCTCTACACCGTGCCCGTCGTCGACGCCGACCTCCGGGCCGACGAGCCCTGGCTCGCCACCGCCTACGTGCCCGGGCCCTCCCTCCAGCACGCGGTCGCCGAGAGCGGGCCGCTGCCCGCCGACGCGGCGCTCGCGCTCATCGCCAGGGTCGCCGAGGCGCTGCAGTCCATCCACGCCGCCGACGTCATCCACCGCGACCTCAAGCCCTCCAACATCCTGCTGACCGCCGACGGGCCCAAGGTCATCGACTTCGGCATCGCGCGGGCCGCGGACCTCACCGCCGTGACCGCCACCGGCGTACGCACCGGCACGCCCGCCTACATGGCGCCGGAGTACATCCGGGGCCAGACCGTCACCGAGGCCGGCGACATCTTCGCCCTCGGCGGCGTCGCCCACTTCGCCGCGGCCGGCGGGCACGCCTTCGGCGGCGGCACCGACCACGGCGTGGTCTACCGGATCCTGGAGCAGGAGCCCGACCTCGACGGCAGCCCCGAGCCGGTACGGGCCGTCGCCGCGGCCTGTCTGGCGAAGGACCCGGAGCGCCGGCCGACGCCCGCCGAGGTCATCGAGATGTGCCGCCGGGCCGCGGGGGACGGGGACAGGGACGGGGACGGGGGTGGCGGCGGAGGCGGGGCCGGGTATCCGGCGACCGCCGTCGACGTGCCGCCGCCCCGCACGGTGGCGGACCCCGCGGCGGCCGCCGCCCCCGACGCGGGCACCCCCGACGCGGCCGCCCGCGACGCGGCCGCCCGCGACGCGGCCGCCCCCGACCCGTACGCCCTGACCCGGACCGCCGCCCCGCCCGCGCCGCCCTCTCCCCCCGGGCCCGGCCCCGAGACCGCGACCGGCAGCACCCTCGGGCCCGTGGTCCTGCTGCTCGGCGGGGTCGCCGCCGTCGTGCTCGTCATCGTCCTGGTGGCCGTCCTCCTGCCCTCGTCCGGCTCCGACCGGCAGCAGCAGCCGAGTTCGCCCTACCACTCGTACGAGCCCACCGGCAGCCTCGCCTTCCCCGCCCGCGCCCCCGGCCCCGCCGGCATCGACTTCAGCCCCGACGGCAAGACGCTGGTCACCGGCGGCGAGGACGGCGAGATCCGGTTCTGGGACGTCGCCGACCGCAAGCAGAAGGACACCGTCACCCAGAAGAACACCGTCAGCAACTACGTGCCCGGGGTGCTCAACGTCGCGTTCAGCCCCGACGGCAAGCTGCTCGCCACCGGCACGGGCAACGGCGGTACCGGCCTGTACGACGTGGCGGGGCGGCGGTGGCTCAACTTCCTGCACAGGGGCGGCGAGAGCGTGGAGTTCTCCCCGGACGGCAAGCTGCTCGCGATCGGCAGCAGGACGGGCTCGGTGTTCCTCTTCGATCCCGCCGAGCGCGGCGACGACGTCGCCGCGTACTTCGACCACGAGCACGACGTCACGGCCATCGCCTTCAGCCCGGACGGCAAGACGCTGGCCTCCGCGGGCGACGACTCCGAGAGCACTTCCGGCCGCAGCGACACGACCCAGCTCTGGGACGTCGCCGGCCGCGACCCGGAGCCGTACGGCCAGGGCGACCCCGCCAGGGTCCTCAAGCAGGCGCGGGAGGCGACGGCCGTCGCGTTCGCACCGGACGGCAAGACCCTCGCGGTCGGTTACCCCGACGGCGAGGTGTGGCTGTGGGACGTGACCACCGGCCGGAAGAAGGCCACCCTGCGCGACGACTACCTCACCGTCGTCGCCGACCTGGAGTTCAGCCCCGACGGGAAGACGCTCGCCACCACCTCGGAAAGCGGCGGCGGCGTGCTGCTGTGGAACGTGGCCCGCGGCAAGCCGACCGCGCGGCTGGTATCCGGCGACGAGGACGGGATGGGCAAGGGCCTGGTCGAGGAGGTGACGTTCAGCCCGGACGGGAAGCTGATCGCGAGCGCCGACCGCAAGGACCGCGCGGTCTGGCTGTGGCGGAACCCCCTGTGACGGGGGCGGGCGGGCTCAGGTGCGGAACGGGCCCGTTATCTCGTACGTGATGCCGCCCGAGGAACTGCCCGTGGTGCCGCGCTGGCTGGAGAAGTACAGCCGGGTGCCGTCCGGGGTGAAGGCCGGGCCGGTGATCTCCGAGCCGCCCTGGCCGTCGACGCGCAGGAACGGGGCGACGACGTCGTCCGGGGTGATGAGGCAGATCTCCATGTTGCCGCCGTCCTCGGCGACGTAGAGGTCGCCGGAGCGGCTGCCGGTGACGTTGTCGACGCCGGTGAGCGGGGCGGTGCCGGGTATCAGGGAGTCGTCGTACGCCAGCTCCAGGGTCTGCGCCGCCGCGTCGTACTGCCAGACGCGGTTGTCGCCCTTCGTCGTGAACCAGCAGAGGCCGCTGTCGCTCGCGTAGTGGCAGCCCTCGCCGCCGTCGAACCGCTTCGCGCCCGCGACCTGGTTGCGCGTCGCCGTCGACGCGCCGCTCGGGTCCGGCACCTGCGCCCACGTCACCGGGCCCGAGGTGCCCGAGCCCATCCGCAGCACCTCCAGGGTGCCGGCGGAGAGCGAGCCCCAGGTGGCGGGCCGGAAGCGGTAGAAGCAGCCGTCCGGGACGTCCTCGGTCAGGTAGACGACCTCGCGCTCCGGGTCCGCGGCCGCCGCCTCGTGCTTGAAGCGGCCCATCGCGTCGCGCCGGACCGCGGCGTTCGCGCCCCAGGGGTCGGTCTCGTAGACGTAGCCGCGGTCGACCTCCTCGCAGGACAGCCAGGTGTCCCACGGGGTCGTGCCGCCCGCGCAGTTCTGCCGGGTCCCGGAGAGGATGCGGTACGCGCCCGCCACCTCGCCGGCGGCGGTGAAGCGGATCGAGCCGGCGCCGCCGGAGGGGGTGACCTCGGAGTTGGAGACGTAGATCCAGCCGTCGCCGTCCGCGAAGCAGGCGCCGCCGTCGGGCGCGGGGTGCCAGGTGTACGACGTACCGGCCACCCGCTGCCCGGAGCGGGCCACGACCCGGCTGGTGAAGCCCTGCGGCAGCCGGATCCCGTTCCCGTCCGCCTGGCCGGGCGCCCCGTAGGGACCGGCCCCCGGCTGTGCCGGATCCGCGGCGGCGGACCCTCGCCACAGACTGCCGCCGAATGCCGCCGCCGAACCGCCGACGACCGCTCCGCGCAGGAAAGAACGGCGCTCCACGACCATCCACTCCTTGAGGTGGGGGAGCCCGGGACAGCCGCCCGCGGGCCGCCTTCGCACCATAGAACTGCGAGGTTGACGGAGCGGCAACGGTCCGGTTACGCAGAGCTGTCCGCCGGCCGCCATCACCGGGTGCGAGCGGGCGGGAAGCCGGGGAGGGTCAGCCGCCGCCGTCCGTCCCGGTGCGCCACAGGCCGAGGTCTTCGGCGTTGCGCAGGCCCTCCACGGCCCGGTGGCGTTCGGCGTCGCTGAGGTCGAGGGCGGTCAGCCGGCGGCGCCATTCGCCGACGCCGTCGGTGTCCTCCAGGGCGGTGGCCAGCTCGATCAGGGTGGCCAGCGTCCGGGCCACGTCCACGGGCGGCGCACCGGGCCCGTGCTTGCGCAGGGCCGTGGTGAGGATCCGCAGGGCGGTGCGGTCCTCGTTCTTGAACTCGCTGAAGATCCGGGCGTTGTCGAGGGCCCTGGCCAGCCCCGTGAGGCTCTTCGAGCCGCCGTACTCCGGTTCCGCGGGCTCGTCCCGCCGAATGAAGATGATCGAGTTCCCGGACGGGTCGACGACGGTGAACCGGCTCGCCCCCGGCCGGAACCGGGTGATCCGCGGCCTGCCCTTGGCCAGGACCTTTCCGTAGGCGGCGCGCAGGGCCCGGGTGAACTCCGCGTGATACGGCGCGACGTCGTCGACCATGACCAGGCAGCCTCCCGTGTCCTCCCGGCTCGGGTCCGTGTTCTTCGGCGGCGTGCCGAAGTGCAGGGCGAAACCGCTCCACTCCAGCGCCAGATAGAGGTAGGGGCGGGTCTGCTCGTACGTGACCTCGAACCCGAGGGCCTGGTAGAACTCCAGCGTCTCCGCCACCGACACGCACGGCATCACCGGCACCGTGGTCTCGTTCGCCCGTACCGTCGGCTCCGTCATGCCGCCACCCCTCGACTCCCGCGCTGAAACCGGACGTCCGAGGGTGCCGCAGATGCGGACTCCGCGCCTATGGAGCTTTTATCGCGCCTTTATCGCTGCAGGCCGAGGAGGAGATCCGGGTCCGGTACGGCGCGGCTCTGGGTGCCGGTCGCGGTACCGGCCGGGGTGCCGGCCGGGGTGCGGAAGGCGGCGAGTGCTTCGTCGTAGCGGTGGAGTACGAGCCGGGCCAGCGCCGGGTGCGGGCCGAGGGGCGCGGCGACGGTCAGGCCCAGCGCGCGGGCGCCGGCGGCGGTGCGGGCGGCGAAGAGGCCGGGCGCGGTGAAGCAGCAGGCCACGCCGATACGGCGGCAGCCGCGGGCGGCGAGGGTACGGGCCGCCTCCGCGACGGTCGGCGCGGCGGCCGAGGCGTACGCGGGCAGCACGGGCACCCCGAGCCGGGCGGCGAGCAGCGCGGCGGTGGCGGCGGGGGGGGGCGCCCCCCCCGGGGGGCCCCCCCCCCCCCGCGGGGGGGCCCCCCCCCCCCCCCCCCCCCCCCCCCCCGGCCCCCGCCCGCCCCCCCCCCGGGGGGGGGGGCCGGGGGGGCGGCGGGCCCCCCGGGGGGGGGGGGCGCGCGGGGGGGGGGGGGGGGGGGGCCCCCCCCCCGCCGGGGCGGCCCGCGACCCGGCGGCGGCGAGCACCACCCCGTCACCGCGCCACCCGGCTTCCGCCAGCCGGCCGGCGAGCGCGGCGGCAAGGAGGGGGTGGGGGCCGAGGGGGGCGGCTATCCGGGCGGCGAGGACGGGGTCCTGGCCCGGGCCCGGGCGTCCCCGCGGCGGGGCGGGGTCGGCGGGGGCGGCGGATCCGCGGATGCCGGCGGCGCGCGTGCCGGGTCCGTGGGCGGCCGGCCGGGCGGGGCCTTCCGCGTGCGTCGCGCGGCCGTGTGCCGCCGCCGCCCGCACCGCATCCGGGATGTCCCTCGTCACGTGGTGGCCCCGGGCGTAGAGCAGGGGGACCAGGACCGCTTCGCCCGTCAGCGTGCTCAACGTGTCCGGCAGCAGCGGTTCGTCGAGTTCCACGTGCCCCAGCCGCACCCGCAGCCCCGGGCGCTGCGCCCGTACCGCCGCCAGCAGCGCCCGTACCGAACGCGCCGCCGCCGGATCCCGGCTCCCGTGCGCCACCGCCACCAGCGTCGGGTGCCCCCGTCCCCTGCCAGCCGCCGCAAGACCCGTGCTCAGCTCGGCGGTGATCCTGTTCATCAGCTCTGCCGCGGTCGTCATACCCCCGAGCCTGGCCCCACACCGTTGCGGCACCGTTTCCGCGCCGCGTCGCCTTGTTGACGGCTGCTCACTCCCGTACGCACCCGTCGCTGAGGACGGCGAACCGCGCCCGTAATACCCCCGTCCACCGGGGGTGACATCCGTCCCGCACCCTCACCCCATGACCGTCGACACCCACTGCCCCTACTGCTCCCTCCAGTGCGGCATGGCGCTCGCGCCGGCCGCCGCCGGCAGCGGGCTCGACGTGCGGGAGCGCCCGGCGTTCGACGTCAACCGCGGTGCGCTGTGCGGCAAGGGCCGTACCGCGCCCGCCGTCCTCGGCTCCGCGGCCCGGCTGACGCAGCCCCTGGTACGGGCGGACCCCGCCGCACCCCTCCGCCCCGCCTCCTGGGCCGAGGCGCTCGACCGCGTCGCCGCGGGGCTCGCCGCGGCCCGCGACGGGCACGGGGCGGACGCCGTCGGGGTCTTCGGCGGCGGCGGGCTGACCAACGAGAAGGCGTACGCGCTCGGCAAGTTCGCCCGCGTCGTCCTCGGCACCTCCCAGATCGACTACAACGGCCGCTTCTGCATGTCGTCCGCCGCCGCCGCGGGCAACCGCGCCTTCGGGCTCGACCGCGGCCTGCCCTTCCCCCTCGCCGACATCCCCCGCACCGGCTGCGTGATCCTCGTCGGCGCCAACCCCGCCGAGACCATGCCGCCCGCCCTGCGCTACTTCACCGAGCTGCGCGCCAACGGCGGCACCCTCGTCGTCGTCGACCCGCGCCGCACCCGCACCGCGGAGCAGGCCGACCTGCACCTCGCCCCCCGCCCCGGCACCGACCTCGCGCTCGCCCTCGGGCTGCTGCACCTCGTGATCGCGGAAGGCCGCACCGACGACGCCTACATCGCCGAACGCACCACCGGCTGGCCCGCCGCCCGCGCCGCCGCCATGGCCCACTGGCCGGAGCTGGTCGAGCGGATCACCGGCGTGCCCGTACCGCACCTGCGCGCGGCTGCCGAGTTGTTCTGCGCGCCGGAGGCGGCCATGGTGCTCACCGCCCGCGGCCCCGAGCAGCAGGCCAAGGGCACCGACACGGTCGGCGCGTGGATCGACCTGTGCCTGGCCACCGGCCGGCCCGGCCGCCCCTTCTCCGGCTACGGCTGCCTCACCGGCCAGGGCAACGGGCAGGGCGGCCGCGAACACGGCCAGAAGGCCGACCAGCTCCCCGGCTACCGGCTGCTCACCGACCCCGCCGCCCGCGCCCACGTCGCCGCCGTCTGGGGCGTCGACCCCGGTACGCTCCCGGGCCCCGGGCGCAGCGCGTACGAACTGCTCGACGCCCTCGGCGCCCCCGGGCCCGACGGGGTGCGGGCGCTGCTGCTCATGGGCTCCAACCCGGTGGTCTCCGCGCCGCGCGCCGCCCACGTCGAACGGCGGCTGCGGTCGCTGGACTTCCTGGCCGTCGCGGACGTGGTGCTGTCGGAGACGGCGGCGCTTGCGGACGTCGTGCTGCCCGTGGCGCAGTGGGCGGAGGAGACCGGCACGCTGACGAACCTGGAGGGGCGGGTGCTGCTGCGCCGCCGCGCCGCCGACCCGCCGCCCGGCGTACGCGGCGACCTCGACGTGCTGCGCGGCCTCGCCGAGCGGCTGGCGCCGGCGCGGGCGGCGGGGTTCCCGGTGGCGGCGGAGGAGGTCTTCGCGGAGCTGCGGCGGGCGTCGGCCGGGGGGAAGGCGGACTACTCGGGGATCACGTACGCGCGCATCGAGGCGGAGGGCGGCGTGTTCTGGCCGTGCCCGGAGGGCGGCGAGCCGGTGCCGCGGATGTTCCTCGACCGGTTCGCGACGCCGGACGGGCGGGCGCGGTTCGCGGGGGTGCAGCACCGTCCCGCGGCGGAGGAGACGGACGCGGAGTACCCGGTGTGGCTGACGACGGGCCGGGTGCTGGCCCAGTACCAGTCGGGCGCCCAGACGCGCCGGGTGCCCGAGCTGACGGCGGCCGCCCCGGGCCCGTACGTGCAGATGCACCCGGACCTGGCGGCCCGGGTGGGGGCCGCGGACGGGGACCCGGTGGCGGTGCTGTCGCGGCGGGGCCGGGCGGTGGCGCCGGCCAGGATCAGCGCGGAGATCCGGGCGGACACGGTGTTCATGCCGTTCCACTGGCCGGGCGCGGGCCGGGTGAACACGGTGACGAACCCGGCGCTGGACCCGGTGTCGGGGATGCCGGAGTTCAAGGTGTGCGCGGTGCGCGTCGAGCGGGCGGAGGCGGCGGGGGAGTAGCGGGGGTGCGCCGCCTACGGGGCGTCAGGCCGTCGTCTCCCGCTCCACCCAGGCGAGGTACCCGGCGCTGCCGTGGGTCACCGGGGTGGCGATGATCTCCGGCTCGTCGTAGTCGTGCGCCTCGCGCAGATGGGCCTCCAGCTCCGCGTAGCGCGCGGTCGTCGTCTTGAGGAGCACCTGCCACTCCCTCGTCTCCTCGATCGCGCCCTGCCAGCGGTAGACCGACGTGACCGCCGCGCTCACCTGCGCGCAGGCCGCCAGCCTCGCCTCCACCGCCCCGCGGGCCAGCGCGTCGGCCTTCTCCCGGCCGTCCGTGGTCGTGAGCACTGTCAGGAAGTCCGTCATGCCCACTGATCGTAGGCGAGCTTGGCGACGAGACCGACGACCGTGACGACCAGGACGCCGCGGACGAAGCCGCTGCCCTTCTTCAGCGCCATGTGCGCGCCGAGCCAGCCGCCGCCCAGGTTGAAGACCGCGAGCAGCGCGGCCAGCGACCACAGGACCGTGCCCTGGACCGAGAACATCACCAGCGCGCCGAAGTTGGTGCAGACGTTGACGATCTTGGCGGTGGCGGACGCCCGGACCAGGTTCATCCGGAGTACGGCCGTCAGCGCGAGCACCAGGAACGTGCCCGTACCCGGGCCTATCAGCCCGTCGTAGAAGCCGATGCCCAGCCCCGCGAGCACCACCGCGGCGGCGATCCGGCGCGGCGTCACCGGGCCGGTCGCGGGGGCGTCCGCGCCGAACGACGGGCGCAGCACGACGAACGCGAGCACCGCGAGCAGCACCACCATGATCACCGGCCGCAGCACGTCGCTGCTGACGCCGGCCGCGAAGAACGCCCCGAGCGCGGAGCCGGCGAGCGCCGCCGCCCCGATGCGCACGGCGAGCCGCACGTCGACGGGGGACCTGCGGGCGTACGTCACCGCCGCGGCGGAGGTGCCGACGATGGCGACGGCCTTGTTCGTGCCGAGCAGATACGCGGGCTGCAGATGCGGATACCCCAGCAGCAGCGCCGGCAGCATCAGCAGTCCGCCGCCGCCGACCACGGCGTCGATCCAGCCGGCCGCCGCGGCGGCGACACACAGCATGACCAGGGTCAACAGGGGTATGTCGGGCATGGTCGGGCGAGCGTAACCCGGGGTGGGGAGCCGTCCGGGAGGCGGGGTGGAACCGGACCTCGGGGCGGCTTCGTTCTGGGGGTGGGGAGGGGAGTTCCGCGTGGGGATGCTGTGGGGGGACCGGGCGATACGGGCCGCGGTGGCCGTACGGGCGCGGCTGCGGGGGGCGTGGGCACGGCGGCCGCCGGAGCGGCGGGCCCGGCCGGCGGGGTCGCGGGGGCGGCCGGGCGTGACGGGGCGCGGGCCGCGCGGCGTGCCGCGGCCGCGGATGCCGCGGATACCGAAGGCAAGGGCCGGGCAGCGGCGGGCGCTGCGGGCCGCGGTGCTGGCGTGCGTCCTGGCGCTGCTGCCCCCGGCGTGGCTGTTCGTCGCCGCCGGCGACCGCGTCGTGGCCGCGGAACGGGCGCCACGCGCGCCCGTGGCGCTCGTCTTCGGCGCCGGGCTGTGGGGCGAGGACCCGTCCCCGTACCTCGCGCACCGCCTCGACACCGCCGCCGAGCTGTACGAACTCGGCAAGGTCGACGCCATCCTCGTCAGCGGCGACAACAGCACCCGCGGCTACGACGAGCCCACCGCCATGCGGCGCTACCTCGTCGGCCTCGGCGTCCCCGCCGCCGCCGTCGTCCGCGACCACGCCGGCTTCGACACCTGGGACTCCTGCGTCCGCGCCCACCGCGTCTTCGGCGTCGACCGGGCGCTGCTCGTCAGCCAGGGCTTCCACATCCGCCGCGCGCTGGCGCTGTGCCGGGCGGCGGGCATCGACGCGTACGGGGTCGGGGTGGACGAGCCGCGGCGCGGGGCCTGGTACTACGGCGGGCTGAGGGAGATCCCCGGCGCGGCGAAGGCGGCGTACGACGCGGTGTTCACACCGGACCCGCGCTACCTGGGGCCGCGGGAGCGGGGCGTGGACGAGGCGCTGGCCGGGGCGCGGTAGGCGGCGGGCCCGGGTCCCGCACCGGGGGAGCCCGGCGCTCACAGTGCCGTCCGGGGGGCGCTGAGGGCAGCGTTGCGCGGTGGAAACCGGGGGGATGCGGCGGGGTAACGGCCCCGCCGCAGGGTGGGCGTATGAGCCTGCCCGAGCCCGCAGCAGAGCGCCCCGCCAGGGGGCGCCGCGTGGTGATCCTCGGCGGCGGCATGGCCGGTACGCGGCTCGCGGCGCAGCTCGCCGGAGCCGGTGCCGGTGCCGGGGTGCGGGTGACGGTCGTCGGGGAGGAGCCGCACGCCCCGTACAACAGGGTGCTGCTCGCCGACGTCCTCGCCGGACACTACGCACCGGACGTCGTCCGCCTCCCCGACCTCCCGGCGGCTCCGGCGGTCCGCGTGCTGCGGGGCGTGCGCGCGGTGCGCGTCGACCGCGCCGCGCGCCGGGTGGAGTGCGACGACGGGCGGGCGGTGCCGTACGACGTGCTCGTGCTGGCCACGGGCGCCTGGCCGGTGCTGCCGCCGCTGCGCGGGCTGTTCGACGACGACGGCGACGACGCCGGCGGTGCCGGTGTCGCGTTGCCGGCGGGGGTGCACGCCTTCCGGACGATGGACGACTGCCTCGCGCTCGCCGCGGCGACGGCTCCGGGCGCGGCGGCGGTCGTGGTCGGCGGCGGGCTGCTCGGCGTCTCGGCCGCCCGGGCGCTGGCCCGCCGCGGCGCGCGGGTGGTGCTGGCGCAGCAGGGGGAGCGCCTGATGGAGCGCCACCTCGACCCGGCGGCGGCCGGGCTGCTGCGCACGTACCTGGAGGAGCTGGGGGTGGAGGTGCACACGGAGTGCCGGGTACGGGGGGTGCGCACCCGGCCGGCGGCGCCCGGGAACGGGAGCGACGGGGTGCGCTGGGCGGGCCGGGTCCGGGGTGTGACACCGGACCCGGTGGTGCCGGACCCGGGCCGAGCGCCGCGGCCTTCGGCGCGTCGCGCCCCCGGCGGCGGCTCCGCCGCAGGCACTCCGGGGCCCGCGGCCCGCAGCGCCTGCGGCGCCGGGTCCGGCGATGGCTCCGAGGCGCCCGTGGACACCGCCCGTGCGGCCGCCTCCCACGCCGCCGGCGCGACCACGCGCTCCGTCACCGGGGTCGAACTCGCCGACGGGTACGTCCTCGACGCGCGCCTCGTCGTTCTGGCCTGCGGTGTCCGGCCCCGCGTGGGGCTCGCCAGGGCCGCCGGGCTCGACGTGGGCGCGGGGGTCGTCGTGGACGACGAACTCCGTACCTCCGATCCCGCCGTGCACGCCATCGGCGACTGCGCCGAGCACGCCGGGGTGCTCTACGGACTCGCCGCCCCCGCCCTCGAACAGGCCGACGTCCTCGCCCGCGTCCTCACCGGCGCCGGCCCCCGGGAGCCCCGCTACGCCGGCACCCGCGCGCTGACCCGGCTCACCCTCCCCGCCGCCGAACGCCCCCTCGACCTCGCCGCCTTCGGCGAAACCGAACCCGCCCCCGGCGACGACGTCGTGCACCTCGCCGACGCCACCCGCCGCGTCTACCGCAAGGTCGTCGTCCGCGCCGACCGGCTCGTCGGCGGCATCCTCCTCGGCGACCTCGGCGCGGTCGGCACCCTCGCCCGCGCCTGGGAGGGCGACGAGCCGCTGCCCGCCGGCGCCCCGCTGCACCACCTGCTCACCGATCACCTCGGAGGCTCCTGACGATGTCGACGACCACCCGCACGCCGCCGGCCCCGCAGCCGCCGCAGGCACCCCGCACCATCGTGCTCGTCGGACACGGCATGGTCGGGCAGCGCTTCCTCGAAGCCCTCGCCGAGCACCGCGTCACCGGCACCGCCCGCGTCGTCGTCTTCTGCGAAGAGCCCCGCCCCGCCTACGACCGCATGCACCTCACCTCCTACTTCTCCGGCACCGCCCCCGAAGGGCTCTCCGTCACCCCCGGCGGGTTCATGGCGGAGCACGGCATCGAACTGCACGTCGGCGACCCCGCCGTCGCCGTCGACCGCACCGCGCGCACCGTCACCTCCGCCGCCGGCCGCACCGTCGGGTACGACGTGCTGGTCCTGGCCACCGGCTCGTATCCCTTCGTCCCGCCCGTCCCCGGCAAGGACGCCCGCGGCTGCTTCGTCTACCGCACGGTCGAGGACGTCCTGGCCATCGAGGCGTACGCGCAGGGGGCGAGTGCGGGCGTCGTCGTCGGCGGCGGGCTGCTCGGCCTCGAGGCGGCGGGCGCGCTGCGGGGGCTGGGGCTGGCGACGCACATCGTGGAGTTCGCGCCGCGGCTCATGCCCGTCCAGGTGGACGAGGGCGGCGGCGCCGCGCTCCGCCGCACCATCGGCGACCTGGGGCTCGACGTGCGCACCGGGGTCGCGGGGAAGGAGATCCGCACCGACGCCGCGGGCGCGGTGACCGCGATGGAGCTGTCGGACGGCTCGGCCGTCGCCGCGGACCTCGTCGTCTTCTCCGCGGGCGTACGCCCCCGGGACCGGCTCGCCCGCGAGGCGGGCCTGGCCGTGGGCGAACGCGGCGGCGTCGCCGTGGACGAGCGGTGCCGTACCTCCGACCCCGCGGTCTTCGCCATCGGCGAGTGCGCGCAGGCCGCCGACGGCCGGGTCTACGGGCTGGTCGCGCCCGGGTACGAGATGGCGGAGACCGCCGCCGCCGCGATCGCCGCCGCCCGGCACGCCCCCGCCGCCGCCCCCAAGACCTTCACCGGCGCCGACACCTCCACCAAGCTCAAGCTCCTCGGCGTCGGCGTCGCCTCCTTCGGCGACGCCCTCGGCAAAGCCGACGACTGCCTCGACGTCGTCTACTCCGACTCCCGCGCCGGCCTCTACAAGAAGCTCGTCGTCGCCCGCGACGGCACCCTCCTCGGCGGCGTCCTCGTCGGCGACACCGACGCGTACGGCATGCTCCGCCCGCTCACCGGCAGCGTGCCGCCGGTGCCGCCCGAGCAGTTGGTGCTCCCCCCGGGCGCCGGCGCCCCCGCCGCCCTCGGGCCGGCCGCGCTCCCCGACGACGCCGTCGTCTGCAACTGCCACAACGTCACCAAGGCCGCCATCCGCGGCGCCGTCGCCGAACACGACTGCACCACCGCGCGCGAGGTGGAGAAGTGCACCCGCGCCGGCTCCGGCTGCGGCTCCTGCGAGAAGGTCGTCACCGCGCTGGTCAACGACGAGCTGGCGGCCCGGGGCGTCGCCGTCGACAAGGGCCTGTGCCGCTGCTTCGCCCACACCAGGACCGAGCTGTACGAGATCGTCCGCGTCAAGCGCATCAGCTCGTACGTCCGCCTCCTCGACGAGCACGGCCGCGAGGAGGCGCGCAGCGGCGACGGCTGCGAGGTGTGCAAGCCCGCCGTCGCCTCGATCTTCGCCTCGCTCGCGCCGGAGATCGGCGCCGCCGGCTACGTACTCGACGGCGAACAGGGCGCCCTGCAGGACACCAACGACCACTTCCTCGCCAACCTCCAGCGCAACGGCTCGTACTCCGTCGTCCCGCGCGTGCCCGGCGGCGAGATCACCCCGGACAAGCTCATCGTGCTCGGCGAGGTGGCGCGCGACTTCGGGCTCTACACGAAGATCACCGGCGGCCAGCGCATCGACCTCTTCGGCGCCCGCGTCGACCAGCTCCCCGCCATCTGGGCCCGGCTGGTCGACGCCGGGTTCGAGTCCGGGCACGCCTACGGCAAGGCGCTGCGGACGGTCAAGTCCTGCGTGGGGTCGACCTGGTGCCGCTACGGCGTGCAGGACAGCGTCCGCATGGCCATCGACCTGGAGCTGCGCTACCGCGGGCTGCGCTCGCCGCACAAGCTGAAGGCCGCCGTCTCCGGCTGCTCGCGCGAGTGCGCCGAGGCGCAGGGCAAGGACTTCGGCGTCATCGCCACCGCGAGCGGCTGGAACCTGTACGTCTGCGGCAACGGCGGCGCCACCCCCCGGCACGCCGACCTCCTCGCCCAGGACCTCGCCGACGACGAACTCGTCCGGCTCGTCGACCGGTTCCTGATGTTCTACATCCGCACCGCCGACCGGCTGGAGCGCACCTCGGTGTGGCTGGAGCGGCTGGAGGGCGGCCTCGGCCACCTGCGGGACGTCGTCGTCGGCGACTCCCTCGGCATCGGCGCCGAGCTGGAGGAGCAGATGGCCGCGCACGTCGCGCACTACCGCGACGAGTGGGCCGCCACCCTGGCCGACCCCGAACGGCTCGCGCGCTTCGTCTCGTTCGTCAACGCACCCGGCGTGCCGGACCCCAGCGTGCGGTTCGTCCCCGAGCGCGACCAGGTCAAGCCCGACCTCACCCTGCTGTCAGGCCCCGCCATCCCGGTGCGCGGGACGCTGGAAGGAGCATCCGCATGACCACCACGGCGTACGCGCCCGCGCGGACCGTACTGCGCGTCGAGATCCGCACCGCGGGGCGCTGGCACCCGGTGTGCGGCCTCGACCTCCTCACCCGCGGCCGCGGCGTCGCGGCGCTGCTGCCGGACGGCACGCAGATCGCGCTCTTCCTCGGCCGCACCGGCGCCGCCTACGCGATCGGCAACCGCGACCCGTTCACCGGCGCGTACGTGCTGTCGCGGGGGCTGCTCGGGTCTGCGCCCCCGGCCGAGGGCGGCCGGCCGTTCGTGGCGTCGCCGCTGCTGAAGCAGCGGTTCGACCTGGCGACGGGGCGGTGCCTGGACGACGAGGAGGTGGCGGTGCCGGCGTACGAGACGCGGATCGCGGAGGTGGCGGCGTAGCGGAAGGCACGCGAGCGGGGCGCGGTCCCGGCGCGCGCCGGGGACCGGTGGGTACCGGAGGCGCCATCCCGTACGAACCGGGCGTCAGGCCCGTACCGCCCGAACCCCCGCGCACCGCCCGGGCTACCGTTCCGTCCATGGGGTACACCGACGCCGACCTCGAACGCTGGGCCCCCGAGCCCGACAAGCGCCCCGGCCGCACCGCCTTCCAGCGCGACCGCGCCCGCGTGCTGCACTCCGCCGCGCTGCGCCGGCTCGCGGGCAAGACCCAGGTCGTCACGCCGGGCGTGAGCGACGACCAGGCCGTCACCTTCGCCGACGCCACGCCCCGCACCCGGCTCACGCACTCGCTGGAGTGCGCCCAGGTCGGCCGCGAGTTGGGCGCCGCGCTCGGCTGCGACCCCGACCTCGTCGAGACCGCCTGTCTGGCGCACGACCTCGGGCACCCGCCGTTCGGGCACAACGGCGAGCAGGTGCTCGACGAGCTGGCCGGGCCCTGCGGCGGCTTCGAGGGCAACGCGCAGTCGCTGCGGCTGCTCACCCGGCTGGAGCCCAAGCGGTTCACCGACGACGGCAGGTCCGTGGGGCTGAACCTCACCCGGGCGGCCCTGGACGCCGCCACCAAATACCCCTGGCAGCGCGGCGGCCACCCGGCGGGCCCGGACGCGGTGAAGTTCGGCGTCTACCCCGACGACGTGCCGGTCTTCGACTGGCTGCGCGCGGGCGCGCCCGGCGGTCCCGCGGGCCGCACCTGCTTCGAGGCGCAGGTCATGGACTGGTCCGACGACGTGGCTTACTCGGTGCACGACGTCGAGGACGGTCTGCACGCCGGCCACTTCGACCCCGCGGTGCTGCTGGCCGGTCCCGAGCGGGCCGAGATCTTCGCCGTCGCCGCCGGGCGGTACGCGCCGGGCACGGACGCCGCCGAACTCGCCGAGGCGCTCGACCGGCTGCTGGCCCAGGAGTGGTGGCCGCACGGCTACGACGGCACCGCCGCCGCGCAGGCCCGCCTCAAGGACGCCACCAGCCAGCTCATCGGCCGGTTCTGCCTCGCGGCCGAGGGCGCCACGCGCGCCGCGTACGGCACCGGCCCGCTGTCGCGCTACGCCGCCGAGCTGATCGTGCCGCGGGCGGAGAAGCTGGAGTGCGCGGTGCTCAAGGCGGTCGCGGACCGGTTCGTGATGCAGCGCCCCGACCAGGCGCGGCTGCGGGCGGACCAGCGGGTGGTGCTGGGGGAGCTGGCCGGGGCGCTGACGGCGGGGGCACCGGCCGGGCTCGACCCGCAGTTCCGGGCGCTGTACGAGGAGGCGGCGGACGACGCGGGGCGGCTGCGGGCGGTGGTGGACCAGATCGCGGCTCTCACGGACGCGGCGGCACGGCGGCTGCACGCGCGGCTGACGGGGTAGGGCGGGGGAGGCCGGGGGAGAGGCGTACGGGAGAGGGCGGCGCAGGCCGTACGGGAACGGTGCGCGGGCGTACGGAGACGGCGGCCGCAGGCCGTACGGGAACGGCGGCGCACCCGGTACGCAGGGGGAGCCCGCCCCCCCGCGCCACGACCGCCGCCGGGGTGAACGGCGAGATCCGGCCACCGGCGCGTCGTCGGGCACGGGGGCGGACGGGGAGCCCGGAGCGCCCCCGGTCGCGCACCGGAGCCACGAACCGCCCCCGTACCCGCCCATCACCGCCCCCACCAGCCTGTTCTCCCACCACCCGCCCCTGCACCGCCGCCGCTCGCGGGCCGCCGTGCCTCCCGCCCGTCCCGTCCGCCACCCCGCCCGTCCGCCCAGCCCTGGCGCGCCTCCCCCTTCCGCCGTCACGCCTCCGTGCGGGAGGCTCGCGGTGTCGGCAACGCAGCCGAGGACACGGCAAAATGGATGGTCGGGGCCAGGGAGCTAGGAGGCGTGAAGTGGTCGACGCACATCAGACGTTCGTCATCGTCGGTGGAGGACTGGCCGGTGCGAAAGCAGCAGAGACGCTGCGATCGGAAGGGTTCACCGGCCGGGTCATCCTCATCGGCGACGAGCGCGACCACCCGTACGAGCGACCGCCGCTGTCCAAGGGCTACCTCCTCGGCAAGGAAGAGCGCGACAGCGTCTTCGCGCAGCCGTCCGGCTGGTACGCGGAGGCGGAGGTGGAGCTGCACCTCGGGCAGACCGTCACCGCGCTCGACCGCGCCGCGAAGACCGTGACCCTCGGCGACGGCACCCGGGTGCACTACGACAAGCTCCTCCTGGCCACCGGCGCCGAGCCGCGCCGCCTCGACATCCCCGGCACCGACCTCGCCGGCGTCCACCACCTGCGCCGCCTCGCGCACGCCGAGCTGCTGCGCGGCGTCCTCGCCGCCCTCGGCCGGGACAACGGCCAGCTCGTCATCGCGGGCGCCGGCTGGATCGGCATGGAGGTCGCCGCGGCGGCGCGCACCTACGGGGCGGAAGTCACGGTCGTCGAGCCGGCTCCCACGCCGCTGCACGGGGTGCTCGGTCCGGAGATCGGCCAGGTCTTCGCCGACCTGCACGGCGAGCACGGCGTGAAGTTCCACTTCGGCGCCCGGCTCACCGCGATCACGGGCAGGGACGGCATGGTGCTGGCCGCGCTCACCGACGACGGCGAGGAGCACCCGGCGCACGACGTGCTGGCCGCCATCGGCGCCGCCCCGCGCACCGCGCTCGCCGAGGCCGCCGGGCTCGACGTGGTGCCGCCCGCGGAGGGCGGCGGCATCGCCACCGACGCCTCGCTGCGCACCTCCGACCCGGACGTCTACGCCACCGGCGACGTCGCCGCGTTCACCCACCCCGCGGCCGGGGGCGGCCGGCTGCGGGTGGAGCACTGGGCGAACGCGCTCAACGGCGGCCCGGCCGCGGCCCGCGCCATGCTCGGGCAGGACGTGACGTACGACCGGGTGCCGTACTTCTTCTCCGACCAGTACGACATGGGCCTGGAGTACTCGGGGCACGCGCCGCCCGGGTCGTACGACCAGGTGGTGTGCCGCGGGGACATGGGGCGGCGGGAGTTCGTGGCCTTCTGGCTCAAGGAGGGCCGGGTGCTCGCGGGCATGAACATGAACGTGTGGGACGTCACCGAGGGCATCCAGAACCTCATCCGCTCCGGCGCGAAGGTCGACGCGGAGCGGCTGGGCGACCCGGCGGTGCCGCTGGCGGACCTGATCGCGTAGGGGAAATCGGACCGGGCCGCTGCGGGCCCGACTGCCGTCCACGTGACGGCCGCGGGCCCGCGGCGCGCACAGGGGAAGCCGCCGCCGTAAGGACAGCGCCCCCCCCCGCACGCCGGGAGTCCCGAGGGCCCGGCCTATCCTCGGCGCATGGCCATCCGCACCGCCCGGGTCGACGTCGCCGAGATCTTCGCACTGCGCCACTCCGTGCTGCTGCCCGGACGCCCGCCCGCCGAGGCGGAGTTCGCGGAGGACACCGCGCCCGGCGCCTTCCACCTCGCCGCGTACGACGAGCAGGGCGCGCTCGCGGCCTGCGTCTCCTTCTGCCCCGAACTCCTCCCCGGCGACGGCACCCCCGCCTACCGCTTCCGCGGCATGGCCAGCGCCCCCGCCGTCCGCGGGCGGGGCTACGGCGTCGCGGTCCTCGCCGCGGGCCTCGCCGAGTCGGCGGCCCGCGAGGCGCACCTGGTCTGGTGCAACGCCCGTACCTCGGCGGCCGGTTTCTACCTCAGGCACGGCTTCGAGACGCGCGGCGCCGAGTTCGACATCGCGGGCGTGGGCCCGCACGTCGTGATGGCCAGGAAGCTCACCCCCGGCGGCTGACCGGGCGGGCGCACTACTACCGGCGGGTACTCCCGCGGGAGTAGCGGTCCGCCCGGGTCGCCCGGGGCAGTAGCGCCGGTCTCGGTCGCGGGAGCGAGGACACCCGCCCGGGCTGCCGGGACGCTGGATACGTACAGCACGGGAACAGCAGTCGTCCCGAACGGGTGGGGGAGGTGTCCGGGCAGCGGCGGCTCGTCCGCCTCCCGTGCGGGCCCGCTCCCCCCGGCCGGGTCCGCGACGGGAGGCGTCCGGCGGCCGGCGCGGTGCTCAACCCACCAGCCTGCGGGCTCCGGTTCCCCCGGCCGGAACCCGCGGTCCCCGCCCCGCCGGGCGGCACCCCCAAGGGCCGCCCGGCGGGGCTTCCACCGTCGCCCGGGCCCTCCCCGCGACGACACGACCGGGTCGTCCGGGTGAGGAAGAACCGCATGCCGTCACCGATATCGGTACAGGGGCGGTTCGTGATGCCCCTCCGCAGGGACATGGCGCTCGCGGTCGCCGTGGCGGCGATGTCGGCGGGGCTCGCGACGCTGGCGGAGGTCGAGGTGGGTGCCCACCGGCCGGACGCGGTGGGCTGGATGCTGCTGATGGCGAACTGTGCCGCGCTGGCCTGGCGGCGGCCGGCGCCGATGGGGACGTTCGTGGCGGTCATCGCCTTCCAGCTCCCGTACCACGGGCTGCAGAACGTCCACCACGCGCCCGTGCCCGCCACGGTCGTCGCCGTCTACTCGCTGGCCTTCGCCGGGCCCCGGCTGCGCACCGTGCTGGTCGTCGGGGGACTGCTCGGTGGGCTGACGGGCGTGCTGACGACGGTCGACATGAGCCGGGCCATGGACATCCTGCGGGTATCCGGCTGGGTCATCGCCGTCGCCCTCTTCGGCGAGGCCGCGCGGGTGCACCGCAACTACCTCTCCGCGATCGTCGAGCGGGCCGAACGGGCCGAGCGCACCCGGGAGGAGACCGCGGCCAGACGCGTGGTCGAGGAGCGGCTGCGCATCGCCCGCGACCTGCACGACCTGCTGGCGCACAGCATCACGCTGATCGGCGTGCAGACCTCCGTCGCGGCCCACCTCCTCGTCTCCGACCCGGACCGGCTCGACCGGAAGGCCGTCGCCGAGGCGCTGGACGGGATCGCCGGCACCTGCCGGCACGCCCGCGCGGAGCTGCGCACGACGCTCCAGGTGCTGCGCACGGGCGACGGCGGCCAGGACGCCACCGGGCCGCTGCCCGGGCTCGCGGGACTCGAAGGGCTGGCCGAGGCGGCGCAGTCGGCGGGCGCGCGGGTGCGGCTGGAAGTCGTGGCCGAGCTCGAGGTGCCGCAGGCGGTGGGGGCGGCCGCGTACCGGATCGTGCAGCAGTCGCTGACCAACGCCGTGCAGCACGCGGGGCCCGGCGTGCGGGTGCTGGTCGAGGTGCGCTACGACCGGGACGCCCAGGCGCTGTCGGTCTCCGTCACCGACGAAGGACCGGCCGGCCGCGGCAGGCTGCCGCTCCCCGCGGGGGGCCCGCGGCGCGAGGGCTACGGCATCGCCGGGATGCGCGAACGCGCCCGCAGCGTCGGCGGGTTGCTCACCGCGGGCCACCGCCCCTGCGCGGCCGGCTTCGCGGTGGCCGCGGTGCTGCCGTGCGCCCGGGAGGCGGACGCCTGAGCCGCCGGCGCCGGCCGCGGCGCCGCCGCCTTCGGGCGGCCGCACGCGGCCGGCGGCCGCCCGCCGCGCGGGCACCCGCGCCCGCCTGCGGGCGCACCTGCGCGGATACGCGTGACCGGGCCTGCTCTTCCACCGATCCTTCAGCGGTTCTGGATGTGCGCAGCGCACGCTGGTCACGCGATTCGGGGAGATGAGATGCACCGGAAAGAGGCGACGTTGTTGGTGCTCTCGGGGGACCACCTGATCGACGCTGCCAAGGGGGCAATCTGGTGAGCATTCTCGTGGAACTGACCCGCTCTGCGGCGCCCGGCGAATGGGACGCCGGCCTCGCTCCCGACGGACCCCCGGGGCTCCACGACACCCTGATCGGCAGGGAGCAGGAGATCGCCGAGATCCGGGCCCGGCTGGCGGCCCCCGGCTGCCGGCTGCTGACGGTCACCGGCCTGGCGGGCGTGGGCAAGAGCGCCCTCGTACGCGCCGCGCTCGCGGACCGTGCCGGCACGGATCCCGCCGCCGCGGTGAGCGTGGACCTGGCCGCCGCCGCCGACGCGGACGGCGTCTGGACGCGGGTCGCGGCGGCCCTGAGCCGGCCGCCGGAAGGCGACGCCCGGGAGGCGGCCTGGACGGCGCTCGCCGGCCGCGCCGCCGACCGCGAGCTGCTGCTCGTCCTCGACAACGGGGACCTGGCCGCCCGCGCCGTCGCCGGCGACATCGCCGTCCTGCTGCGGCGCATCCCCAGGCTGTGCGTGGTGTTCACCAGCCGGATCGCGCTCGACATCCACGCCGAGCGGATCTTCCCACTCGGCCCGCTGGCCACCGGCGCCGCCGGGACGGCGGGACCGTCAGCGGCGTCCGACGCGGCGCGGCTGTTCGTCGCCCGCCTCCAGCCGCACTACCGCTGGGCCGTCACCTCCGCCGCGGACCGCGACGGCATCGCGGAGATCTGCGCCCTCCTGGAGGGCGTGCCGCTGGCGGTGGAAGAGGCCGCCCGCGCGGTCGGCGCCCTCAGCCCGCGCCGGATGCTCCAGCGCATACGCGACGGCGAACAGCTCTACAGCAGGCGGCTGGTGGACGTACCGTCCCGGCACGGCTCCATGAACGCCGCGCTCTCCTGGGGCGACGCGGCGCTCACCGCGGGCGAGCTGCAACTGCTGCGCCGCCTCTCGGTCTGCGAGGCCACCTTCGACCTGGCCGTGGCCCAGCAGGTCGCGGGCCTCAACTGGGCCCAGACCGTGCAGGGCCTGGACGCGCTGGTCCGCAAGAGTCTGCTGCACAGCGTCAAACGCGAGGGTGCGGAGCCCGAGTTCCGGATGTTCCGCGCCACCCGCCACCACTACCGCACGCGGCTGGCCGCGGACCCCGCGGACCTGGCGGCCACCCGGGCGCGGCACGCCGCGCACACGCTGGAGTTCGCGCTCCAGGCCCGGCAGGGGCTGCGGCTGCCCAAGGAGCGCGCGTACTGGCTGGAGCTGGTGGCCGAGCGCACGCCCGACCTGTTCGTGATCGCCCGGCTGAACCAGGAGGCCGGCGACCACCCCGCGGCGGCCCGGCTGCTGCTGGCGCTGGAGGAGGCGTGGACCGTACACGACCTCCTCGGCACCGCCGGCGCGCTGCTCGACGGCTCCCTGGCGGCGCTCACCGGCGCCGAGGGCGCCCAGGCCGCCGAGGCCGCCGCCCGCTGGGCCCTGACGGACGGCGACTGGGCGCGCGCCGAGGTGTACGTGGAACGCCTCGGCCGCGGCCTCGACGCCGCCGCCCGCGCCGCGGCGCTCCGCGCCGAACTGCTGCTGGGCCGCGGCGACGCCGTGGCCGCCCTCCAGCAGGCGGAGTTCGCGCTCGCCGGCAAGCGCGCCCCGGGCGGCGCGGTCGCGGCCGCCCGCGTGCTGCGTACGCTCGCCGCCGCGCGCGCCGCGATCGGCCGGCGGCAGCCGGAGGAACCGCTGGTGAAGGCGGCGCGCGGGCTGCTGGAGCTGGGCGAGCCGCGGCAGGCGGCGCTGACGCTGGCCGCGCTGGCGGTGGCGCAGCGCGGCCACGCCCGCGCCAGGGCCGGCGCCGGCGAGGCGGTGGAACTGCTGCTGGCGCACGCCGCGCCGGTACGGGACGTCCGTGCCGTGCTCGTCGCGGCAGCCGGGACGGTGCCGGCCGGCGGGGAGGCGTACCGGCGGCTGGGAGCACTGGCCGACCGGATACCCCCGCGGGGCGAGGACGTGCCGCCGGAGCCCGCGGCCCCCGACGGCCGCAGGGGCGTGCTCCTCGCCGCGCGCGCCGCGCTGGCGGAGGCGGCGCGCGAGGAGGCGGAAGCCGCGCCCGCGGGCGGACTCGAACGGCTGACGCACCGTCAGCTCCAGGTGGCCGAGCTGGTGGCCGAGGGGATGACGAACCGGCAGATCGCCCGCGCGCTCGAACTGTCCGAGTGGACGGTGGTCAACCACCTGCGGCAGGTCATGCAACGGCTCGACTGCCCGTCCCGGGTGCATGTGGCCCGCATCGTGCAGGGCCGCGCCACCGCCCGGCTCTCGGGCTGAAGTCCCCGTACCGCCCCCCGCCCGCGAGCGGCGGACCCGTCGGGACCGCCCGACCTCCCGTCCCGCCGCCCGGGCAGGCGGAGTCGTACGAGCACCGGCCCCCGCGCGACGGCGCGGGGGCCGGTGGTCTCCGTCCGGGTGCCGGGCACCCCGTGCGGTGCTGGTGCCCGGCACCCGGCTCAGCCCCGGCGCGCTTCCTCCGCCCGGCGGTCCCCGAGGTCGTCGCGCCCGCGGGGCGGCGCTCCCGCGGGGGCGAGGACGGCGCGGGCGATGGCGTCGGTGTCGGTGAGCGTCGCCGAGCCCACCGACGGGCGGATCGCCGCCGCGGTGACCCCGTCGGCCGACTCCGTGGGCACGCCCAGGGCGAACCGCCGCGGGTGCGGCACCCCGTCCCCGTCCACGACGTGGAACGGCCGCCCGGTGACGGCGAGTCCGCCCGCGACGTAGCCGGTCCTGCCGGGGCCCAGCTCGTACGGGCGGCACTGCCGTGTTTCGAGCAGGTGGCGCAGCAGCGGGTCGGCGGTGCGGCGCAGGTCGACGCCGGGCAGCCGGCCCTCGACGAGCACCCGGGCGGTTTCGCGCGAGCCGCTGACCGACGGCGACTCGCAGGCGAACCTGCCCGCCTCCCGGTCGGCCGCCACCTGCATCCCGGGGCCCACGATCCGCGCCACGCCCGCGCGGACGAGCGCGATCAGCTCCTCGGTCCGCCGGGCCGCGGGGCCGCCGGAGAGGTAGGTGCCGAGCGGCGCGAACCAGCCGTCGAGGTCGCGGCGGCGCGACTCGCCGCCCAGGCCCGCGTGGTCGACCGCGAGCCGGACCTCGTCGCGCAGGTCGTGCAGCACGTCGAGGGCGGCCTCGACGGGCCCGCCCGGGGCGCCCGCCCGGGCCCCGGCGCTCCGGCGGACGCCGCTGAGCACCGGGGCCCGCTCCGGCCGGTCGCGCCCGGGCAGCAGCGCGGTGTAGTACGCGGACTCCATCTCCCGGGCGATGAGCGGCCACAGGGACTCGCGGAAGTCGAGCGGCCCGTCGCGCTGTGCGCGCAGCCGGGCGGTCAGCTCCTCGGTGAACACCCGCGGCACCTGCCGCCCGCCGCCGTTGCGGTGCCCGCCCCCCGTCCCGTACGGGACCGCGCGGCGGGCGCCGCACAGGATTCGCGGCTCGCGGCCGGACGGCCGGTAGGTGACCCGGCCGTCCCGGTCGCGGTCGAAGCGGCCGCCGCGGCCGGTGGTCAGCAGCGTCACGTAGTCGAAGAAGTTCAGCCCGAGGCCGCGCAGGACGACCGGCTCACCGGGGGCGACCGCGCTCAGGTCGGCGTCCGCGGGGTGCCCGGGGGCGACGTAGACCAGGCCGAACCCGTCGGCGAAGGCGGCGTATCCGCGCTCCTGCGCGGTCGGCAGCACCGGCACCCGGCCCTGCGCGAGCACCACGGCGTCCAGGCCGGTCAGCCGCCGGCCGCCGGCGAGCAGGATCTCCTGGGTGCCGCCGGGCCCGTCGTCCAGCGCCACCGCCTGCTCCGCGTGCACCCGCAGCGCGAGGGACTCCGCGCTCGCCACGGCGACCTGCCGGAACACCCAGCGGAAGTAGCTGCCCGCGAGCGCCCGGGTCGGGTACGAGTCCGGGCCGAGCCGGCGCGCCTCGGCGGCGTCCGCGCCGCCGGCGCCGGAACGGGCCAGCGCCCGCGCCCACTCGTACAGGCTGGGCCCGCGGCGCTGCGGCGCGCCCGCCGGCCGCACGCCCTCGCCGGCGAACGCCGTCACCCGGCCCGCCACCGTGTCCAGCAGCAGGGAGCGGTCCTGCCCGGTGCGCCACTCCAGGCCGGCGCCCGGCGGCCGCGGGTCGATGAGATGGACGGTCACTTCACGCCCCGCGGCGAGCCGCCGGGCGTGCGCGGCGAGCCTTTCGACCACCGAAAGGCCGCGCGGCCCGGCGCCGACGACTCCCACCACGAGTGACTTCTCGCTCATCAAAGGATCTCCCTCTCCGGGGAGTTCACCCCCGGTGCGCGGGGTCGGAGCGTCGCTGGTCAGGCCCCAGCCATCCTGAACGCGCGGACGGGCCCGGGACAGCGGCTGATTCTTGCTAGCCCGCGGGGCCGAATGCCGGGGCCATTGCCATGTCGCCCGGCGGGCCGCGGTCGTACGCTGCCCGGCACCCGAAACCCGGGCAGGTGCGCGGCGCCACACGGAAATCACCGGCCACTCCCGTACGGATTCCACCGCCCGGCCGCTACGGCGGAAAGGGCGCGCCCTCAGTGCGCCTGCCGCCGGTGCAGCGCCAGGTGCGTCAGCACCCCGCCCAGCAGCCCCCAGAACGCCGCCCCGACGCCGAGGAGTTCGACGCCCGAGGCGGTGACGAGGAACGCGACGAGGGCGCTGTCGAGCCGGCTCGCGTCGCGCGTCGCCGCGGCCAGCGCGCCGCCGGTCGCGCCCAGCAGCGCGATGCCGGCGATGGCCGCCACCAGCGCGGCCGGGAGGACCGCGAAGAGGCCGAGGAACGCCGAGCCGAAGACCCCGACGACGACGTAGCCGACGCCGGCCGCCACCCCGGCACCGTACCGCCGCTCCGGGTCCTGATGGGCCGAAGGGCCGCTGCAGATGGCCGCGGTGATCGCGGCGAGGTTGAGCCCGTGCGCCCCGAACGGCGCCAGCACCAGCCAGGCGGCGCCGGTCGAGGTGACCAGGCGGTCCGCGTCCGGGTGGTAGCCCGCGGCGTTGAGCACGGCGAGCCCGGGGGCGTTCTGCGACGCCATGGTGACCAGGAACAGCGGCAGCGCGATGCCCACCGCGGCGTCCAGCGTGAACTCCGGTGCCGTGAACGCCGGCACGGCCACGCCCACCTCGCCCGACCAGGTGCCGAAGCCGCCGGTGGCGGCGGTCCAGGCGCAGCCGGTGAGCAGCGCGAAGGCGGTCGCCCAGGAGGCGGCGAAGCGGCGTCCGGCGAGATACGCGCCGAGCATGAGGACGACCAGCGCCAGGTCGCCGTCCGCGGTACGGAACAGCCGCAGCCCGAACTCCAGCAGGATGCCGGCGAGCGTGGCGGCCGCGACCTCCGGCGGCAGCAGCCGCATCAGCGCGCCGAAGAGCCGGCTGAGGCCGAGCAGCACGGTGAGCACCGCAGCGATCACGTACGCGCCGATCGCCTCGGCGAAGGAGTGCGTGGCCAGCGCGGTCACCAGCAGCGCCGCACCCGGCGTCGACCAGGCGGTCAGCACCGGGGCGCGGTACGCCAGGCTCAGCAGCACGCACGTCACGCCGCTGCCCAGGGACAGCGCCCAGAGCCACGACTCCAGTTGGCCGGCGGTGAGATCCCCGGCACGCGCGGCCTGGAGCACCACCGCGACCGGTCCCGTGTACGACACCACCACCACGACGACGCCGGCCACCACCGTCGAGACGGTGAGGGCCGGCCGACGCTTGGCCGCGGGTGCCGCGTCAGGGGTCAAAAGGCGCTCCGGTCAGGCGGGTGCTGCGAGCGGGACGTGGCCGGTCGGCACCGGCACGCCCCGGCGGGTCCGGGCGCGGCGGCTCGGCCACGGCCACGGTAGCCGCCCCTCAGCGCGGCTTGCGACCGTAGGTGGAGATCAGGATCTGGCTCAGCCAGCGGTTCGCCGGGTCGGCCATCTCCTCCAGCGCGGCGTCGATCCGCGCGTCGTCGAGGAGCCCGGCGCCGGTGATCCGCGGGCGCATGAACTCCAGCCAGAGCTGGTAGTGCCGCGCCTGCGCCGAGCCGCCCTGCATCATCACCGTCCGGCCCTCCGCGGACACGTCCTCCAGGCCGCACTCCAGCGCCGCCTGGAGGTCGAAGTGGCCGCCGCGGGGCTCGTGCCCTGACTCGCGCATCAGCCCGTAGCCGGCCGCGCGGATGTCCTGGAGGAAGTCCTCGGAGACCACGCTGCGGAAGAGCGGCAGCGAGTCGGTGTCCTCCAGGAACAGCCAGCCGCCGGGCTTGAGCGCGGCGACCATCTTGCGGACCGCGGCCGGGCGGTCGGGCAGGTGCTGGACGAGCATGCGGGAGTGCACCAGGTCGAACTGCCCCGCGGGCAGGTCGTCGGTGGTGATGTCGACCTGGAGCACGTCGATGCCCTTGTCCTTCAGCCGCGCCAGCCGGCCGGTCTCCAGGTCGGCCGCCGTGACCCGGCCGGTGGGGCCCACGAGTTCGGCGAGCCGCTCCGCGGTGCCGCCGTGGCCGGCGCCCACCTCCAGCACGGACCAGCCGATGGCGACGCCGAGCCGGTCGAGCCGCTCGCTCGTTCCGGGATCCCAGATCGCCTCGTTGGTCAGCAGCCGTTCGGTCTCCTGGTCCCACAGCGGGTCGAAGACATAACGCTTGGCAGCCTGTTCTGAGTTGGACACACGCGCCCCCAGAGATAATCCGGCTTTCGCGTTGGGAGCGTAGGAGCCGGAATTGCCGGGCGGCCATGGCAATTCCGTGTCCCCGGGCCGTACGGGACGGCAGATATCTGCCACCGCCCCGGCTCCGCCTCCCGCCGTAGCCTGCTGAGGTACCACGCTTTCGTACCGGACGGACGACCGTAAGGAATGCGGTGTTGCGTACATTCATCGTCGGTTTGGGACGCTCCGGCCGGGAGCTCCATCTGCCGGTGCTCTTGCGGCTGCGGCGCCGCTTCCCCGATCTCTTCTCCGCCTCGCCGCCGCTCGGGTACGACACGGGCCCGGCCGGCGACCCGGACGAAGGACAGGACATCGAGACCGTCGGCTCGCTGGCCGCGGCCCGGCTGCGGCTCGACCCGGCGGCGACCCTGGTGCACGTGTGCACCCCGCCGGGGGAGCGGGCCGGCGTGCTGGCCGCCCTCGGCGAGCTGGGATTCGTCAACGTCCTGGTGGAGAAGCCGCTCGCGGACACCGCCGAGGCGCTGGCCGAACTGGCGGCGGTCCGGGAGAAGTACGGGCTGCGGATGGCCGTGGTCGCGCCCTGGCTGCACAGCACGCTCACCGACCGGCTCGCGGACCTCGTCGAGAGCGGGCGGTTCGGGCCGCTGCGGCACATCGGGATACGGCAGCACAAGCCCCGTATCCACCGCACCCTCAACAGCGCCGGGCACCAGACGGCCTTCGACGTGGAGCCGCCGCACGCGGTCGGCGTCGCGCTGCGGCTGGCCGGCGACGCCGACGTCACCGGCGCCGCCCTCACCGACGTGGACGTCGGCGGCCGGCGGGTGCCGGGCATGGGCGGGGCCGAGCTGACGCTGCGGCACCACTCCGGGGTGGTGAGCCGGCTGGAGTGCGACCTCACCTCGCCGCGCCGGGAGCGCCGCATCGAGCTGGACTTCGCCTCCGGCCGCGTCGTCGGCCACTACCCGGTCGGCAGCGAGGACCACTACGCGCACCTGAGTGCGGGCCCCGTGGACGGTCCCCGGTCGGAGTCCGTGTTCCCGGACCTCGCCCTCGACGCCTGCCTGCTCGACACCTACCGGCACCTCGCCGGCGACGACCCCGACGACGCCGTGCTGGACGCGCAGGTGCGGCGCCAGATGCAGGTCGTCCGGCTGCTCGACGCGGCCAAGCACATGTCCGGCTCCAGGACGGAGGCACGTGATGCCGGCTGACACCCTCCCGCTCTGCGGGATCGGCGACGAGGCGGGCGCCCCGGCGGCGGTCCAGACCGGCGCCCTGAACGAACTCGGCTGGCCGCTGATCGAACTGCGGTCCGTCGACGGCGTCGCGCTCGCGGACCTCGACGACGCCGCCTTCGGCGAACTGGCCGGCGCCGTGCGCGCCGCGGGGCTCGGCGTGCACTGCGTCGACTCCCGGATCGCCAACTGGGCCCGCCCCGTCACCGGCGACTTCGACGAGGACCTGCGCGAGCTGGACGTCCTCGCCGGGCGCTGCGCCACGCTCGGCACCCGGTACGTCCGCGTCATGTCGTACCCCAACGACGGGCTGAGCCCCGGCGCCTGGCGCGCCGTCGTCCTGCGGCGCATGGCGATCCTCGCCGAGCGCGCCGAGCGCGCCGGGCTCGTGCTGCTGCACGAGAACTGCGCCGGCTGGGCCGGCGCCAGCGCCGACCGCATGCTCCAGCTCCTGCGGTACGTCGACAGCCCCGCCCTGCGCCTGGTCTTCGACACCGGCAACGGGCCCGCGTACGGCTACCGGGCCTACGACCTGCTGCCCCAGCTCACCCCCTGGATCGAGCACGTCCAGATCAAGGACGCGGTCGTCGAGGGCGACGAGATCCGCTACACCCTGCCGGGACACGGCGAGTGCCGCGTCCTGGACTGCCTGCGGCACCTGATCGACCGCGGCTACACCGGCGCGCTGTCCATCGAACCGCACGTCAAGGTGCGCCCGCACGAGTCCGCGACCGCGGGCGACGACGAGACCCGCGCGGCCTTCGTCGCCTGCGGCCGGGCGCTGGAGGAACTGCTCGCCAGGATCGGCAAGGTGACCGCATGACCACGGCGCAGACACGGCTGTCGCGGGCGGACCGCGACCTGCTGCTCGACCTGGTCGGGTTACCGACCGCCGGGCCGATGGAGACCGGCCCGGACGCGGAGCCGCCGCGGCTGCGCGACGCGCAGATGCGCTACGCCAGGGCCGCGGCCGAGCTGGGCTTCGAGGTGGCGTACCACGCCGCGCCCGGGCCCGAGTGGCTGGACCGGCCCGACGTGCCCGCGCAGGTGCGCGACATGGCGCGGCGGGTCGACGGGTTCCTCGACAGCCAGCCGAGCCTGGTACTGCGGCTCGGCGGCGCGCTGCCACGTGCGCGCACCCTGATGTTCAACGTGCACCTCGACACGGTCGCCGGCGGCAAGCCGCCGCACCTGGCCGGCGACCGCTTCCACGGCCGCGGCGCCGTCGACGCCAAGGGGCCGGCGGTCGCGCTGCTCGCCGGGCTGCGGGCCGCGATCACCCGGGTGCCGGCGCTCGGCACCGACGTGGGCGTGCTCATCCAGGCGGTGTCCGGCGAAGAGGGCGGCGCCATGGGCGTCTTCGGTACCCGGCCGCTGGTGGAGCAGGGCTGGACGGGACGTATCAACGTGTTCTGCGAGCCGACCCGCGGCCTGCTCGTGCCCCGTGCGACCGCGGCGGCCACCGCCCGGATCGCCGTCGCCGGCGCCGACTCCATCGACGACCACCCCGAGGCCGGCCACAACGCCTCCGTACTCCTCGGCTTCCTCGCCCAGCGGCTGGCGCGCACGCTGCCCGGCGCGGTGGCCGAGGGCCGGGTCTGCGTCGCCGGGCTGCACACCGGCGCCGCGCACAACAAGGTCTACGGCACCGGCGCCCTGCTGCTGAACCTGGCGTACCGCACCGCCGCGGCCGGCCGGGCGCAGGAGGAGGCGCTGGAGCGCGAACTGACCGCCGGGATCGACGAGTTCGCCGCCGTCTTCGGCGGGCTGCCGGACTTCGCCCGCACCGCGCGGGACGCCCGCCGGATCACCCGGCTGGCATGGCTCAAGCGCGGCCTGCCCGCGCTCGACAGCCGCGACGCCTGGGCGGAGCAGGTGCTGACCGGGGCCGGTCTCGAGTACGCCCCGCCGGACGCCCCCGCCTGCACCTGCGACGCCATCTGGGCCCACGCCCTGCCGCACGCGCACACGGTCGTCTACGGCCCCGGGGACCTCGACGCCAACGGCGCCCACGCCGCGGACGAGTACGTCGACGCCTCCGACCTGGAGCACTACGCCGACGGCGTCGCCTCCATGGTGGCCGCCTTCGCCTCCGCTACGAACGGATCGTCATGACCCTGCTGCCGTACCACCAGCTCACCGACTTCACCACCGAGGTCTTCCAGGCCCAGGGCGTGCCCGAGGACCGGGCGCGTACCGCCGCGGAAGCCCTCGTCTACGGCGACCTCGTGGGCATGCGCTCCCACGGTCTGGCCAACCTCACCCGCCTCTACCTGCCGCTCTTCGCCTCCGGCCGGGTCGCGCCCGCCGCCGAGCCCGAGGTGCTCGCCGACCGCGGCGCGACCGTGCTGCTCGACTCCCGCAAGGGCCTGGGGCTGTGGGCCGCCGCGGAGGCCATGGACCTCGCCGCCGAGCGGGCCGGGCAGTACGGCATCGGCATGGTGTCCGTACGCGACGCGACGCACCTCGGCTGCGCCGGCTTCCACGCCGCCCGGGCCGTCGAGAACGGCATGATCGGGCTGATCGCCTCCAACTGCGGCCGGCAGCGCATCGCCCGCCCGCCGGGCGGCCGGGTCGCCATGCTCGGCACCAACCCCCTTGCCGCCGCCGCCCCGGCGGGCCCGGGGCAGGCGCCGTTCGTGCTCGACATGAGCACCACCGTCGCCCCCACCGGCAAGGTGCGCGAGGCGGCGCGGGCCGGCCGGTCCATACCCGAGGGCTGGCTGCAGGACGCCGAGGGCCGCTGGGTGACGGACCCGCACGCGCTCGACCGCGGCGAGGGCTTCCCGCTGTTCCTCGGCGGCCACCCGGAGACCGGCGGCTACAAGGGCTACGGCCTCGCGCTGCTGGTCGAGGTGCTGGCCGCGCTGGTGCCCGGCGCCGGGCTCGGCCCCGACCCCGAGGCGTACTCCGGCACCGGAGGCCCGAGCGGCCGCGACGACGACATCGGCTTCTTCGTCCTGGCCGTCGCGCCCGGCGCGCTGCGCCCCGAGGAGGACTTCACCCGCCAGGCGGCCGGGCTCTTCGCCGCCCTCACCGGCAGCCCGACGCTGCCGGGGACCGACAAGGTCGTCTACCCCGGCTGCCGGGAGGCGGACCTGAAGGCCGCGGCGCTGGCCGACGGCGTGCCCGTGGCGGACGCGCTCCTCGGCGAACTGCGCTCCGTCGCCGACGACCTGGGCCTGAAGCTCCCGGAGGGGGACCGCAATGACCGGTGACGACACCACCCGCCCGCTGCGCATCGGGCTGATCGGCCTGGGCGTCATCTCCCGCTTCTACGCCGCCGCGCTGGAGGAGGTGCCGGGGGTCGAACTCGCCGCGGTGTGCGACCTGCGGGACGAGGCGCTGGCCCCGTACCGCGACCGCGTCCCCTGCTTCACGAGCCACGCGGACCTGCTCGCGGCCGGCGGCCTGGACGCGGCCGTCGTCAACGTGCCCAACGACGCGCACGCGGCGGTGTGCGGCGACCTGATCGCCGCCGGGCTGCCGGTGTGCGTGGAGAAGCCGCTGGCCACCAGGCTGTCGGACGGCCGCGCGCTGGTGCGGGCGGCCCGCGACGGCGGCGTCGTGCTGTTCACCGCCTTCCACCGGCGCTACAACGGCAACGCGCTCGCGCTGCTGGAGGCCATCCCGCCCGGGGTCGGCATCGAGTGGATGGTCGTGCGCTACCTGGAGAAGATCGAGGAGCACGCCGGCGCCGACGCCTGGTACCTGGACGCCGACCGCTGCGGCGGCGGCTGCGTGGCGGACAACGGGCCCAACGCCTTCGACACCGTGCGCCAGTTCCTCGGCCCGGTCGAGCTGGAGTCGGCCGAGGTGGTACGCGACGGGGCCGGCACCGACCGGCAGGCGAAGGTGTCGCTGACCGCCGCCTCCGGCGCCCGCGGCCGGGTGGAGCTGGACTGGTCGTACGAGGGCGAGCGCAAGGACGTCACGGTCCGGCTCACCGACGGCTCGCTGCACAGCGCCGACATGCTCGACGGCTACCCGGAGTTCAAGCAGTCGCTGTGGCACGAGTACCGCGGCATCGTGACCGACTTCGCCCAGGCGGTGCGCGCCGGGGAGGACCGCGCCGAGGGCGGGCTCGCGGCGCTGGAGCTGGTCGCCGAGATCTACCGCAGGGAGAGCACGGCCGGCGAGCCGACGACGACGGGAGCGGCGCGGTGAATCCGCACGAGGACGGCGACAAGCTGACGATCTCGGGCCGGCTGGTGAAGATCCTCGTCCACCGCCGCGAGGACCGCGGGATGGCCGTGGACGAGTGGGCCAGCCGCTGCGTCCGCAGGGGCGAGGTGCACGAACTCGTCACCACGGACCAGCTCGACACCACCACGGGCGCGCGGGTCGACCGGGTCGGGTTCCTCGGCTTCGTGGAGATCTCCGAGGCCGGCGTCGTCGACCGCGGCGACCCGGTGGTGATCGACGGCAAGCGGGTCGGCTCCGTACTCGGCTTCGACTCCTGCCACTTCCCCAACCACTACAACATCCTCATCGCGGTCGACGCGACCGTCACCGGCCGGGAACTCGGTCTGACGCCGGACATGAAGGTGTCCATCGGCCCGCAGCCCTGATCACGGACCGCCCCTTCCCTTCGCCGCCGGGCGGCCGCGGCCGCCCGGAAAGATCCGCTCGCTGAAGAACCGCTTGCGCGGCGCTTGGGAACCAATTGCGGCCGACTTGGCGCCGAGTTGTTGCCGGGGCCCGGCACCGCTGGTCAGCGGGCCCCGGTAACCCGGCCGCCTGTGAAACTGCTTGTGCCGAACCATGCGTTCGGTTACGCTCCCGTGAGGTCTCAGGGGGATATCACGGGGGAGTGATCATCGATCGAGCCTCCGTTTACGTGCACGAGTTATCGGAAGGGTTCGAGAGCGCGATGGAATTTTCCCTACTCGGTCCACTGCGCATGCACGAACAGGGGTGTTCCTATACTCCGACGGCGCCCAAACAACGACAACTGCTCTCGTTGCTCCTGCTCAACGCCAACCAGGTTGTCTCCACGCGCACATGCATAGAGGAACTCTGGGAGAACACTCCGCCCAACACCGCGCTCTCGACGGTCCAGTCCTACATCCTGCAGTTGCGGCGCATCCTGCGCCGGGTGCCGCGGGTGGGCAGTCTGGAGGCGGCCCGGCGGATACTGGAGACGCGTGACGGCGGCTATCTGCTCACGGTGCGCGGGGACGAGCTGGACACGAACACGTTCGCCACGCTCGTCGCCAGCGGCCGGTCCAAGCTGTACCAGGACGACGTCGCGGCCACCGAACTGCTGGGCCGGGCACTGGCGTTATGGCAGGGGTCGGTGCTGGCGGACGTCCAGGTCGGGCCGGTGGTCAGGGCGTACGCGGTCGGTCTGGAAGAGGACCGCATGAGCGTCCAGGAGCAGCGCATCGACGCCGACCTGCGGCTCGGGCGGCACCGCGAGGTGCTCGGCGAGCTGAGTTCGCTGACCACCAAGCTGCCCACCCGGGAGAGCCTGCACGCGCGGCTCATCCTGGCGATGTACCGGTCCGGCCGGCGCAGCCAGGCCCTGGAGGTCGTCCACCGGCTGCGCACGACGCTCCGCGAGGAACTGGGCCTGGAGCCCTCACCGATGATCCGGAATCTGCAACAGGCGGTGCTGACCTGCGATCCTGAATTGGACGATCTCCTGCGCGGTCCCGATCTGACGAAAACCGTCCCCGCAAGCCAATTCGACCTCGTGCCGCCCGGCCGGATGGAGCAACACGCGCTGGCGTCCGCCGCTTTCGGCAGGGGCGCATAGCGGCACCCGCATTCCTTGACTTCCGGAAAAGCACCTTCGGTGTTCGCGCCGAAGGTGCTTTTTCCATGTCCATATGAACTCCGCGGGACGTATTTCGGAACTGCGGTACACATGTCCTGAAATTCGCCCCGCGGCTCAGAGCGATTCGACATGGTCCGCGGCCGGCACCCGGTGCCGGCAGTCGAAGATATAGCCGGCCGTCGCCACGAGATGCGCGTAGTCGAAGGCGTCGTGGTCCGTGGCGACCAGCACCACGTGCGCCGCCTCGACCTCCTCGTCCGACAGCTCCACCCGCACCAGCCCCGCGACCCCCGGGTCCTCCGAGACCACCGGGTCCGCGACCCGCACCTGGGCGCCCTCCGCGAGCAGGTGCTCCGCGAGACGGACCGCGGGCGACTCCCGTACGTCGCCGGTGTTCGGCTTGTACGCAAGACCCAGCATCAGCACCCGGGCGCCGTGGAGCGTCTGGCCGCGCCTGCCGAGGCCCCGGGTGACCCGGCGGACCACGTACTCGGGCATCTGGGTGTTCAGCTCGTCGGCCAGCGCGACCATCCGGAACGGTCTGCTGAGGTCCTGCTCGACCTTCCACGACAGGTACAGCGGGTCCACCGGGAGGCAGTGGCCGCCGACCCCGGGGCCCGGGGTGAAGCGCATGAAGCCGAACGGCTTGGTGGCGGCGATGTCCAGCGCGGCCCACACGTCGACGCCGAGCGCCTCCGCGTGCATGGCCAGCTCGTTCACCAGGGCGATGTTGACGTGCCTGAAGGTGTTCTCCAGCACCTTCGCCATCTCGGCCACCCGGATCGTGGGCGCGGGCACGACCTGGTCGACGATCGAGCCGTAGAAGTCCGCCAGCCGGCGGCGGGAGCGCTCGTCGACCCCGGCGACCACCTTCGGCGTGGTGGTGAACGTCCAGCGGGTGTTGCCCGGGTCGATGCGCTCCGGGCTGTAGCCGAGGTGGAAGTCCGTGCCCGCGGCCAGCCCGGACAGCCGCTCCAGCAGCGGGGCGAGGACGTCGCCCGTGGTGCCGGGGTAGCTGGTCGACTCCAGCGAGACCGCCGCCCCCGGCCGCAGCCAGCGGGCGAGGGTGGTGCCGGCGGACTCGATGTACGACAGGTCGGGCAGGCCGTCGCGCATCGGGGTGGGCACGGTGATCACGGCGAGGTCGAAGCCCGCGAGGTCGTCCGGCTCCATCGTCGGCCGGTACGCCCCGCTGTCCAGCAGCGCCGCCAGTCGCGCCGAGTCCACGTCACCGACGTACGACTCGCCCACCGCGAGCTTCTTGACCCGGTCCTCGTCGACCTCGAAGCCGACGACCTCGTACCCGCGCTCCGCGGCGGCGACGGCCAGCGGCAGGCCCACGTAGCCCTGCCCCATGACGACGACCTTCTCGCCCATGCCCGTACTCCCTAATCGAAGAATTCGCACACTGAGTCCGCGATGAACTCCACCTGGAAGTCCGTGAGGTGGGGCCAGATCGGGATGGCCAGGTTGCGCGCGCTGACCTGCCTGGCCCGCGGCCAGTCCGCTCCCTCGGGGGCGTACTTCGCGAACGCGGGCTGGAGCGGCAGCGGCACCGGGTAGTAGATGTGCGTGCCGATCTGCTTCTCGGTGAGCCAGGCGCGCAGGTCCTCGCGCCGCTCGACGAGCAGCGAGTACACGTAGTAGCAGCGGCCGTTGCGGCCGGCGGGCGGCGCGACGAGGCCGCGGTCGGCGAGCGGGGCGAAGCGCTCGGTGTAGTAGTCGGCAATCCGGGCCCGGCGCTCCAGCCGGTCCGCGAAGCCGCCGATCCGGTGCAACTGGAAGGCGGCCAGGATCTCGTCGAAGCGGCTGTTCTGGCCGATCTCGTGGTGCAGGAACCGGGTGATGCCGTCCTGGCCGTGGTTGCGGAGCATCCGTACCCGGCGGGCCAGGTCCTCGTCGTCCGTGACGACCATGCCGCCCTCGCCGGCCGTGCCGAACGCCTTGACCTGGAAGTAGGAGAACACCCCGAGGTCGCCCCAGGCGCCGGACGGGGTGCCGTCGAGCACCGCCCCCTGGGCGACCGCGGCGTCCTCGATCACCTTCAGCCCGTGCGCCCGGCCGATCTTGTTCATGGCCGGCATGTCGGCCATGATCGAGAAGACGTGGGCGGGCATCAGGGCCCGGGTGCGCTCGGTGATCAGCTCCTCGGTGCTCGCCGGGTCCATCACCATGGTGTGCGGGTCGACGTCGGCGAAGACCGGGGTCGCGCCGAGGTTCGCCACCGAACTGGCCACCGGCTGGCAGCAGAACGCCGGCACGATCACCTCGTCGCCGGGGCCCACGCCCACCGCCTGGACGGCGAGGTTGAGCCCGCCGGTGCCGCTGGAGCAGGCGACGGCGTGCCCGACGCCCGTCGCGGCGGCGGTCTCGCGTTCGAGCTGCGCGGTGCGCCGGCCGAGGATGAACTTCTGCTCGTCGTCCGTGCCGACCTCGTAGAGCAGGTCGAGGAACGCCTGCCGGTCCTGCTCGAAGAGGTCGTCGGGGAAGAACGGGATGGTCACCGGTCGGCACCTCCGGCGTAGAAGTCGGCGACGGCCCCGCAGACGATGTCCACCTGGTCCTCGGTGAGGTCCGGGTAGAAGGGCAGGGCCAGCGTGCGCTTGCAGGTCCGCTCCGCGACCGGCAGCGAGCCCTCGGGGTGCTCGGGGCCGGCGTAGCAGGGCTGCAGGTGGAGCGGGCGGGGGTAGTACGTCTCGGTGCCGATGCCGCGGGCCGCGAGGAACTCGACCAGCTCGTCCCGCTTCTCGACCTCGATGAGGTAGACGTAGAACACCGGGTCCGCCTGGGCCGGGCGGGGCACGAGCCGGGGCAGGGAGTGGATGCCCTCCTGCCCGCGCAGCCGCTCGTCGTACGCGGCCGCCAGCTCCCGGCGCCGGGCGATGTCGGCGTCCAGCCGGGTCAGCTTGGCCAGCAGCACCGCGGCCTGGACGTCGTCCATCTTGCTGTTGGTGCCGGAGACGCCGGAGAGGTTGGAGATGCCGGCGATGTGGTCGAGCGTCTTGCCCATCCGCCCGTGGTGGCGCAGGATCGCGGCCTGCTGGGCGATGTCGTCGTCGTCCGTCAGGATCATCCCGGCGTCGCCCAGGGCGCCGAGGGTCTTGGTGGGGAAGAAGCTGAGCACGCCGCCGGCGCCGAGCAGCCCGGCGTGCACGCCGTCCCAGCGCATGCCGATGCCCTCGGCACTGTCCTCCAGCAGCTTGAGGTCGTGGCGCTGCGCCAGGTCCGTGAGCCGGTCCATCGCGGCGAGCTGGTGGAAGAGGTGCACGGGCATCACGGCCCGGGTGCGCTCGGTGACGAGCGCCTCGGCGGAGTCCGCGTCCAGCGCGTAGTCGCCGTCCGCCGTGATGTCGGCGAAGACGGGACGGGCGCCGGCCATCGTGACGGACGACGCGGTGGCGAAGAAGGTGAACGCGGGCACGATCACCTCGTCCCCGGGGCCGATGCCGGCGGCCCTGAGCAGCAGGACGAGGGCGTCGGTGCCGCTGTTCACGCCGAGTGCGTGCCGGGCGCCGGTGTACTCGGCGACGGCGCGCTCCAACTGCCCGACCTGGCGGCCGTGGGAGTACTTGCCCCGGTCGAAGACGGCGTTGACGTGGTCGCTGATCTGCGGCCACAGCTCGGTGAAACTCCGTGCCTGGGAGAAGAACGGCACAGGTGGGGCCGCAGCTTCGGAGTGGGTGAGCGCCATACGGGCCAGCGTAGGGAGCGATTCCGGGGGCGGCCACGGACAAGTTGTTGCCTGCACGCGACCCGTCCGGGGTGGCAGTCGCCGGGGTAGGAGCCGGGTCCGCGGGCGGCCGCCGGCGGATGCGTCCGCGCCGCCCCCCCCGTTCGCGGGCGGCCCTCGTCAACGCCCCCCGGACGGGCTCGTCCCGACCTCTTCCACAGCCGCCCGCGCGCAGCGCAGCGTCTCCCGGCTGGTCGTCCCGAGGGCCTTGCGGACGTGCGCGCGGGCCTCGGCGAGCGTCGCCCCCGCCCCCGGGAAGTCCGGCACCGCCTCCGGCCGCAGCACGGCGGTGTGCCGGTGCACGGCCCGTACGCCGGCGGCCGTTTCGGTGAGCGACCACTCGGTGTGGTGCGCGGCCAGCAGCGCCGGCAGCCGGAGCCGCTTGGAGACGATCCGCCCGGGGCCGGGGCGTACCCGCGCCGACTCCGTGGTGTGCGTGCTCCCGTCGGGGAGCACCGTGTCCAGCTCCAGGAGCTGCGCCCGCGGGGAGACGTCGGTGAGCGCCGCGCGGGCGACGTGCGGGACCCGCTCCGGCCAGGCGCCGGCGCGCCAGAGGAAGTCGTGGACGGCCTCGGGCGAAGCGGCGATCTCCAGTTCGTCGGCGAAGGTGAGCAGTACGTCGCCGATGCGGTCGGCCGCTTCCGCGGCCTGCTTCAGGCTCTCCAGGCCCGACTCGGCGGCCGCCCCGGCCGCCGCGCGGAGCGGGGCCAGTCGCTCCGGGCCGTCGCCGGCCGCGGCGTACGCCTGGTCGAGCGCCACCTCGCAGCCGCCGCCCGCCGGGCGGATCCGCCAGGTGCCGCTCCGGGCGGCGGCCGGGGGCCGCGGGCCGTCGTACCGGAAGCCGAGGGTCAGCGCGTCGGGGTCGGGCGTGAGGCGTACGCGCACGTCGCCGACCCCGCCGGCCGCCGTCGTCCAGAGCCGCAGCACGTCCTCGCCGGCCGCCGCCGGGTCGCGTTCCGCGTGCACGACGGAGGGGAACAGCCGCGACCACCCCGGCGCGTCGGCGAGGAGTCCGTACACGACGATCGCGGGCGCCGCGACGGTGCAGGTGTGCCTGACATGGTGGGAGTGCGCCATGGTGGATCGTCCCCTTCTCCGCCGGACGTGCCGTGGCTTCGATCGTGAAGAGGCGCGGTGAGGATTCGATCGTCTCTTGCTGGTGGCTCGACGGAGGCTGCCTCCACTCACCATCGCGGCACCAGGCCGGTGAAGGACCATCGGGGACGCGTACGTCCGTCGTCCGCAGGAGGTCACGTGCCCGAACCGCCGCAACGAGACATCGAGACCACCCGCCGCCGCCTCGCGCGCTGGCTCGCCGACCGGCTGCCGGAGGCCGAGGCACCCGAGGTCGGGGTGGAGGAGCCGCGCGGACGGGGCTTCGGTTCCGAGACCCTGTGGGCCGTCGCCGAGTGGCAGCGCGCCGGTACGCGCCGGGACTTCGCGGTACGGATGGCCTCCACGCGGTGTCAGGTGCTGCCCGAGCCCCGGCTCGTCGACGAGTACCGGGTGCTGCGCGCGCTGGCGCCCACGCCGGTGCCGGTGCCCGCCGTGCTGGGTTACGAGGCGGACCCCGCCGTGCTCGGGGCACCGTTCTACGTCACCGAGCGCGTCGACGGCTGGACGCCCGCGGAGCGGCCCCCGTACCACCGGACAGGCGCGCTCGCCGACCGCGACGAGGCGGGCCGGGCGGAGCTGTGGTGGGCGGGTCTCGGCGTGCTCCGCACGCTGCACGGCCTGGACGCGGACCGGCTCAACGTCGCCTTCCTGGAGCACGCCACCGGCGCTCCCGGCGGCCCCGGCGGCCTTGGCGGCCAGCTCGACTTCTACGAGCGGCACTTGGACCACTTCGCCGCCGACCGCTCGGGCGTCGTCCTCGCGGCGCTCGACTGGCTGCGCGAGAACCTCCCCGAGCCGGCGGGCCCGCCCCGGCTGCTCTGGGGCGACGCCCGGCTCGGCAACATCGTCTTCCGCGGCGCCCGCCCCGCGGCCGTACTCGGCTGGGAGACGGCCTTCCTCGGCCCGCCGGAGGCCGACCTCGCCTGGTTCCTGCACGTCGACCGCCACCTCGCGGGCGACCGGCCCCGGCTCGCGGGCCTGCCGGGACGGCAGGCTACGATCGAGCGCTACGAGGAGTGGCTGGGCCGGCCGATCGCCGGACAGTTGCCCTGGCACGAGGTGTTCGCAGGCTTCCGTTTCGCCCTCGTCGCCGCCCGCACCGGCCGGCTGCTGGCCGAACAGGGCCTGGCCGACGGGGCGTCGGAGATCCCCCTCACACGCGCCGCGGAGCGTCAGCTCGCGGCGACCCTCGCACCCCTCGACGCCGTCGCCGTCTGAGTCCGCGGGCCCGCGGCGGGCCCCTTCAGCAATCACGATCGGCGATACGCCGCCGGACGTGGGACAAGGTGTACGGAAACCTCCGAGTGAGGCCGTACGTGATCGTCAGCCAGCCCCGGCCTCGGGGACACGCGGGATGGAGTCCTGTTGTCGCCTCAAACCGACACGAGATCTTCGGGCCTGGAGCGAGGACCCGATCCGAGAGCCGTACGCAGCCGGGCCGCCGCCCTCGATGCCGCGCGCGCCCTGCTGGTCGAGCAGGGCTGGGCCGCCGTCACGCACGTGTCGGTGGCCGCCCGCAGCGGCGTCGGCCGCACCACCCTGTACCGCCACTGGCCCGACCCCGCGGAGATGATCCGCGACGCCATCACCGAGGGCCTGACGATCGCGCACGTCCGCCGCACCGGGGAGCTGCGGCGCGACCTGCTGGGCGAGCTGAACGTGGTCCGCCGCTGGCTGCACGACCCCACCGCGGAGCGCGCGCTGCGGGCCGTCATCGAGCGGGTCAGCGTCGACCCGGCGTACGGCAAGCTGAAGACCTCCGTCCACACCGCGGCCTCCGAGGGGCTGCGCGCCATCGTGGACACCGCCAGGGAGCGCGGCGAACTGCCCGCGGGGCTCGACACCGACCTGGCGGTCGACCAGCTCTCCGGCCCGCTGATGTTCCGCCGGCTGGTGGCCGAGCGGACCTTCGACGGCGGGTTCGTGGAGTCCGTCGTCGACTTCTTCCTCAGCGCGTACGACGACACCTCCTCCTGAGGCCGCCACTTCCCGAAGCCCCGCGGCGGCGGGGCGCCGGGCTGTCGGCGCCCGGCCGTAGACTGCACTCGTGGCAGGCAGGATCAACGACGACGACGTGCGGACGGTCAGGAACGCGGTTCCGATCGACGCCGTCGTCTCCGAGTACCTGCAGCTCCGCCCCGGCGGCGGGGGCAACCTCAAGGGGATCTGCCCCTTTCATGATGAGAAGTCCCCCTCCTTCCATGTGAGTCCGGCCAAGGGCCTGTACCACTGCTTCGGCTGCCAGGAAGGCGGGGACACGGTCGACTTCGTCATGAAGGTCGAGCACCTGTCCTTCTCCGAGACCATCGAGCGCCTCGCCGCCCAGGCCGGCATCACCCTGCGGTACGAGGAGGGGGGCTACACCCCCGGCCGCCAGCAGGGCGAGCGCACCCGGCTGCTGGAGGCGCACAAGGTCGCCGTGCAGTACTACGCCGAGCAGCTCGGCTCCGCGGAGGCGGAGATCGGGCGCGGGTTCCTCGCCGAGCGCGGCTTCGACCAGGCGGCGGCGGAGCGCTTCGGCGTGGGGTACGCGCCCGCGGGCTGGGACCACCTGACCCGCTTCCTGCGCGGCCGGGGCTTCACCGACAAGGAGCTGACGCTCTCCGGCCTCTCCCAGGACGGCCGCCGCGGGCCCATCGACCGGTTCCGGGGGCGGCTGATGTGGCCGATCCGGGACATCACCGGCGAGGTCGTCGGCTTCGGCGCCCGGCGGCTGCGGGAGGACGACAACGGGCCGAAGTACCTGAACACGCCGGAGACCCCGATCTACCGCAAGTCCCAGGTGCTGTACGGGATCGACCTGGCCAAGCGGGACATCGGCAAGCAGGGCCGGGCGGTCGTCGTCGAGGGGTACACCGACGTGATGGCCTGCCACCTGTCCGGGGTGACGACGGCCATCGCGACGTGCGGCACGGCGTTCGGCGGCGAGCACGTCAAGATTCTGCGCCGGGTGCTGACGGACAACTCCCGCTCCGAGGTGGTGTTCACCTTCGACGGCGACGCGGCGGGGCAGAAGGCGGCGCTGCGCGCGTTCGAGGACGACCAGAAGTTCGCGGCCCGTACGTCGATCGCGGTGAGCCCGGGCGGCATGGACCCCTGCGACCTGCGGCTGGCGAAGGGAGACGAGGCGGTGCGGCAGCTCATCGAGGAGCGCTCGCCGCTGTTCGAGTTCGCGATCCGCTCGTTCGTCAAGCAGCACAACCTGGATACGGCGGAGGGCCGTTCCGCGGCGCTGGAGCAGGCGGCGCCGGTGGTGGCGCGGATCAAGGACGTCTCGATCCAGCACGACTACGCGGTGCGGCTGGGGGGGATGCTGGGGATCCTGGACGAGCGGTTCGTGACCAACCGGGTACGGCAGCTCGCGCGGTACGCGGCGCAGGGCGGCGGCGGCCGCGGCCGGGGCGGCCAGGGCCAGGGCGGCCAGGGCCAGGGCGGCCAGGGTCAGGGCCGGCCGCAGGTCCGCGGCGGTGGCCCGCCGCAGGCGGGCGGCCCCGGACGCGCGGTCCCGGGACAACCGGGTCCCGCCCCCGGCACGGGCACCGCCGGCGGCCCGGCGCTGTACATGCGGACCCCCGCGCTGCACCGCGAGCGCGAGCTGCTGAAGCTGGCGCTCCAGCACCCCAAGCTGGTCGCCCCCGCCTTCGACGCCTACCTCGCCGACGAGTTCACGGCCGCCCCGTACGCGACGGTCCGCACCGCCATCGAGGCGGCCGGCGGCGTCGCCACCGCGGACGACAGCGCCGCCTACCTGGCTCGCGTCCGCGACGCCGCCCCGGACGACGGCGTCCGCTCCCTGATCACGGAGCTGGCGGTGGAACCCCCGCGCAGCCGCCGCGACCCGGACGCGATCTACGCGGGCGAACAACTCGCGGGCGTCCGCCTGGCCGCGGTCGACCGCCGCATCGACGACGTCCGCAGCACGGTCCACCGCCTGGGCGCCCAGGGCCCCCCGGACCAGTTCGAGTCCGCCCAGCGCGAGTTGTGGACGCTTCAGCAGTACCGCGAATCCCTCCGCGCCCGCGGCGCGGCCGCGCTCTGACGCGGGCGGGAGGCGCCGGGTCAGTCACCGTCGGTCGTCGTCTCCGGCGGGTTCATGCCGAGATGCTCCATCATGGCCACCTGCCCCGTCAGCAGGACGCCGAGTACCTTGCCGTGCTCCACGAGCGTCTTGGTGTGCGTCTCAAGGGTCTTGCTCTGCTCGAGCTGGGTCTGCCGCAGTGCCTGGAGAAGCTGTATGTCGGCGCGCCGCTGTTCCTGCAGCGCCGCCACGTCCCGATCCGAGTTGACCGCCAGATGCCGTGTGGCCGCCTGTTGTTCGATCACCTCGTGAACCTGTGCCTCCAACGCCTCCATACGTCGACGAAGCTCGTCGATTTCGCCCATGAGCAGCGATTCCTCTCGTGCTGAGGGCACAAGTCTGACCGGCGGACGCATGGCGGTCAAATCACCAGTGTGACCATAGGGTCACGCTGTGCGAGGAGGTGTGCTGCCCCAAGCGTGCACATTCGTCCGTTGCGTAACCGCCCGGTCACGAGCCGGACACAAAATGTGGTCGCACGACCCTACTGCCGGGCGTGTGTCGTACCCCACACTGGGGGGCGGTGCCTGAGTCCTCGGAGCGTGGCGGGGTTGCCCGGAACGGGCGACAAGCCGCCAGGGATCCGCTATCCACGATCGGGACGGAAGGCGGCGAGTCCGCCGCTGCCGTTCCGCTGCCCCACGTCCCCGAACCGGCAGTGACCACCCTGGAGGTCGCCCCCGTGCAGACCCAGACCCTCAAGACTTCCGTACGGGCAGGGCGCGAGGGCGCGCCCGACGTCCTGACCCTGCCGAACGGGGCTCCGGCGGGGCTCGACGAGCCCGGCGCCGCGCCAGCCCCGCCGCCGCCCGCGTCCGCCGTGCGGCCCGACCGCGGCGGGCCCACGTCCGACCTGTTCCGGCAGTACCTGCGTGAGATCGGCCGGATTCCGCTCCTCAGCGCCGCCGAGGAGGTGGAGCTCGCGCGCCGCGTCGAGGCCGGGCTCTTCGCCGAGGAGAAGCTGGCCAGCGAGCCGGACCTGGTCACGCAGCTCGCCCTGGACCTGGACCGGCTCGTCGTGCTGGGCCGGATGGCCAAGCGCCGGCTGATCGAGGCGAACCTGCGGCTCGTCGTCTCCGTCGCCAAGCGGTACGTGGGCCGCGGCCTGACGATGCTCGACCTGGTGCAGGAGGGAAACCTCGGGCTGATCCGGGCGGTGGAGAAGTTCGACTACGCCCGCGGCTACAAGTTCTCCACGTACGCGACCTGGTGGATCCGCCAGGCCATGTCCCGCGCCCTCGCCGACCAGGCCCGGACGATCCGCGTCCCGGTGCACGTCGTCGAGCTGATCAACCGGGTCGTGCGCGTCCAGCGCCGCATGCTCCAGGAGCGCGGCTACGAGCCGACGCCCGAGGAGGTCGGCACCCATCTCGGGCTGCCCGAGGAGCGGGTGAGCGAGGTGCTGCGGCTCGCGCAGGAGCCGGTGTCGCTGCACGCGCCGGTCGGCGAGGAGGAGGACGTCGCGCTCGGCGACCTCATCGAGGACGGCGACGCCGCCTCCCCCGTGGAGTCCGCGGCGTTCCTGCTGCTGCGCGAGCACCTGGAGGCCGTGCTGTCCACGCTCGGCGAACGGGAGCGCAAGGTCGTGCAGTTGCGGTACGGGCTGATCGACGGCCGGCCGCGGACGCTGGAGGAGATAGGCCGCATCTTCGGGGTGACCCGTGAGCGGATCCGGCAGATCGAGTCCAAGACCCTCAACAAGCTGCGCGACCACGCCTTCGCCGACCAGCTCCGCGGCTACCTGGACTGATCCGCGCGGCCCGTACGGCATCGCCGCGGGCTCCGGCCGTCGAACGCCGGAGCCCGCTTCGGCATGGGTGGAGCCGGTCCGGCCGGGCGGGCGCGTGGGGCCTGCGAAGGACCCCCGCCCGGCCGGACCGGGGTCGGGGGACGCCCGGGTGAAGTTAGCATCGCCGGGGCGGTGTTGAAAGACTTTGCAAGCGTCTTTCCGGCGGGTTGACCGTGCTCCGGTGCGCCCCCTGCCGTCGTCCGGGAAGGCGGATCCCGGATCGTTCTGCAAAGTCTTGCGATCCTCGATCCGTACACCGACGTGGCTGTGCCGCGTCAGCTCTCCGGTACGAACGCGGCTGCGCCACCAAGGCCACCGTCGCGAGCGGCCGGGTCGTGCTCGACCCGCCCGCCAGGGGCGCGGTCGCGTTCCCTCCGCAGACGAGGCCGAGAGGGGATGCGGGCCGCCCGGCGGAGCCGCTTACGCGGGCGCCGAGGCCGTCGAGCCGCGCACCACCAGCTCCGGGTGGAAGACGAACTCGGCGTGCGGCGCCGGGGTGCCGCCGATCTCCTCCAGCAGGGCCCGTACCGCGGCCTGGCCCATCGCCGTCACCGGCTGGCGGACCGTCGTCAGCGGCGGGTCGGTGAAGGCGATCAGCGGCGAGTCGTCGTAGCCGACGACCGACACCTGCCGCGGCACCGCGAGCCCCCGCTGCCGGGCCGCGCGGATCGCGCCCAGCGCCATCATGTCGCTCGCGCACACCACCGCCGTGCAGCCGCGGTCCAGCAGCGCCGCAGCCGCGGCCTGCCCGCCCTCCAGCGAGTACAGCGAGTGCTCGACGTCCGCCCGCGCGTCCGCCTCCGGCACGGACAGCACCTCGCGCATCGAGTCGAGGAACCCCTCGACCTTCCGCTGTACGGGCACGAAGCGGCCGGGTCCGAGCGCGAGCCCGATGCGGCGGTGGCCCAGGGAGGCCAGGTGGGTCACCGACAGCCGCATCGCGTCCCGGTCGTCGGGGGAGATGAACGTGCCCTGGAACTTCTCCGAGTAGCCGTTGATCATCACGAACGGCACGCCCTTGCCGCGCAGCCGCGTGTAGCGCTCCATGTCGGCGGTGGTGTCGGCGTGCAGCCCGGAGACGAAGACGATGCCGTCCACGCCGCGCTCCACCAGCATCTCGGTCAGCTCGTCCTCCGTCGAACCGCCGGGCGTCTGCGCCGCCAGCACCGGGGTGTAGCCCTGCCGGGTCAGGGCCTGGCCGATGACCTGGGCGAAGCCGGGGAAGATCGGGTTGTCCAGCTCCGGGATCAGCAGCCCGATCAGGCCCGCGCTGCGCCGGCGCAGCTTGACCGGCCGCTCGTAGCCGAGCACGTCGAGCGCGGCCAGCACGGCCTGCCGGGTGGTGTCGGCCACGCCCGGCTTGCCGTTCAGCACCCGGCTGACCGTGGCCTCGCTCACCCCGGCCTGGGCCGCGATGTCGGCGAGCCGTGCGGTCGCGGGACCTGACTGTTCCTGGCGCACGTCGTGTCCTCCCTGGTTCTCGGCTGAGACCGTAACTCCTTGCAGAAATTACTTGCAAGGTCTTTCGGTCACATGTCAATCCTGTTAGCTTCCTCGGCGTCCGGCGCCGCGCTGCGCGGTCACGGTTCCCTGCCTGAAGGAGAGTTCACTATGCGACGTGGCATAGCCGCCACCGCCCTGGCCGCCTCACTTGCGCTGACGGCGGCGGCCTGCGGTGACGACGGGGACGGCGGCGACGGCGCGAGCGCCGGCGGGAAGGTGACTCTCACCTGGTGGGACACCTCCAACGCCACCAACGAGGCGCCGACGTACAAGGCGCTGATCAAGGAGTTCGAGAAGGCGCACCCGGACATCAAGGTCGAGTACGTCAACGTCCCCTTCGACCAGGCCCAGAACAAGTTCGCCACCGCCGCGGGCACCAAGGGCGCCCCCGACGTCATCCGCACCGAGGTCGGCTGGACCGCCTCCTGGGCCAAGTCGCAGTTCCTCGCCCCGCTCGACGGCACCGCGGCGCTCGCGAAGCAGGACGACATCACGCCGTCGCTGCTGGAGCAGGCGCAGTACGAGGGCACCACCTACGGCGCCCCGATCGTCACCGACACGCTCGCGCTGATGTGGAACAAGGACCTGCTGAAGAAGGCCGGCCACGACGCGCCGCCCGCCGACTGGGACCAGCTCATGGACGTCGCCGCCGACGTCGGGGACAAGACCGGCGCCGACGGCTTCTGGCTCAACAAGGACCCGTACTACACGCTGCCGTTCCTCTTCGGCGAGGGCACCGACATGGTCGACGCCGAGGCGCAGAAGATCACCGTCAACTCGCCCGGGGCCGTCACCGGCGTCGAGAAGGCCAAGGAGATCGTCGACGCGCCGGGCACCGCGGAACTGGACGTCACCGCCGACGCGTACGCCCACATGCAGGACGCCTTCGTCAACGGCAAGGTCGCCATGATCATCCAGGGGCCGTGGGAGCTGACGAACGTGTACGCCGGATCCGCCTTCAAGGACAAGGCCAACCTCGGCATCGCGCCCGTCCCGGCCGGTTCCACCGGCAAGGCCGGCGCCCCCACGGGCGGCCACAACCTCTCCGTCTACAACGGCTCGGACGAGGCGCACCAGGAAGCCGCGATCGAGTTCGTCGGCTGGATGACCTCCGCCGACACCCAGGCGAAGATCGCCGTGAAGAACGGCACCCTGCCCACCCGCGCCGCCGCCTACACCGACGAGGTCAAGGCCGCCCCCGGCGTCGCCGACTACCAGCAGGTGCTGGCCGAGACCGCCCAGCCGCGCCCCGCGCTGCCCGAGTACAGCACCCTGCTCGGCGACGACTTCGCGCAGAACCTCGCCGCCGTCCTCAAGGGCGACACCGGCGTGAAGGACGGCCTCGACGCCACCGCCGAGAAGTTCGCCGAGCTCGTCCCGGACTTCTCCTAGCGCGGCAGCGGTCCTGAAGGGCACCGAATGATCAGCAGCCTGAAGCAGTCGTACAGCCGCCACTGGTACGCCTACGCCATGGTCGCCCCGGTCCTCGCCGTCCTCGGCGTGCTCGTGGCGTACCCGCTGGGCCGCGGCGTCTACCTGTCGCTCACCGACGCCACGAGCGACAACGTCGGCCGCACCATCGGGGTCAACGAGATCCCGGACAGCTTCTCCTTCGTCGGCTTCGACCACTACGTCGAGATCCTCACCGGCAGCGCCGCCGACACCTTCTGGAAGCAGTTCGTCTGGACGCTCTTCTGGACCGCCGCCTGCGTCGCCCTCCACTACGGCATCGGGCTCGGCCTCGCCGTGCTGCTCAACCGCAGGATGCGCGGGCGCACCCTCTACCGGCTCGCGCTGATCCTGCCGTGGGCGGTGCCGACGTTCGTCACCGTCTTCTCCTGGCGGATGATCCTCGCCGACGGGGGCGTGCTCAACTCCGCGTTCGCCTCCGTCGGCATGCCGGAACCCGCCTGGCTCAGCGAGCCGTTCTGGCAGCGGACGGCGGCGATCGTCGTCAACACCTGGTGCGGGGTGCCGTTCATGATGGTCTCGCTGCTCGGCGGGCTGCAGTCGATCCCGCAGGAGCTGTACGAGGCCGCCGAGACGGACGGCGCCACGCCCTGGCAGCGGTTCCGGTACGTGACCCTGCCCGGGCTGCGCGCGGTGAGCAGCACGGTGATCATGCTGGGCGTGATCTGGACGTTCAACCAGTTCATCGTCATCTTCCTGCTCTTCGGCAGCACCGCGCCCGACACCGAGATCCTGGTCACCTGGGCGTACCGGCTCGGCTTCGGCCAGACGCCGCGGGACTACGCCGGCTCCGCCGCGTACGGCGTGATCATCCTGTCCATGCTCGTCGTGCTGGTGTCGGTCTACCGCCGCTGGCTGAACCGCAACGAGGAGGCGGCCGTCCGATGAGCCAAGCAACCACCTCCCGCCCGACCCGCTCCGACACCTCCCCACCGCGCGGCCCCGCCGCCTCCCGCCCGCGCCGCCGCGGCGAGCGCAGCACCGCCGCGTCCGTCGCGCTGCACGGCACGCTGCTCCTGGCGAGCTTCGTCGCCCTCTTCCCGGTCGCCTGGCTCGCCTGGATCTCCCTCGGCCCCGACAAGACCGACTTCCTGCACGCCGGCGAGATAGCCGGGAAGATCAGCCTGTCGAACTACACGACCGTGCTGTCCGACACCGACTTCCTGCACTGGGCCGGCAACTCGCTGATCGTCAGCCTCGGCACCTGCCTGATCGGCGTCTTCGTCTCCGCCAGCGCCGCCTACGCCGTCTCGCGCATGCGCTTCCCCGGCCACCGGCAGCTCATGTGGACATTCCTGGTCACCCAGATGTTCCCGTTCGCGATCCTCATCGTGCCGCTGTACAACATCCTGGCCGGGCTCGACCTGCTGGACACGTACTGGGCCCTGATCGCCGTCAACCTCACCCAGGCCGTGCCGTACTGCGCCTGGCTGCTCAAGGGCTACTTCGACACCATCCCGTACGAGATCGACGAGGCCGGCCGGGTCGACGGGCTCACGCCCTTCGGCACCTTCTGGCGGCTGGTGCTGCCGCTGGCCCGGCCGGGGCTGGCGGTCGCGGCGTTCTACACCTTCATCACCGCCTGGGCGGAGTTCGCCTTCGCGTCGGTGTTCATGCTCAGCTCCGACAAGTACACGCTGCCCATCGGCCTGGCCACCTTCGTCAGCCAGCACGACCAGCAGTGGAACCTGATGGCCGCCACCGGCGTGCTCATCGGGATCCCCGCGGCGGCGTTCTTCTACCTCGTCCAGCGCCATCTGGTGACCGGCCTGACGGCCGGCGCCGCCAAGTCGTAAGCCCCGCCCGCCCCTCCGCTCCTCCCGCCAGTACGCGCCCCTCCTCCCGCAAGCCACTGGACGCGGCCCGCGCGCCGCCCGCCCACCGACGACCCGGGGATGACATGACCCAGCACCTTGCCGCCCGTACGGCCGCCGACTCCGCCGACGCCCTCGACTGGTGGCGCGACGCCGTGATCTACCAGGTCTACCCGCGCAGCTTCGCCGACGGCGACGGCGACGGCACCGGCGACCTGCCCGGCATCCGCGCCCGGCTGCCGTACCTAGCGCAGCTCGGCGTCGACGCGGTGTGGCTCAGCCCGTTCTACGCCTCCCCGCAGGCGGACGGCGGCTACGACGTCGCCGACTACCGCGCCATCGACCCCGTCTACGGCACCCTCCACGACGCCGACGCCCTCATCCGCGACGCCCACGAGCTGGGCCTGCGGATCATCGTGGACGTCGTGCCCAACCACTCCTCCGACAGCCACGAGTGGTTCCGCCGCGCCCTGCGCGAGGGCCCCGGATCCCCGCTGCGCGCCCGCTACCACTTCCGCCCGGGCAAGGGCGCGAACGGCGAACTGCCGCCCAACGACTGGGAGTCCATCTTCGGCGGCCCCGCCTGGACCCGCGTCCCGGACGGCGAGTGGTACCTGCACCTCTTCGCCCCCGAGCAGCCGGACTTCAACTGGGAGCACCCGGCGGTCGCCGACGAGTTCCGCTCCATCCTGCGCTTCTGGCTCGACATGGGCGTCGACGGCTTCCGCGTCGACGTCGCCCACGGCCTGGTCAAGGCCGCCGGGCTGCCCGACGTCGGCGGCCCTGGCCAGCTCGGGCTGCTCGGCAACGCCGCCGTGCCGTTCTTCGACCAGGACGGCGTGCACGACATCTACCGGAGCTGGCGGCGCGTCCTGGAGGAGTACCCGGGCCGGCGCATCGCCGTGGCCGAGGCGTGGACGCCGACCGTGGAGCGCACGGCCAACTACGTCCGCCCCGACGAGCTGCACCAGGCGTTCAACTTCCAGTACCTCGGCACCTACTGGGACGCGGACGAGCTGCGCTCCGTCATCGACGCCTCGCTGGCCGCCATGCGCCCCGTCGGCGCGCCCGCGACCTGGGTGCTGTCCAACCACGACGTCACCCGGCACACCACCCGCTTCGCCAACCCGGCGGGCCTGGGCACCCAGTTGCGCACCGCCGGCGACCCCGCCCGTGGGCTGCGCCGCGCCCGCGCCGCGACGCTGCTGATGCTCGCGCTGCCCGGCTCCGCGTACCTCTACCAGGGCGAGGAGCTGGGCCTGCCGGACGTCACCGACCTGCCCGACGAGGTGCGCCAGGACCCGGCGTTCGCGCGCGGGGCGGGGCAGGACGGGTTCCGCGACGGCTGCCGGGTGCCGATCCCGTGGACGGTGGCGGGGAGTTCGTACGGCTTCGGGGACGGCGGGAGCTGGCTGCCGCAGCCGGCCGGGTGGGGCGAGCTGAGCGTCGAGGCGCAGACGGGCACGCCGGGCTCGACGCTGGAGCTGTACCGCACGGCGCTGGCGGTACGCCGGGCGCACGCGCAGCTCGGCGCGGGCGACGCGGTGGAGTGGCTGCCGGCGCCGGACGGAGTGCTGCTGTTCCGGCGGGAGTCGGGCGGCGCGGCGTTCGTCTGCGCGGCGAACACCACGGGCGCGGCGGTGCGGGTCACGGTCCCGGCGGGGCGGCTGCTGCTGGCGAGCGCGGAGACGGCCGGCGGGGAGCCGGGCGGCCCGGGCGGCGGCGAGGTGGAGCTGCCGGCGGACACGACGGTGTGGTGGTCGGCCGAGGGGGTCTGAGCGGTACGGACCGGGGGTGCACCCGGCGCGTACGGAGCGGGGGACGCCCGTGCCGTACGCGCCGGGTGCACGCCCTTGGAATGGCGCGTTCCCGCTCGTCCGCCGCACCCCGGGCCGCCGGTTGCCGATAGCCTCGGTGAGCTGGACTGGGGCGAGCGCGGAGGCAGTTGATGCCGGGTCGGGAGACGGGGACGCCGGAGGCCGGGGGTGGCCGGGGCAGACGCCGCGACCTGCGGGGCCGCCCCTTCCCCGGCGTAGCGCTGGAGGAGGCGGGCGGGCAGGCCGAGATCCTGCGCGAGCTGCGCACCTGGGCCGAGTACGAGGCCGAGGACGCCATCGAGTGGTATCTCGACGACAAGCGCCTCAAGCGCCGCGGCTCCCGCGTCATCAGCGCGCTGACGATCCTCCTCGCCGTCGCCGGCACGCTGATCCCGCTGGCGAGCGTCATCTCCGGCGGCCCGCCGCAGGGCTGGGGCTACGTGCTGCTGGCGCTGGCCGCCGGCTGCAAGGGGTTCGACCACTTCTTCGGGCTGTCGTCCGGCTGGATGCGCGACATCACCGCGGCGCAGGCGTTGCGCGCGGAGCTGAACGACTTCCGGATGGCCTGGGCGGCCGAACAGCTCCGCGCGGCCGACGGCACCGCGCCCGCCGCGGGCGGCCCGCTCGATCCGGCCGCGCTGGAACGCCGGCTCGCGCTGCTGACGTCTCTGGTGGAGGCCGTACGGCGGCAGGTCGAGTCGGAGACGGCGGAGTGGCTGAGCGAGTTCCGCGCGACTGCCCAGCAGTTGCAGGACAACGCCGGGCTGCCGCCCGGCGAGCGGGGGTGACGCGGGGGTGACGACGGAGCGGATGGTGACGGTCGTCCTGCCGGGCGGCGCGGAGCGGGACGTGGTGCTGGGGGTGCCCGACACCGCGCGGGTGTCGGTGGTGGCGCAGGCGCTCGCCCACTGGTGCCGGCGGCCCCCGGGCCCGGAGCGGCTGTTCCTCGCCGACGCCACGGAACTGCTTCCCGACGCCCCCCTCGCGGAGGTCCCCGTACGCCCGGGCACCCGTCTCTGGCTCGGCGAAGCACCGGCGGATCCGCAGTTGAGCCACGTCACGCCCGAGGCCATCCATGGCCAGCTTCTCAGAAAAGGGCTTGCGGAACCCCGCGACGGCGGCACCCTCCTCGTCTCCCGCCGGCGAGGTGAGGCGGACGCCCCCGGGGCCGAGCGCAGAGGCTGGCGGCGGCTGCTGCCGGGCAGGCTGCGCCCTCCGGACCTCGGGTCGACCTCCAAGCAGCGGGTCGAGACTCCCGGCAACCTGCTCTTCGAGTGGCCCGAGCCGTGGCACCGGGCTCCGGACAGCGTGTCGTTCCTCCGACTCGTGCTGGGCTACGACATCGACTCCCCGAAGCTGAAGAACTGGGTGCCGGTCTCGGTCGACCTGCCCGACGTCGGGGTCCTCGGCATCGCCGGGGAGCAGGCGGATGGGGTCGGGGCGTGGATAGTCGCCTCCATCCTGGCCACGTACAGTCCCGCGGACGTCGACGTGCGCGTCTTGACGACCGGCCGGGACCGCGGCGTCTGGGACTTCCTCCGCCTGCTTCCCCACACCTCCTCCGGACGCAGGGTCGCCTACGACGTCGAGACGTCGGCCCGGCACATCAACGACCTCCTCGGCCGCCGCTCCGCCCCGTTCGGGAGCACCCAGCCGACCGCGGCCGTGCTCGTTCTCGACGGAGCGCGCAGGCTGCGTGCGCTGCCTGCGGTGACGGAACTGCTCCAGAGCGGACCCGAGTACGGAGTGTTCTCGATCTGCCTGGAGGAACAGCGGCGGCTGCTGCCCCCCGAGTGCCGCGCATTAGCCGAGGTCGACGAGGATGCCCGACTCCTGCAGGAGGGAAGGCCGTACACGAGGACTGGTCTCCACTCCGGGCCAGCCGTGCGCAGACCGACCGCGTCGGCCGCATCCTCGCGCCGCTGCGCGATCCCGCCTCCGAGCAGCCGGACAGCACCCGGCTGCTCGACCTGCTCGACCTGCCGCTCTTCGACATGGACGCGCAGCGCAAGCGCTGGGCGCGCCCCTCCCACGGGCTCTCCGCCCCGATCGGCGAGTCCCAGGGCGTGCCGGTCGCCATCGACCTCGTACGCGACGGGCCGCACGCCCTCGTCGCCGGCACGACCGGCTCCGGCAAGACGGAGTTCCTGCGCACCTGGATCGCCGCCATGGCCGCCACCCACCCGCCCGACGCCGTGTCGTTCGTGCTGGTGGACTACAAGGGCGGCAGCGCGTTCGCCGACTGCGCCCGGCTGCCGCACACCGTCGACGTCATCGTCGACTTCGACGCATATCTCGTCGAACGCACCCTCACCGGACTCGCCGCCGAGCTGCGCAGGCGCGAGGAACTGCTGCTGCGGACCGGGGTCAGGGACATCGGCCAGTACGCCGACCTGTTCCGCGCCGGCGACGTGCGGGCGGCGGAGCCGCTGCCGCGGATGGTGCTCGTCGTGGACGAGTTCGCGTCGCTCACCCGGGAGTTCCCCGACTTCATCAGCGGCCTCGTGGAGATCGCCCGGCGCGGCCGCTCCCTGGGCGTGCACCTCGTGCTCGCCACCCAGCGCCCCGCCGGCGTGGTGACCCCCGACATCCGGGCCAACACCAACCTCCGTATCGCGCTGCGCCTTGTCGACCAGGGTGAGAGCACGGACGTGATCGACCAGCCGGACGCGGCCTGGCTCGGCAAGTCGGAGCCGGGGGCCGCGTACGTACGCACCGGGGCGGAGACCCTCGTGCGCCTGCGCACCGCGCGCGTCGGCGTCCGGCACGCGCCCAACCCCGAGCACTGGTCGGACGTGCGGGTACGGGACGCGCACGGCGACCCGGAGGACAGCGGCTCGCTGCGCGTGGAGTCCGAGCCCACCGGCATGACGGACCTCACCAGCCTGGTCTACCAACTCGACGCCGCCGCCACCGTCCTCGGCATCCCCCGGCCCCCCGCGTTCCTGCCGCCGCCGCTCGCCGACGTGATCCAGCTCGACGCGCCGCTGGCCGAGACGGACCTGCCCGAGCGCGGCCGGGACCTCGTGCCCGTCCCCATCGGCCTCGCGGACGTGCCGGAGGACCAGTTCCGTACTGTCGCCGTGCTCGACCTCGCGGACAAGCTGCCACTGCTCGCCGCGGGCGGCCCGCGCAGCGGGCGCTCGCAGCTCCTGCGCACCGTCGCGGGATCCGTCGCCCGCCAGCACAGCAGCGCCGACGTGCACCTCTACGGCATCGACTGCGGCACCGGCGCCCTCCAGGCGCTCACCGAACTGCCGCACTGCGGCGCCGTCGTGTCCCGCAACGAACGCGACCGGCTGACCCGGCTGCTCGACCGGCTCACCACCACCGTGCGGATCCGGCAGTCGGAGCTGGCCACGGAGGCGTTCGCCGACGCCGCCGCGCAGCGGCAGGCGGTGGCGGCGCACCGGCGGCTGCCGTACCTGCTGGTGTTCGTGGACGGCTGGGAGGGCTTCGTCGACGCGATGGAAGACGTCGACTACGGCAGGCCCGTCGGGGACTTCCTGCGGCTCTGCCGGGAAGGGCCGCGGGTGGGGGTCTGCCCGGTCGTCGTGGGCGGGCCGCAGGTGCTCCACGGCCCGATCAGGGCGGCGGCGGCGGACGTGCTCGTGCTGCGGCAGGCCGACGAGACGGACTACCTGGAGGCGGGCATCCGCCCCCGGCTCGTACCCGGCCGCATGCCGCCGGGGCGCGCGCTGTACGCCGAGGGCAGGGACCGTACCGTCGTGCAGATCGCGCTCCTGCCCGGGGGCGCGGAGACCGCCCGCGGCCAGGCCGAGGCGCTGGCCAGCATCGGCGCCGCGGCGCGGCAGCGGGACGCCGGAGTGCCGTCCACGCGGCGGCCGTTCCGGGTCGACGCGCTGGACCTGGCCGCGGACCGCTTCCACGTCGGCGGCGGTACGGGCCGTCCGGTGGGCCGCGACGCGGAGCTGTACTGGCTGCGCGACCGGTACGCCACCGGCACCTCCGTCGCGCTCCTCGGCCCGCGCCGGGCGGGCAAGACGTGGGTGCTCGGCGAGCTGGAGCGGCGCCTCGTCGCGGACGGCGCCGGCCAGGTCCGCAAGCTCACCGTCCCGCACCGCGCCAGTCCCGTCGACAGCCCCGACCAGCTCGCCGCCCTCCTCGACCCCGCCGTGCGCGGCGCGACCAGCCCCGCGGAGGCGCTGCTCACCCGGGCCGCCGACCGGGCGGCGCGCGCCGACCGGGAGGCGTTCCTGCTCGACGAGGTCGGCCGGCTCGCCGAGTACCACCCCGCCGCCGTCTCCTGGCTGCGCGACCTCGGCCAGGCCGGCGCGTGGCTCGTCTACACCGGCACCGAGAAGGACTGGCAGACCGTCGTCCGCTCCGCGCTGACCGCCCCGGGATCCAGCTTCGGCAACGACGTCGACAAGCGGATCCTCGGCCCCCTCGGCGAGCCGCACGCGCTGGCGTTCCTCACCGGCACCGCCGCGAACCTCGGCGTCGACATCGCCCCCGACCGCGCCGGCGCGCGGATCCTCGCCCTGGTCGGCACCTGGCCGTTCTACCTCCAGGTGATGGGCGACGCGGTCGTACGGGCCGTGCAGGCGGACGACCGCCGCCCCCTTTCGAGTGCTCCCGCGCTCGAAGAGCTGTGCCGGCAGGAGCTGTTGATCGGGCGCAGCGAGCAGTTCCAGTCCCGCTGGGCGGAGATCGGCCCCGCGGGCCGCGCCGCGCTGCTGCACACGCCCGGCGCGCCGCCGCCGGAGCCGGCGCCCGCGCAGCGGATGGAGCTGCGCGACGTGGGGCTGCTGCGGCCGGGCGACGTGTGGCTGGCGGACCGGCCGTTCTTCGACTGGATCGCGCTGAGCCAGGTGTCGCTGCGCGACGAGTCGTTACGGGGCGGGGGACGGCGCGAGCCGCCGGGAGACGAGCAGCGGGCCGAGGGTCCCAGAACCGATGAGGAGCAAGCCACATGAGCCGCTTCCGGCCGAGCCGGGCCTACCAGCCCGAGCTGGACGTCCGGTTCCCCGGCGACCACGTGCCGGGCTGGGCGCGGCCCCTGGTCGAGGGCCAACTGCCCAACTCCGCCGCGTGGCTGGTGGAGCTGCCCCGGCGGGCGGGCAAGACGTGGCTGGCGCACGCCGTCGAACGGGCCCGGGCGGAGCGGCCGTCGCTCCGGGTCGACCTGCGCTCGACGGCCGGGGCGGTGCGGCGCAGCGGGCTCGGGTGCCTGACGGGCGGCAAGCAGGCGCCGCGGGTGGCGCCGGGGTGCGTGGTGCTCGTCGACGAACCGGCGGTGGCGCGGGGCGCGGAGCCGGGCGCCCGGGCCCGTACGCGGAACACCCCGGCCGCACCGGGCGCGCCCACCCGCCCCGTGCTGGGCGGCGTCGACCCCGCGGCGCTGGCCGCGGGGCTCGCACAGGTACGGGACGCGGGCGCCGTGCCCGTCGTCTTCGCCACCCCCGCCGAGCAGTTGCTGCTCGCCCCGCACCTCGGCGCCGACGCCCCGAAGGACGTGCTGCGCCCGCCCCGGCTCGCCGACGAGGAGTGCGCGCGCATGGCCGCCCGCGTCCCGGAGTGGGCGCCCGCGGTCGTCGGACTGCTCCGGGCGGCGGAACCGGCGTGGCTGCAGACCCCGTTCCTCCTCGAACTCGCCCTGCAGACCGCCGAGGAGCACCCCGCGCTGCGGACGGACACGGCGCGGCTGGCGACGGCCGCGTACGAGGAGGCGTGCGGCCGGCACCAGTACGTGCCGCAGTGGTTCCACGACGGCCTCGCCCCCGAGCACCGCGCGGCGCTGCGGGCGCGGCGGTGGCACGACGCGGGCGTGGAGATCGCCGTACGGGCCGCGCACACGCCGCCCGCCGACGACCCCGTGCTCGTCCGGCACCTGCCCGGCGTGCTTCGCATCCACCACGTCACCGACCTCCACCACGGCGGCGGGCTGCGCGCCAACGTGGACGCCAAGGACACCTCGCAGGCCGGGCAGCGGCTCGCCGAACTGGCGGGCGCGGGCTCGCCGCTGGACGCGTACCTGGACCACGTGCGCCAGCTCGCCGACCAGGGCCGGGCGCCGCACCTGGTCATCGCCACCGGCGACCTCGTCAACCGGCCCGTCGACGCCGACGGCGAGACGGCACTCGCCTGGCTGCGCGCGCTGGAGGACCTCCTCGCCGGCCACCCCGACCTGCGCCCCGGCGACCCGCGGGTGCTCCTCACCGGCGGCAACCACGACGTGTCCTGGGAGCTGTGCCTGGACGAGGACCCGCAGGCGCGGCACCGCTGGTTCGCCCGGGTCTTCGCCGGCTACCCGCACCCCGACCTGCACGAGCCCGACACCGCGGCCCGCCGGGTCTACGTCACGTATCCGGACGCCGGACTGCGGGTGGCGCTCCTCGGCACCGCCGAGTCCGGCGGCGAGCCGGCGCACGACCGGGACCGCGAGCGGCTGGAGCGGTTCCGCGAGACGTACGTGGCGGCGGCGGACGCGGCGGACGAGGACGCCGTACGCCGGATCGTGCTGGAATTCGAGCGCCACGACCCCGGCGTCATCGCGCGGGGCGTCCTGGACCGGCTGCAGCGCGAACCGGGCTACGTCACCCTGGCGGCCCTGCACCACCCGCTGTCGCCGGTGCCGGCGGTGGAGATCGCGCCGTACTCGGGGGTGGTCAACGCCGGGCAGGCGAAGTGGACGATGGCGGAGGCCGCCACGTCCCTGGTCCTGCACGGCCACACCCACCTGGGCTTCACCGCGGCGGAACGCCTGCTGGGCACCGCCCGCCCCTGGACCACCCGCATCGCGGGCGCCCCGGCGCTGGGCAGCCGCGAGTCGGACGAGCGCAACGGGTACAACGAGGTCTTCGTCGCCCGCGAGGGCGGCGACCACGCGCTGGCGCTCCGCACGGTCCGCTACGAGGCCGGGACCTGGGCCCCGGGCCCCACGGTGGGCTTCACCCCGGGCGCCCCGGACGAGACGCCCCTGACGCTCCTGTGCGGCGACCGCGTCTGACGGGCCCGCGCACCGGCGCGGCCCGGCCGGCTCCAGCCGTGGCGTGGCCGCGGCACGGACCGGGGCTGCCGCCCGCGGCGGCGGTGCGCTGACAGGGACGGCGCGCGAACGCCCGCACGCTGTGGTCTCCGCCGGCCCGGCCGGCCGCCCGCCTGCGGCGGGCCCGGCTCGCTGTCAGCGGTGTTCGCGGCGGCCGGCGGCGTTCGCGGCGGCCCCGGCCGGAGCCCGCCGATGCCGTACGTCCGATCCCGGCGTCCGCCGCGCCGCGCGCTTCGTTCCCGCGGCCCGGCCTCCGGCACCGGCCGGCGGGCCGGCTCAGCTCCGCGCCGCTTCCTGCCCCGCCCGCTGGTCCCGCTCCTCCTGCCCCGCACCCGCCGCCGCGTCAGCGGCACCACCCGGCGCCGCACCACCCGCCTCCGCCGCGCCCTCCGCGGGCGATGCCGTGCCGGCCGCAAGCCCCAGCGCGCCGGGGTGCACCGACTCCCGTACCGCCGCGTACTGCTGGCGCACCGCCTGGCCCAGGGCCAGGTCCTCGTCCGCCTCGAACGTCTCGTGGGGCCCCGTCTCCCACACCGGAGGCGCGTCCGCGGCGAGCCGGCCCTCCGCGACCCCCAGCGCCCACGCCGCCTGCCGGGCCGCGCCGAGGGCCGCGTAGTCCGCGGACGCCGGGACCACGACCTGCGCCTGGAAAATGGCCGGCGCCAGCGCCTGCACCGCCGGCAGACCCGCCGCGGCGCCGAGGAGGAAGACGCGGCGCACGGCGACGCCCCGGGCGCGCAGCACCTCCAGCGCGTCCGCGAGGCCGCACAGCATGCCCTCGAAGGCCGCGCGCGCCAGGTGCTCGGGGCGCATGCTCTCGCGGCGCAGGCCGTGCAGGGAGCCCGCGGTCTGCGGCAGGCTCGGGGTCCGCTCGCCGTCGAGGTACGGCAGCAGCACGAGTCCGTGGGCGCCGGGCGTGGAGGTCAGCGCCAGCTCGGAGAGCCGCTCCAGGTCGGTCGGCGCCAGCCCCAGCAGCTCCGCGGCGCCGCGGAGGGCGCGGACGGCGTTGAGGGTGTGGACGACGGGCAGGTGCATGCCGGTGGCGTCGGCGAGCGCGGTGATGGTGCCGCCGGCGTCGGGCAGCGCCGCGTCGTGGACGGCGTAGACCGCGCCGGAGGCGCCGAGGGTGACGACCGCGTCGCCGGTGCCGAGGCCGAGGCCGAAGACGGCGGCCATGGTCTCGCCGGTGCCGGCGGAGATCAGCAGTCCCTCGGGGGTGCGCCCGGCGGCATCCGCGGGGCCGAGTACCTCCGGCAGCCCGGCCTCGTGGCCGAGGGCCAGCTCGACCAGGTCGCGGCGCCACTCGCCGGCGTGCGCGGACCAGTAGCCGGTGGTGGAGGCGGAGCCGCGGTCGGTGGTGCGGCGGGCGGGCTTGCCGAGCAACTGCCAGACCAGCCAGTCGTGCGGGGTCATGAGCTGCGCGGTGCGCTTGGCGTGGTCGGGCTCGGTGGCGGCGAACCGGCGCAGCTTGGTGACGGGCAGCTTCGCGTCCGGTACGGCGCCGACGGCCTCCGCCCACGCGGCCCGGCCGCCCAGTTCGCCGGCGAGGTCGGCGGCGGCGCCCTGGGCCCGCTTGTCGTTGCCGGTGAGCGCGTGGCGTACGGGCGTGCCCGCGGCGTCCAGCGGGATGACCGCGTGCTGCTGGGCGGCGACCCCGATGGCCTGCACGCCCTCCAGCACGCCGCCGTCGGCGGCCTGGCCGAGCGAGAGGAGCCACGTCTGCGGATCGGCCTCGTATGCGGCCGCCGCCTCGTCCACGGACTCGGACACCGGGTGCGGTGCGTAGCCCTGCTTGAGTACCGCGCCGGTGTCGGCGTCGCAGACGACGATGTTGGTGCCTTCAGGCGAGCTGTCCAGACCGGCGACTATCCCCATGCCGCAGATGATGCCTTATCCGGGGGGCCGCTCGGGCACCGGCGGGGATTCGGCCGGCGGGACGGACGGGATCCGGCCCGCCGGGCGCGGCACCGGCTCGAACCGGTGCGCGCCCGGCGGGCGGGCCCGGGGTCAGGTGTTCGTCGTACCCCAGTCGTCGGACTCCTCGCGCCGGCCCCGGTTGCCGTTCGCGTGCCCGTTCCCGAGGAAGTGCACGCGCGCGGCGACGTTCTCCGGCACCACGTCCGCGAACTTCGTGGAGAGCGTGCTCGCCGCCTTCGTCACGGCGTCCCGGCTGGTCAGCGCGGCGGCCTCGGCGGCGTTGCGCACCGCGGGGGACTCGCTGAACTGCTGTGCCGCCTTCCGCAACTGCTCGTAGCGCTCGCGTCCGGCCCGACTGCCCAGGACGTACCCGACGGCGATCCCCGCAACGAAGCTCACCCGGTACCGCATGGTCTCCACCTTCCCTCGGACTTCCTCGACTGGGCTGTTCCGCCCTGCTGTCACCGGTACGGGTACCCGGAGGAGGGGAGGGGTGAATACCGATTTCGGAGCGGACCCAGCCATGCGCTAATGTATGGCGAGCAGCACAGGAGCGCCCCCCGGGAGCCGGAAGGGCCTCCGTGCGGAGCAGTCCTCCGTAGCTCAATCGGCAGAGCAGCCGGCTGTTAACCGGCAGGTTACTGGTTCGAGTCCAGTCGGGGGAGCAGGTACGCGAAGGCCCCCAACGGGGCCTTCGCCCCTTTCTGCCCGTACGACCCTGTCGGCCCACCGCCGCCCCCCGGAACCGGATGCGGTCCACCCGCGTCCTTCCGGACATGCGCAGCGGCCCGGCCCGACCCCGGCGACGGGGTCTCCGGGCGACAGATCGTATGAGCGGCTATGCTGCGGCAGACGGCGCGCACATCTGTACGTGACGCGCCGTACGGGGCGGTAGCTCAGCCGGTTAGAGCAACGGACTCATAATCCGTCGGCCGTGGGTTCGAGTCCCACCCGCCCCACCCAGAGATCCCTCAGAGGGATCGTTTCGACCTGCGGTTTCCTGCTGAGTTCTCCTCAGCGTCCGTACGCCGGGGAGTCGCAGAGATCGTGGGCCGGCCCGCTGCCGGCCCGAGTGCCACTCGATCTTGTGTTTGGCCGGCGCCGTTCGAAGACGCGTGCCTTCAGCCCAGCAGCGCGCGGCTGACAGCCGTAAGCCTGCGCAGGCAGTCGCCGAGGAGGACCACCCCGCGGCCGCGGGGAGCACCGAGCGGGACACCGCCGGAACCTGCGGGCGGCTGGCGCGGTCGACCAGGCCCTGCTCGGGGACGGCGTGACCCTTGTCGAGCGCAAGCAGTACCGGGCGTATCAGCGGTTGCGGAACTTCGCCGGCCTCATCCCGCCTCAGCAGACCAAGCCGTTGGCCACTCCGAAGGCCGACTCGAAGGATCTCGACCTTGTGCTGTGTTTCACCCGGCACGTGCCGGGCGCAGGACGGCCGGGACCGGTAGATGGGGGAGAGGGGGTTACCGGCCCCGGCCGTAGGCCCAACTGTACGTCGTGACACGCCAGTTGCGCGCCCGCGCCACCACCGACCGCCGACGTACCCCGATCGACCGGCGTCTCTGGCTGCCGGCGTCGCGGACCGACGACCGGGAACGCTGCCGGCAGACCGGCATCGGCGGAGCGATCGTCGTCGGGTGGGTGATGCGGGCCTTCGACGGCAGCGTGAACGACCTGCCTTCCGCCCTCCGCGGCCGCGGCAGCTCGGTACGCAACAACTCCGACCGCACCGCACGCGTCTACGAAAAGCGCGACTACTCCGGCCCGTGGGTGTGCGTCACCAGGAGCGGCGGATCCGTCCACGACCTGCGCAGCTACAACCTCAGCGACCAGACCCGCTCCCTGCGCATCGACAACAACGACCGCGGCTGAGCCCCTGCGCTACGACGTGGGCCTCCCACCCGGGAAACGCGGCTCGCCCCGCCGCGGCTGCCCGCCCGCGCGGCTGCGAGTGGGCTGGTGAAGGCGGCGGCGAACTCGGAGCAGGGTGGGATGGGGATGGGGATGGGGTGGCGGGCCGGTTCGGCGATGAGTTTCGCGCCCTGCGCGAGTCACGATCAGTGCAGGCAGTAGACCCCACGGAAGGACTCGCCATGACCGACGCAAGCTCCGCCCCACCTGCCGCCCACCCGGACCTCGGCCCGCAGACCAGAGTCGTCGCCCGGCTCGCCGCCGGCGTCCCTGACGACCGGCTGGAGGACCCCACGCCGTGCGAGGGCATGGCCGTACGCCACCTGCTGGGCCACCTGGCCGGCCTGACGGCCGCGTTCCGCGACGCAGGCCGCAAGGACCTCGGACCTACCACCGGCACCGACCCGAGCTCCGCACCGCGCCCAGACATCGGCCCCGGCTGGCGCGAGGAACTGGCCCGGCAACTCCCCGAACTCGCCGAGGCGTGGCACGACCCGGCGGCCTGGGAGGGCGACACACAGGCCGGCGGCGTCACGCTCCCGGCCGCGGTGGCCGGCCGGGTCGCCCTCAACGAGCTCGTCCTGCACGGCTGGGACCTCGCCCGCGCCACCGGCCGGCCGTACGAGCCGGACGGCGAAGCACTGCGCGTCTCCTACGACCTGCTGGCGGCCACGCCCGACGGGCCCGCGCGGGAGCGGATGTTCGGGCCGGTCATCACGGTGCCGGAGGACGCACCGCTGCTGGACCGGGTGGCAGGGCTCAGCGGCCGCGACCCCGGCTGGACGCCTCCCGGACTCTGACGCCCGTCCATCGAGGGCCCTCTCGCCGCAGCGCGGGCACGGACACGTGCTGATCCGGGTCGGCCACCAGGCCGGCGAGGAGGTCCGTCGTCACCCGCGGTCCGCTACCGCTGCTGGGACACTGCCGGGCGGCGAGGGTCAGCCTTCCGGGTTCTGCGGGCCAGGTGCGCAGCAGGCTCTGCGGCGATCGTGTGTCCCGGCGTGGGGGGCCGTGGCTGACGGCTATCGCAGGGGCGTACCCACGGGGCCGCCCGTGGATTCGCGGGCCATGAGGCGCGGCGTCAGGATCTCGGAGCGGACTTCCTCGCCGGCGATCCGGCGCAGCAGGAGGTTCAGGGCGCGGCGTCCCTGCTCGGCCATGGGGGAATGCACGCTCGTGAGCGGCACGGGCAGTTCCGCCACCAGGGGCGTGTCGTTGAAGCCGGCCAGCGCGACGTCCCGGCCGAGCCGCAGCCCCAGGTCCCGGGCGGCGCCCGCGGCGCCGATGGCCGCGAAGTCGTTCACGGCGAAGAGAGCGGTCGGACGGTCTTCCGGCGTGGAGAGCAGATGGTGCGCGGCGCCTCTGCCTCCCGCGGTGTCGAAGGCCGAGTGCACGATCCGCGAGGCGGGCAGCGGCAGTCCCGCCTCGCGGTAGCGTTCGGCGAATCCCTCGGCCCGATCCGCTCCGGTGCTGGCGAATGCCTCGCGCGCAGGCGGGGCGGTTCCTGGTTCGATCTGCTGACGGCCCTGTTCTTCGCCCTTCTCATCGGCGGCCTGACGACCTGGGGAGTGCTGGCATCGTGGCCGGACTTTCCGTTCCCGCTCGTCATGGGCTTGTCGATCGGCTGTCTCCTGGCCCTCGCGGCGTTGGGTATCGCCGTGGGGAAGCGCCCCGCTGTCCGGCATCCGGCGACGTGGGTGGTGGTGTGGGACGAAGGGGTGGGCTGGCTGCCGGAGGGCGGTACGCCGGTGGTCCTGGGCTGGGACGAGGTCGAGGAGGCGCGGCACACCGTGGCGTCGGTGCGGGACGGCTTCGGCAAGGAGTTCAACCGGACGCACAGGCTGATGGTCGTGCCGGCACCGAACCCGGTAGGGCGCAGACGGCTGTATCTGGAGCCGGAGTTCCCGTTCGTGGCAGAGATAGCGAACTTCGTGGCGACGCGGGCGCATGCCGCCTGAGAGGCCCCCGCATGCGCCGGCGCCGCACGTGCCGCGGGCGATGCGCCGGGGCGGATCTGCGCCGGCTGCACGGCGGGGCTGATCGCCGCACGTTCGTCCCCTGTACAGGAACGTTTCGTCCGGGCCGGGAGCTGGCTGGTTTCGGTGTGGCCTACACGTGTCGCGCGCATCCTTCGCCGGGCAGCAGGGCAGACAGGTACGTGGCACGGGGAGCCCCGGCGCGCGGTGGCCGCACGGGGGCGGCCCGGCCGGTGGTGCTCGGTGGGAGCGCGCGGGTCGAGAGGCGGGAGTCTTGCCATGTCGCACGTGGTTACGTACGCGGTGGACGCGGATACCCGGGTGGGATTCGAGATCGAGCCGACCGAGGACTGGCAGCCCGTGGGCGCCGACCAGCTCGCCGGGCGGATCCACGACGCGGTGGAGCCCGCGGTGCGGGCGGCGCGTACCGTGCTCGACCGGCTGGCCGAGCTGAGTCCCGCCGAGGTCACCGTGACCTTCGGCGTCAAGGCGAACGGAACGGCCAACTGGGTCGTGGCGAAGGCGGCGACGGAGGCCAGCTTCCAGGTCACCATGACGTGGCAGCCGAATGCCGCACCCGCCAGGGGAGAATGATGGCCCCGCCACCCCTCACAGGTCCCCGGCCGGGTTCTGACGGCTGGGCGGCCGCCGTGCACGCCACCGACCGGGACCGCACCCCCCTCGGGTCCGGGTTCCTCGTCGACGCCGGGCGCGTCCTCACGTGCGCGCATGTCGTGCTCGACCGGGACGAGTTGTGGGTGGCCCTGCCCAAGGCCGACCGGCCCGGCCGGCAGCGGATCCGGGTCAGGCGCGTGGCCATGCCGCCGCGGGAGGAGGCGGACCTCTTCGACGTGGCGCTGCTGGTCCTGGAGGACGAGGTGCCCGACGTCCCCTCCGCCCGGCTGCGGCAGCCGCCGCTGGAGGGCCTGGTGGGCAGCCCCTGGTGGTCGTTCGGGTTTCCCGACGGCATGATGGGCAACCCCGTCTTCGGGGCGATCGGTGCGGAGTTGGGGTACGGCTGGGTCCGGCTGGACGTCGAATCGCCCTACCCCGTGGCCGCGGGCTACAGCGGCGCCGCCGTCTGGTCGTCGACGTACGACGCCGTGATCGGCATGGTCGTCCAGGCCCAGCGGAGCACCGGCAACGCCCGCGCGCTCACGATCCGGGAGATCAACTCCTGCCTCCCAGGGGAGGGGCTGGACGCGCTCACCGGCTGGACCGCCGAGGCGTCGGGCGAGACCGCGCTGGCCGCCTGGGGGTGGTCGCTGAGCACCGACCCCGAGGCCACGCGGCACTGGCAGCCTCGTGGCCGCGGGGTGAGTACGGCCTCCGAGCAGGGCTTCAGGTTCCGGGGCCGTACCACCGCCCTGAACCGCATCATCTCCTGGATGACGTCCACGCCCGCGCCGCGGGAGGTGCTGGTGGTGACGGGTTCCCCGGGTGTCGGGAAGTCGGCGGTGCTCGGCCGGATCGTCACGACCGCGTCCCCCGCCGCCGAACTCCCCGCGGACGACCGGGCGCCCCGCGCGCCGCGCGGCTCGGTGAGCTGCGCCGTCCACGTGAAGGGCAAGACCGCGCTGGACGTCGCCCGGGAGATCGCCCGCGCCGCGTCCGCGCCCGTTCCCGACCAGGCGGAGGATCTCACCGCCCACCTGCGTACGACCCTCGAAGACCGGGCACCGGACCCGTTCGCGGTGATCGTCGACGCGCTGGACGAGGCGACGACGCCCGAGGAGGCGCGTCTCCTCGTCACCGGTGTGATCTTGCCCTTGGCAGAGAACTGCGCGGACCTTAACGTGCGGGTGGTGGTCGGCAGCCGCCGCCAGGACGACCTGGGTCATCTGCTCAGGCTCTTCGAGGACGGAGCGCACGTCGTGGATCTCGACGATGAGGAGTTCTTCGTCCAGGAGGATCTGATCGCCTACGCGCTGGCGAGCCTTCAGCTCCGGGGCGCCGAGCGCCCGGACAACCCGTATGCCGACGACGCCGTCGCCCTGCCCGTCGCCAGGCGCATCGCCGCCCTGGCCGAGGGCAACTTCCTCGTCGCCGGACTCGTCGCCCGCACCCACGGTTTGTACGACCGCCGGCCGGTCGACCCCGCCGCGCTGACGTCGCCGGCCAGGGTCGACGCCGTACTCCACGACCACCTGGCGCGGCTGCCCGACCTCGTGCCCGGCGTGTCCGCCGCCACGGCGCTGACGGCCCTCGCCTACGCCGAAGCGCCCGGCCTGCCGCTCGGCCTGTGGCGGGTCGCCCTCGCCGCGCTTTCCGGAGTCTCGCCGTCGGAAGAGGAGTTACGCGTCTTCGCCCACGCCTCCTCCGCCAACTTCCTGGTGGAGTCCGGCACTCCGGACGATGCCGGGGCCTCCGGCTCGTTCCGCCTCTTCCACCAGGCGCTCAACGACGCCCTGCTCCACACCCGGTCCGAGCTGGGCGCCACCACCGCCGACGAGCAGCGGCTGGCCGCCGCCTTCATCGCCCACGGGCGGGAGTCCGGCTGGGACGCCGCGCCCGCCTACCTGTTGCGTTCCCTGCCCCGCCACGCGGCCCGCGGCGGTCTCATCGACACGCTGCTCGCCGAGGACGACTACCCGCTCTACGCCGATCTGCGCCGTCTCATCCCCCTGGCCGCGACCGCCGTCACCGCGCGCGCCCGCGCCCGCCTGCTGCGCGCCACGCCGCAGGCGATCGACGCCACGCCCGCGACGCGCACCGCGCTGTTCAGCGTGACCGAGGCGCAGCAGCGGCTGGGCGACAGCTACCGCGCCAGCAGCCTGCCGACGTCGTACCGCGCCGTCTGGTCCGCGGTCGCGCCTCAGGCGGAGCACGTGCCGGTGGAGAGCCCGACCGACCGGGTGCGGACGCTGTGCGCGGTGACCGTCGACGACCGGGTGTTTCTGGCCAGCGCGGGCGACGCGCGTACGGTACGGCTCTGGGACCCCGCGACGGGCGAGCACTTCTGCAGCATGGAGGGGCACACGGACCGCATCCGCGCGCTGTGCGCGGTGGCGGCGGACGACCGCGAACTGCTCGCCAGCGCGGGCGAGGACCGTTCCGTACGGCTGTGGGATCCGGCGACCGGTGAGCACGTCCGCACCCTCGAAGGGCATACGGACCGGATCCGGGCCCTGTGCACGGTGCACGTGGACGGCCGCGAACTCCTCGCCAGCGGCGGCGAGGACAGTGCCGTACGGCTGTGGGACCCGGCGACCGGCGAGCACGTCCGCACCCTCGAAGGTCACACGGACCGCATCCGCACGCTGTGCGCCGTGGCGGCGGACGGCCGCGAACTCCTCGCCAGCGGAGCCGACGACGGGTCCGTGCGCCTGTGGGACCCGGCCACCGGCGACCGGGAGCGGGTCCTGGAGGGCCCCGCCGAGCACATCGGCGTGCTGTGCGCCGTGGAGAGCGGCGGGACCACCCTGCTCGCCGCCTGCGGGGCGGGCGGCAGCCGGGTGGTGCGGCTGTGGAACCCGGCCACCGGCGAACTCGCCGGCACCCTGGACGAGGGCCACGCGGACTGGGTCCGGGCGATGCGGGCCGTGGAGGTGGACGGCCGGACGCTGCTGGCGATCGCCGGGGACTCCCGGACCGTACGGCTGTGGGATCCGGCCACCGGCGAGCACGTCCGCACCCTCGAAGGCCACACCGACCGCATCCGGGCCCTGTGCACCGTGCCGGTCGACGGCCGGGAGGTGCTGGCCAGCGGCTCCGACGACGACTCGGTGCGGCTGTGGGAGCTGACGACCGGCGAGCAGGTGCGCAGCCTGGGCGGCCAGACGGATCGCGTACGCACCCTGTGCGCGGTCGACATGGGCGACCACACGCTCCTCGCCAGCGCCGGCTTCGACGGCATCGTGCGGCTGTGGGACCCGGAGACCGGTGCGGAAGTGCGCACCCTGGAAGGCCACACGGACCGCGTACGCGCGCTCTGCGCGGTGACGGTGGACGGCGGCACGCTGCTGGCGAGCGCGGGAGACGACGGCACCGTGCGCCTCTGGAACCTCCGCACGATGCGGCCCGCGATGGAAGTGCCGATCCGCGCTTCCGTCAACGCCCTCGCCTGGGCGGACGGTCTGCTCGTCGTCGGGTTCCAGGACAGGATGCTGGCCCTTCGGCTCTCCGACGCGATCCGCCGCGACCCCGGTCCCTGAGCGGGGATCCGGGCAGCGGACGGCGACGGGCCGCAGGGCGCCGGGAGCCGGAGCGGCGTGAGGAGACTGAGGAGGCGCGATGGCCGACGACGAAGTCGCCGGGCTGCTGGCCGGCGGCCCCCCGCGGGACCGACGCGGCGCCGCCGCCGAGGCCGGCGCCTGGCTGACCCGGCGGCTGCGCCGGGGGCCGCTGTTCACCGGGGCGACGCTGGAGCACATCGAGCGGCTTTCGGCCGAGGACCCCGCGTGGCTGGAAGCCCTGGGCATCGGCAGCGTGCCCGAGGCGGAGGAGTACCTGCGCGCGGGCCGGTACCACGACTGGCTGCGGCTGCCGCCCGGCAAGCGGCTGCTCCTGGCCAGCCTGGAGTGGCGGTCGGGCGGTACGCACACGGCCGCGCCCGGCGGCGAGGCGCCGACCCACCCCGCGTACACCCTGGGCCGCTTCCTCACGTTGCGGGACGAGGAACTGCCCGCGCCGGAGCGGGCGCGCCTGACCGCGGAGCGGAACGACCAGATCCATACCACCTTCGTACGGACCCTGGAACCCTCGCTCGCGCCGCGCCCGCCGGCGGCCCTCGCCCGCGTCGAGGCGCGCCACCGGCACAGGGACCTGCGGAGCAGGACGATCCTGCGGCGCGTCTTCCTCGTCCTCCAGTGCGGCCTCCAGGTGTACCGGAACGGTGTGCCGGGCGGCCACCGGCCGCTGCTCGACACGGATGTGGCCCGCGCGCTCGCCCACGGCGGCCGGATCAACATCCGTATCCCGCAGCGCGATCGCGCCCCGGCGCCGCACGCCCTCCTGGACTGGCTCGGGCTGACCGAGGACGGCACGGACACGGATCCGGCCGAGCGGCGCCGGGCCGGCACGCACCACATGCGGATCGGCCGGAACGAAGCCGGCGCGGGCTCGGGGACGTTCGAGGAGCTGGGCGGCCACGGCGCCTCGGCGCGGAACACCGTACGCAAGCTGTTCGGCCCCAGGAGGGTGCGGCTGTACGGCGTCGACCTCTCGGCCGGCGGCCTGGGCACCGTCGACTTCAACGGGGACGTCGTCGTCCCCGACGGCAGCCACGGCCACATGTTCCTCGGCTTCACCCCGCCGGGCCGCCACCACGACGGCGCACTCCAGATCGGCGTCGAGACCATCGCACCCGGCGCGCCCAGCCCCGTAGGCTACCGGCACGACTGGCGCTCCACCGAGGCCACCGCGAACCCGGAGTCCCGCTTCTTCGGCTTCAAGCAGGACAAGATCGGCGACGGCGGGATGCCCCTCAGTTCGCGCTACGTCGACCTCGCCGCGCTCCGCACCGCAGACGGCGGCGACTGGCCCGCGTACCTCGCCGCGGCCGAACGACGGCTGACCGAACTCGTCGATGCCGCCGACGCCGACCCGGCACGGTTGGCGGCCCTCTACGCGCAACTGACCGGCCCCCGCACGCCGTTCTTCCAGCCGCCGGGCTGACCGATACGTGACCCCGATGGGCCCGGCGGACTTCCTGAAGAACGAGCTGCCCGAATTCTTGGCCTGCGGCCTCTGCTACGCCGGGGACGTGCCGTACTGGGAGCCGGCCGCGGATGCCGGCGGCTGGGAGGTGCGTGCGGCGCCGCCGCGGGGCGGGCCGGAGTGGACGCTGCCCGAGGGGTGAGATCGGGCCGGTCAGGGGCGGCGGTCAGAGGCGGTCGTGGAGGAGGCGGGACAGCTCCACGCGGCGGGTCTTGAGGGTCGCGGTGCGGGGGAGTTCGGCGAGCGGGAGGTGGACGGGCGCGCCGAGCTGGGGGTAGTCGGCGGTGGCCGCCTGCCAGCGGGCGGGAGCCAGGGGCTTGTCGTCGCGGGTGCAGAGCACGGGGACCGGTTCCGCGTCGGGGCCCTGGACGACGACGAGTTCGACGAGTTCGTCGAGGCGGTCCAGGACGGCGTCCTCGATCTCCAGGCTGGAGCCGACGCCGGGGATGGTGTCGATCTCGCGGTCGAGCATGTGCAGGCAGCCGGCTTTGGTGCGGTAGCCGACGTCGCCGGTGCGCCACCAGCCGTCGTGGACGTTCTCGTCGTAGCGCTCCTGCTCGCCGTGGTACGTCTTGGCGATGCCGTCCCAGCGGACCTCGATGAACCCGGGGTTGGTGGCGGAGGCCCTCCGGTCGTTCCGGGGGACGACGCGGACCCGGGCGCTGCCCGGCAGCGGGAAGCCGACGCAGCGGCCGTCCATGCCGTGGGCGTCGCGGCGGAAGTAGGGGCGGCCCACGGCGGGGCCGACCTCGGACTGGCCGTAGATCTGGAAGAACTGCGGGGCGCGGCGGCGGGAGGCGTCGAGGAGGCGGCGTACGGTGCGCGGGTGGATGGCGTCGAAGGTGGAGGAGAAGTACTTCACGGACGCCAGGGGCTCGCGCGGGTCGTCGGCCAGGCCCTCCCAGGCCAGGAACGAGTTGGGCAGCGCCTCGATGAGGCCGGGCCGGTTCTTCAGGAAGAACTTCGCGACGTCCGCGGGCTCGTGGTTGTTGAGCAGCAGCGTCGGCATGCCCTTCATGAGCACCAGCGACATCGCCGCGAAGAGCCGCGAGTGCACGAACGGCACGCTGACCGCGACCGTCTCGCGGCGGCGCAGCAGCGCGAGCATGACGAGCTGCGGGCGCAGCCGGGCGCGCATGGTGCGCGGGGTGTGGACGACCAGCTTCGGTACGCCGGTGGTGCCCGAGGTGTGCGTGATCATCGCGGGCTCGTCCAGCCCCTGGTACACCGGCGGTACGGGCGGGGAGCCGGCGAGCCGGGCCAGCGAGGCCACGCCGCGGCCCGCGCCCGCCACGCCGATCACGGAGGTGGCCAGCTCGTCGAGGGGCAGGCCGGCCAGTTCGGCGAGCTTCGGGCCGTCGGTGAGCAGGTGGGGGCGGTGCGGGCCGTGCAGCCGCCTGAGGAGGGCGGCGACCGTGGGCGCGGGCAGGGCGGGGGAGAGCAGGACGGGGATCGCGCCGAGCCGGGCGGCGGCGGTGGCGAGCAGCCAGGCGTCGAAGTTGGCGCGTTTGTAGACGACGACGTGCTCCCCGGCCCGTACGCCCGCCGCCGCCAGCCGGTTCGCCAGGTCGGCCGCGAAGACCGCGACCTCGGCGACCGTCAGCCGGCGGCCGGCCTCGGGCAGGGCGTCGAGGTCGTGGTCGAGGGTCAGCAGGGTGGCGCCGTGCTTCGCCGCGGCCCGCTCCGGCACCGTACCCAGATAGAGGCCGCGCTTGTGGTTCGGAATCTGGCTCATGAGGCCCTCCACCCAGACCGGCGTCACGTTCGGTTACGCGGGGGCGGCGGGGCCGCCCGGGGTCGCGCGCCGACAGTGTGGGGCGGCCGGCTTGGCCACCAACAGGGGGCGACTTGGCGTCTACTTGAGGATTCGTCACGGGAAAGGCGACATACAAGACACGTCCGACCTCTCGGGCGCCTGAATCGGGTTGTGAGGTCCTGTTTGATTATTTGTTCGAATCGAATCTCCCGGTGCCCGCGGGCACCGGCAGCCGCTCCGGAGCCCCCGCGGCCCGGCGCGAGGTGACCCAACGTGACGGGCGCGGGGGCCGGCCGGCCGCGCTCAGGTGGGCAGGACGCAGCCGGTGGACGCCGTCGCGAACGGCTCGCCCGACGCGGTGAGCGCACCGGTGCCGGCGTCCACGGTGAACACGCCGATGGTGCGGCCCCGTTCGTTGGCCGAGTAGAGCAGTGCGCCGTCGGGCGAGAGCGTGATGTGCCGCGGCCAGTTGCCGCCGCAGGGCACGGTGTCCACGAGGCGCAGCGCGGCGCCGTCGTCCTCGACGGCGAGGCGGGCGACGCTGTCGTGGCCCCGGTTGGAGAGGTAGACGAAGCGGCCGTCCGCCGAAATGGCGATCTCCGCGGGGTAGTTGCCCGCGGGGTCCACGTCGCCGGGCAGGGTCGGCAGGCTCGCCAGCCGGGTCAGCTCGCCGGTCGCCTCGTCGTGGGCGTACGCGGTGACGGTGCTGTCCAGCTCGTTGGCCACGTACGCGTGCGTGCCCCCCGGATGGAAGACCATGTGCCGCGGCCCGGCGCCCGGCACGGCCTTCGCCTCGGAGACCGGCGAGAGCGCGCCGCTGCCGGGGTCGAGCGCGTAGGTGTGAACGGAGTCGGTGCCCAGGTCCACGGCGTAGACGAAGCCGCCGGCGGGGTCGGTGACGATCTGGTGCGCGTGCGGGCCCGCCTGGCGGTCCGGGTCGGGTCCGGAACCGGAGTGCTGGACGAAACCGGTGCGTTCGCCGACGCTGCCGTCCGCCTCGATCGCGTGCGCGGCGACGCTGCCGCTGCTGTAGTTGGCGCTGAGCAGATGCCCGCCGCCGGGGTGCACCGACAGGTGCGTGACGCCGGCGCCGCCGGTGGACTGCACGCCGCCGAGCGCGCTGAGCGCGCCGTCCGCGCCGATGGCGTACGCCCGTACGCCGCCCTCGGCGCCGCCGCCGACGGTGGAGTAGAGGACGCCGCCGGCGGGGGAGAGGGCGAGGAAGTCGGGGTTGGTGACGTCGCCGAAGCCGCCGTCGGCGGCGGCGAGGGCGCCGGTGGCGGTGTCATAGGTGCAGGCGAGGATGCCCTGGCCGTAGGTGCCGAGGTAGAGGGGGCGTCGCGCGAGGGGGCGGGCGGTCCGCGGCGGCGGGCCGGCGTGGGCGGTGCCGATGCCTGCGGCGCCGGCGGCCGCGGTGCCGAGTGCGCCTAAGCCTGCGGCGCCGAGGAGGACGGCGCGGCGTGTGGGGCGGGACGGCATGGGAGACCTCCAGTGGGGGGTGGAGTGACGTGGGGTGGCATGTCCCGGCCATGAGCATGCCGGGACCCCCGGGACGGGTCAACGGCGCCGGAACCCGTTGAGCCACGGCACGGCCCCGGGGGCGGACACCCCGCCGGGGGACGCCCGTTCCGTACCCTTCCACCCAACTCCCGGGCGCTCACCAGTCCCCGGCGCCCGCCGCCTCCGCCGCGATCGTGGTCGACTCGCCGTGCCCGGTGCGTACGACCGTCTCCGGCGGCAGCGTCAGCAGCCGCGCGCGGATCGACGCCTCGATCGTCGGGCGGTCGGAGTACGAGCGCCCGGTGGCGCCCGGGCCGCCGTGGAAGAGGGTGTCGCCGGTGAACACCGTGCCCAGCTCCGGGGCGTAGAGGCAGACGGCGCCCGGCGCGTGCCCCGGGGTGTGCAGGACCGTCAGCTCCGTGCCCGCGACCGGCAGCGTCTGGCCGTCGGCGAGGGCGGCGTCGGGGGCCCGGTCGGGGTGGGTCATGTCCCACAGCACCCGGTCGTCGGGATGGAGCAGCACGGGAGCACCGGTCTTGGCGGCGAGGGCGGGGGCGGCGTCGATGTGGTCGTCGTGCGCGTGGGTGCAGACGATCGCGGTGACGCGGCGGTCGCCGACGGCGGCGGCGATGGCGTCGGAGTCGTGGGCGGCGTCGATGACGAGGGCCTCGGTGTCGTCGCCGACGATCCACACGTTGTTGTCGACGTCCCAGGTGCCGCCGTCGAGCGAGAACGTACCGGACGTGACGAGGTGGTCGACGCGGGCGCGGCTCACGGGATCACCACCGAGCGCAGCACGTCGCCGGCCTGCATCCGGGCGAAGGCGGCCTCCACGCCGTCGAGTTCGATGGTCTCGGAGACGAAGGCGTCGAGGTCGAGGCGGCCCTGCCGGTAGAGGTCGACGAGCATGGGGAAGTCGCGGGACGGCAGGCAGTCGCCGTACCAGGAGGACTTCAGCGCGCCGCCGCGGCCGAAGACGTCGAGCAGCGGCAGCTCCAGCTTCATCTCGGGCGTGGGCACGCCGACGAGGACGACGGTCCCGGCGAGGTCGCGGGCGTAGAACGCCTGCTTGTACGTCTCCGGGCGGCCGACCGCCTCGATGACGACGTCGGCGCCGTGGCCGCCGGTGAGGTCCCGTACCGCCTCGACGGGATCGGCGGCGCGGGCGTCGACGGCGTGGGTGGCGCCGAGGCGGGTGGCGGTGGTCAGCTTCCGCTCGTCCACGTCGATCGCGATGATCTTCCCGGCGCCCGCGAGCCGCGCCCCCATGACGGCGGCCCCGCCGACGCCGCCGCAGCCGATGACGGCGACGGAGTCGCCGCGGCCGACGTTGCCGGTGTTGAGTGCGGCGCCGAGACCGGCCATCACGCCGCAGCCGAGCAGCCCGGCGGCGGCGGGGGACGCCTCGGGGTCGACCTTCGTGCACTGGCCGGCGGCGACGAGGGTCTTCTCCGCGAACGCGCCGATGCCCAGCGCGGGCGACAGCTCGGTGCCGTCCTGGAGGGTCATCTTCTGCGTGGCGTTGTGGGTGTCGAAGCAGTACCAGGGCCGCCCCCGCTCACACGCCCGGCACCGGCCGCACACGGCACGCCAGTTGAGGATCACGAAGTCGCCCGGCGCCACGTCGGTGACGCCGTCGCCGACGGACTCCACGACACCGGCGGCCTCGTGGCCGAGGAGGAAGGGGAAGTCGTCGTTGATGCCGCCCTCGCGATAGTGCAGATCGGTATGGCACACCCCGCACGCCTGCACCGCCACCACCGCCTCCCCGGGCCCGGGGTCGGGCACGACGACGGTGGCGATCTCCACCGGCTCGTCCTTCGCGCGCGCGACGACGGCTCGTACGTCCTGGGGCATGGGGCGCTCCCTTCGTGGCGGGGGCTCATACAGTACGTCGCCGACGTCCGCGGAGGGGTGAGGCGGGCGTCAGCGAGGCGAACGGAAGACGCCGCTCACCGAACAAGCCCGACGAACTCCCCCTGATCCCCGGCCAGCAGCCCACGGGCCTGCTCCAGGGGGACGAAGAAGCACCGGAAGGCCATCCCCCGGTCCTCGTCGCCGCTGACGACGGTGTGCATCCAGCCGTCCCGGGTCTCGGCGGTCTCCGCCTGGAAGTAGACGGTGATCTGCGGCTGCCCGGTGTGGGGATGCGGACTCTGCTGCACGGCCAGCGCCGTCCCCAGCGTCACCCCCGCCACCCCGGTCTCCTCGGCGATCTCCCGCAACGCAGCCTCGGCGAGCAACTCCCCGCCCTCCACACCCCCGGCGGGCACCTGAGTCCCGGCCTCGGGGAAGTCCCGGTGATCGAACACGAGCAACTCCCGCCCACCCGGGCGACCGCGGATCACGTAGGCGGCGGTCCTGACACGCGCGGTGTGCATCGGCGAACCTCCGGTCAGAGCCGGTCGCATCGACTGGGATCCCATCCGCACCACGCTACGGTTTCCTGTCCATCCCGGCAGGGTGTGTGAGCATGGGCGGATGGTGGGCGGAGTTCGTGTCGATGCGTCGATCCTCATTCCCGAGGACGACTTGCGCTGGGAGCTTCCCGCCGATCCCGCGGTCGGCCGGGCCGATCCCAGCCTGGGCGGCTTCTGCACGGTCCTCACCGTCGACACCACCGCCTGCGCCGCGCTGGACGCGCGGCAGCGGGAGCGGATCCGGCAGCGGGTACCGGGCTTTCGGCGCGGCGGGGACGTCGTCGTGGCGCACGCCGACGGCGTCATCACCGTGACCGTCGACTGGATCGTCGGCTATCCCGAGTCCGGGCGCATCGCCCGGGAGCATCTGGCCGCGGTGCTGCGCGACGCCCTCTGACCCGGCGCGGGTTCAGGTGAGGACTTCCAGCTTCAGCCCGTCGATCCGGCTCCTCTCGGCGGTGAGGCCGATGCTCGTGATCAGGCCGCCCACGATGCCGAACCTGAACACCACCAGCGGGCGGTCGTCGCGGATCCAGACGGCGCCCACCGCGCCGTCGACCAGCGCGACCTTCGCGCCGCCCGCGCGGCCGAACAGGAAGCGGCCCGCGGCCACCGCGCCGAACGCCTCCTCGGGAGCGCCGAGCCGCACCGCGGGGGTGTCCGCGCGCAGGACGACGTCGGGGTCGAGCACGCCGAGGAGGGCTTCGAAGTCGCCGCCGCGGGAGGCCAGGAGGAAGGCGGAGACGACCTCGCGGCTGCGCTTGGCGTCGGCCGCGGGCGGCGTCGCCGCGCCCTGGATGCGGCGGCGCGCGCGGCTGGCGAGCTGGCGGGCCGCCGCGGGCGAGCGCTCGATGATCCGGCCGATCTCGTCGAACGGTACGTCGAAGAGGTCGTGCAGGACGAAGGAGAGCCGCTCCGCCGGGCCGAGCGTGTCCAGGAGGACGATCAGGGCCAGTCCCACCGAGTCGGTGAGGAGCGCTTCCCGTTCGGGATCCGGTGCCTCCTGGCGGTCCCGTTCCGGTTCGTGGACCTGCTCGTCGGTGAGGTCCTCGCGCCGCGACCGACGGGCGCGCAGCATGCTGAGGCAGACCCGCGTCACCACGGTGGTCAGCCAGGCGTCGAGGTTGCGCACCTGGTCGGTGTCCGTGCGGCAGAGCCGTATCCAGGCTTCCTGGACCGCGTCCTCGGCGTCGCCGGACGAGCCGAGCATGCGGTAGGCCATCGCCTGCAGGCGCGGTCTGCGGGTCTCGAACAAGTCCGCCTGCAACTGCTGAGCGTTCACTGTCACATGTCCCTCCCGGCGGACGTCATGGTAGTGACCCGCGCACAGCCCAGCGGTATGAACAGCAACATACGGGATATTCCGAGCTTATGGGTAATTCTGCCCGTGTGTGACCGCTCTACGCTGCTGTGCATGACGCAAAGCCCTGTGGAACTGGTGATCTTCGACTGCGACGGCGTGCTCGTGGACAGCGAGCGGATATGCGTCAAGGTCGACGCGGTCGTCATGGCCGACCTGGGATGCACCTTCACGGAAGCCGAAATGGTCGAGCTGTTCGTGGGCTCGTCCATCGAGGTCTACACGGCCGTCGTCGAGGAACGGCTCGGACGGCGGCTGGAAAAGGGCTGGCACGGCAATACGACCACCTTTACCAGGCGGCGCTCGCGGAACGGCTCACCGCGGTCGACGGCATTCCGGAAGTTCTCGACGGACTCACCACCGGATTCTGCGTCGCGTCGAACGGTGACCACGCCGCCATCCGGCGCAGCCTGACGACCACCGGTCTCCTGCGTCATTTCGGGGACCGCGTATTCAGCGCGGCCGACGTCCCGCGCGGCAAGCCCGCGCCCGATCTCTTCCGGCACGCCGCCCGGGCCATGGGCGTAGCGCCCGACCGCTGCGCGGTGGTCGAGGACAGCGTCTACGGGGTGCGGGCGGCCCGGGCCGCGGGGATGCGGGCCTTCGGCTACTGCGGCGGGCTCACGCCGGCCGCGCGGCTGGCGGGGCCGGGCACGGTCGTGTTCGACGACATGCGCGACCTGCCCGCGCTGCTGGCGGGCTGACCGCGGGGGCGGAGCGGCGGCCGCCGGCCTCGTCGCGGGGCTCGATTTCCCGTACGCGCCGGGGCGTTGACCCAGGGCGGCAGGAGGCTTACGTTGACAGAGCACAGTCAGAAAGCGCTTTCTTCGCGATCTCAGGAGAACCACTGTGCCCACCCCCCACCGCCGCATCCCCCTCCGGGCCGCCCTCGTCGCCGCCCCCACCGCCGTACCCGCCCCCGCCCCCGTACCCGCCGCCACGGCCCCCACGACAGCCCCCGCCACAGCTCCCGCCGCGAAACCCGCCGCCGAACGCCTCGTCCTCTTCGACGGCACCGGCACCGAGGGCTGGAGCCAGGCCGGGCCCGGCGGGTTCACGCTCGCCGACGGTGCGCTCACCTCGTACGGCGGGCTCGGCCTCATCTGGTACTCCGGCCGGGAGTTCGGCACGAACTACCACCTGACCCTCGACTGGCGCCTGGCCGGCGACGACAACTCCGGTGTCCACCTCGGCTTTCCCGCCGGTGACGACCCCGCCATCCGCAACAGCGGCTTCGAGGTCCAGATCGACGCCACCGACTCCCCCGACCGCACCACCGGCGCGGTGTACGGGTTCCAGTCGGCCGACATCGCCGCCCGCGACGCCGCGCTCAAGCCGCCCGGCGAGTGGAACACCTACGACCTGCGCGTCGACGGCGACCGGCTCACCGTGGAGCTCAACGGCGTGCGGATCAACGACTACACCGACACCGTCCCCGAACGCCGGCTCGGGCCCGGCCACATCGGGTTGCAGAACCACGGGACCGGGGACGAGGTCTCGTTCCGGAACATCGTGATCGAGGTCTATGGCAAGTGACGCGCAGGCGGGGACCGTCGTCCCGCCGCACCGCCTCCACCGTTGGGAGCCCCATGAGCCGCACGATCAAACCCCTGTCCCTCGTCGCCGCGCTCACCGTCCTGCCCGCCTTACTGGTGGCGACGCCCTCCGCCGTGGCCGCGCCCGAGCCCACCGGCACGAGCGCACCGAACGCGGCCGGGTTCACCCGCACCGCGCTGGTCGACTCCGACCTCGCCGACCCGTTCGAGCTCGCCGTCACGCCCGACGGGCGGGTGCTCTACGCGCAGCGCACCGGTGAGCTGCAGATCGTCGACCAGGAGACGCGGGAGGTCACCACCGCGTACGACTTCGACTATCCGCTGGAGTTCACCACCCAGTCCGACGGGCTGATCGGGCTCGCGCTCGACCCCGCGTTCGCGCAGAACCACCGGCTGTACGTCATGCACTCCGACAAGGCCGAGAAGAAGGTCAACATCTCCCGGTTCACCCTCAAGGGCGACCGGCTCGACCCCGCCTCCCAGAAGGTGCTGCTGTCCGTCCCCACCTGGCGCGGCGAGGGCCGCGCCAACGTGCACATGGGCGGCTCCCTGGCCTTCGACAGCAAGGGCAACCTGTACGCCGCCACCGGCGACAACACCGACCCCTTCGAGTCGGACGGCTTCACCCCGACCGACGAGCGCGCCGGCCGGCACGCCTGGGACGCCCAGTCCACCGCCGCCAACACCAACGACCTGCGCGGCAAGGTGCTCCGTATCAAGCCCACCAAGGGCGGCACGTACACCGTGCCCAAGGGGAACCTCTTCCGTAAGGGCGAGAAGAAGACCCGCCCGGAGATCTACGCGATGGGGTTCCGCAACCCGTTCCGTATCTCGGTCGACCCCGCGTCCGACGCGCTGATGGTCGGCGACTACGGCCCCGACGCCCGTACGGCGAACGACAACCGCGGCCCGGCGGGCATCGTCGAATACAACCTGATCTCCAAGGCCGGCAACATGGGCTGGCCGTACTGCGTCGGCAACAACATCCCGTTCAACGACTACGACTTCGCCGCCGGCACCTCCGGCGGGAAGTTCGACTGCGCCGCGCCCGTGAACAATTCGCCGAACAACACGGGCAAGACGCAGTTGCCGCCGGCCACCGCCGCACAGGTCTGGTATTCGTACGCGGCCTCCGCCGAGTTCCCGCAGCTCGGCTCCGGCGGCGGCGGCCCGATGGGCGGTCCCGCGTACGACTTCGACCCGGACCTCGACAGCGCGACGAAGTTCCCCGAGACGTACGACGGCAAGTGGTTCAACTACGAGCTGACGCGTAAGTGGTTCAAGACGTTCTCGTACGCGGACGGCAAGCTGCAGTCGATCGACCCGGTGTTCGAGGGAATGAGCTGGATCCAGCCCTTCGACGCCGAGTTCGGCCCGGACGGATCGCTCTACGTCATCGACTTCGGAGCGGGCAGCGGCGTCGGCCGCGGGAGCACCAACACGGACGCCGGGATCTACCGCATCGACTACGCCGCGGGCGCCACCGAATAGGCGCAGCGGAAGACGCGTAGCCGTAGGTGCCGCCGGACGGTTCTCCCGCCCGGCGGCGCCCCCGGCGGCCCGCCCGGTGCCTGACCCGGCTACTCCAGCACCGCGATGTCCAGCTCCTCCAGCCGCCCCGGCTCGCCCACCAGGTCGATCGCCGTGATCCTGCCGTCCTCCAGGGTGAAGCCGAACGCCACGATCGTGCGCGACTTCGCCTGCCACACGGCACCCACGGCCCCGTCGACCAGTGCGAGCCGCGCCCCCTGCGCGCCGCCGGAGAAGATCCTCGCCACCCCCTGCGCCCCGTGCGTGGCCTGCGCCGCGCCGATGCTCACCGCGGTGGCGTCGGCCCGCATCGCGACGTCCGGCGCCAGCAGCGCCAGCAGCCGGTCGAACTCGCCGCTGCGGGCGGCGGTGAGGAACGCGCTCACGACCTTGTGCTGACGCCGCAGGTCGGGCAGCGGTGACGCGCCCTGGACACGGCGGCGGGCCCGGCTGGCGAGCTGCCGAGTGGCCGCCGGGCTGCGCTCGATGACCGCGGCGATGTCGGAGAACGGCACGGCGAACATGTCGTGCAGCACGAAGGCCAGCCGCTCGTCCGGCTCCAGCGTGTCCAGCACGACCAGCAGCGCCTTGCCCACCGAGTCGGCGAGCATCGCCGCCTGCTCCGGGTCGGCGGCCTCGTCGGCCGGCGCGGCGGGCGGGGGGTCGGCGTGCTGGTCGAGCAGCTCCTCGAACAGTTCCTCGCGCCGGGTACGGGCCCGCAGGATGTCCAGGCAGACGCGGCCGACGACGGTGGTGAGCCAGGCGTCGAGGTTCTCGACGGCCGTCACGTCGGCGCGCTGCAGCCTGATCCACGCCTCCTGCACCGCGTCCTCGGCCTCCTCCGCGGAACCGAGCATGCGGTGGGCCACGGCCTGGAGCCGCGGGCGCCTCTCCTCGAACCTGCCGGCCAGCAGTTCGCTCTCGTACATGGCCACCATCATCCACCTTGCCGGTGCGGCCGCGCGGCGGGCCGGTGTCACACCCTCCCGCCGGCAGACGTCGTAGCAGTGTGCGCGCCGGAATCCGGCGGCACGAAATTCCCATGAGGAGTGATATTCCATGCAACCGCGAATGCAGAATCCGGCCATGATTCTCGATGCCATGCAGCCCGTCGGGGACATTTACAAGGCCGCCTTTTCCGGCGGGGTACCGAAAACCACGCTCGACCTGGTGCACCTGCGCGCCAGCCAGATCAACGGATGCAGCTCGTGTGTCGACTCCGGCGCCCGTAACGCCCGTAAGAGCGGCGAGACCGACGAGCGGCTCGCCAGCGTCGCCGCCTGGCGGGACGCGCCGTATTTCACCGACGAGGAGCGCGCCGCGCTGGCGCTGACGGAGGCCACGACGCGGATGGCCGACCGCAGCGACCCGGTGCCCGACGCGATCTGGGACGAGGCCGCCAGGCACTACGACGAGAAGGGCCTCGCGGCCATCGTGCTGACGATCGCCGTGACCAACCTGTTCAACCGGATCAACGCGACCACCAAGCAGGTGCCGCAGGACTGGAGCTCCTGACCGGGGACGCCGGACGCCGGTCCGGTCCGCGGGCGGCGGACCGGGCCGGCTGCCGGCGTGCCGGGCCGGCTGTCCGGTGTGCCGCTGACGGCCACGGCCTTCCCGCTAGGCCGGCTGCGCGCCGATCTCGTCGTCGGCGACCCAGTTGCCGTGGAAGCCGAAGGGGACGCGCCGCGGCAGGTGTACGCGCGCCAGGGGCGCGGCCGCGACGTCGGCGGCGTCGAGTACGGCCAGCTCGCTGCGGTCGGTGCCGCCGTCGTAGACGACCGACAGGATCCACCCGTCGTCCTCCGCCACGGCCCCCGGCCGGGCCACGAACACCGGCTCCTGCGTCACCCGCCCGGCGCCGAAGTGGTGGGCCTCGGACTCGCCGGTGGCGGTGTCGAACTTGACCAGCGGCCCGGGCTCGAAGCTGCCGCCCCGGTCGCGGCCGACGTCGTCGGACAGCCGCAGGCTCTCCGGGCCGATGCCGCCGAACCAGCCGAAGCGGTGGGCCCGCCCGGTCAGTTCGCGGTTGATCCGGGGCCATTCGACGCTCCGGTCCGACATGATCTGCTCGGCGACGGCGCCTCCGTGCGCCGGGACGGTCCAGCGGGCCAGCGCGGGGAGCCCGTCGGCGGGGCCGCGGAACCGGTCGCGGAACACCGTGTCGTAGCGGACGACGTCCATGACGATCGAGCCGTCGGGGGCGTCGTACGCGTTGAGGACGTGGAAGACGTAGCAGCGCGGCGCGTCGAACCACCTGATCTCCGCCGCCGTACCGCCGCGCGGCAGCACGCCCACCCGGGACGGGTGGTCGTCGTTCCAGCGCATCGGGAGCGCGTCGCCGCTCTGCGGCGTGCCCGCGGCGAGGCGGCCCGCGGCGGCGGCCGAGAGGGTCACCGGGAGGTCGAGCACGACGACGCGGGTGGCGGTCATGGCCATGTCGTGGACCATCGGCACGCCGGGCACGGGCAGGTCGGCGGTGTGCGTGGTGGTGCCGGCGGCGTCGACGACGACGTAGCGCAGGTGCTCCGACGCGGGGTCGAGCAGGTAGGTGACGGCGTGCATCTCGCCGTTGGCCGGGTCGATCTTCGGGTGCGCGGTGAAGCCCCGGCGCAGCGCGCCGCCGGAGTCCCAGGTCCGCATCCGGTCCAGGCCGGGGGCGATCGCCACGGGCGCGCCGCCGCCCTCGACGAGGGCGAGGAGCCGGCCGCCCTGGGCGAGGACGTTGGTGTTGGGGGAGTCCTCGGGGGCATCGCCCCGTACGAACCGGTTGCGGTACCACTCGGCCCGCCCGTCGCGCAGCCGGATGCCATGCACCATGCCACGGCCGGTGAACCAGTGGTGGCCCACGCCGGTTTCGTACGCGGCGGGATTGGGTCCGATCCGCAGGAAGCGGCCGTTCAGCTCGGGCGGCAGGGTCCCGGTGACCGGGAGGCCGGTGACGCTCAGCTCGTCGGGGACGGGGGCGAAGTTGCCCTCCAGGTACGGGTTGTCGTGGGGGTCGGCGCTGCGGGTCGCGGTGGCCATCTCGGGCTCCGATCGTCATATCGAAACGTGCAGCCTGTACTGTTTCGATGCTCCGGTGCCGAAGTCCGGTGTGCAACGCCGAGGTTCAGACCGTCCAGACCGGGAGATGTCATGCCGTCGCTCTCCGCCAGCGCCTATGTCGTGCTCGGCCTCCTCGACCAGGCGGGCCCCGCCACGCCGTACGCGCTCGACCGCGAGATCCAGCAGAGCGTCGGGCACTTCTGGGACTTCCCGCGCTCGCAGATCTACGCGGAGGCCGCCCGGCTCGTACGCCGCGGGCTGGTGACGGAGGAGCGCGAGGCGACCGGGCGCAGACGGCGGACGCTGGCGCTGACCCGGAAGGGGCGGGACACGCTCGCCGCGTGGCTGACGGCCCCGCCGGAGGGCGCGACGGACGTCCGCGACGAGGGCCTGCTGCGGCTGTACTTCCAGCGGGAGAGGGGCCCCGGGGAGTCCGAGGGGGCCGAGGTGCGGGGGCTGGCGGAGGCGCAACTGGCGGCACACCGGCGGAAGCTGGCGGAGTACGAGGCGATCCTGGCCGAGGTCCCCGAGCCGTCGTCCGCCGCCGACTCGTCCGGCGCGCGGTTCGGCGTTCCGCAGGCCGCGGCGCTGGCGTTCGGGCTGCGCTTCGAGGAACTGGCGGTGGCGTTCTGGGCGGAGATCGCCGAGGGGGGCGCGGGGGTGGTGGACCCGCGGCTGCGGGGGCGTTGAGGGGGGCAGCGAAACGCGCCGCCCGGGCGGTGGGCCCGGGCGGCGCGGTGCCGGACGTTACGTCCAGGGGTTGGTGCAGCTCGACCGCCAGTGGTGCGAGCTGATCGCTTGGTTCGCGTTCGCGGTGCTGACGCCTGCGAAGTCGTCGTCCCGCAGGTCGCTGATGTAGAGCTCCTCCCAGGCCAGGCAGCCGGTGCCGCCGACGCGGCCCTTGTGCTCCCAGAACTGGATGTTGTGGATGCCCCCGGCGTAGGTGCCGGTGTTCAGCAGCGACGTCGCCCTGTCGTTGGCGTGGCTCTCGACCGGGGCCGCGCTGTCTCCCCAGTTGAAGTCGTCGGTGGCGGCCCGGTCGAGGTATTCGGTGCAGTCCACACCGTCGTAGATACGCAGGTACCCGTCGCCCTTGTACTTGTGGTACTCCCTGTCGCAGTTGGGCCCCAGAGGTGCCGCCGGGGCCGCCTCGGCCAGGCCGGTGAGCATCGTGCTCGCCGTCACGGTCATGACTGCCCCCACCAGGGCAGCATGGAATTTGCGCATGGCGTCGTTCCCTTTCTGTCTCCGTACTCGGTGAGAGATGGGGTCTTTGCGATGGGGTCTTTGCGATGGGGTCTTTACGAGGCCCGGTCGGCCCGTTCCAGGGCGGCCAGCCTCATGCTGTCGGCGGTGGCGACCTCCTCGCCGTACCGCTTGCGCACCGGGTCGCCGTACTCGCGGTCCAGGGCGGCCAGGGTGCCGGCCAGGGAGGTCTCCTGCGCGCAGGTGGCCTCCGCGACCGCGAGTCCGACCTCGACGGCGTGCGCCCGCTCGTCGCTCAGCCCGCCGGTCCGTTCCTCCGCGTCTGCGCGGGCGGCATCCGGGGTCGCGTACGCGCGCCCGGTTTCCTTCTTCATGCACGATGACCACGCGCTCACGCCGGCGGTGTAGCGCTTGTCGCGCATGAGCTGTGGCGAGTAGAGGCCGCTCAGGTTCGTGGCGATCTTGTCGGCGCGGAAGAACGCCTCCACGTCCCCGTACAGCTCCTTACGGGCGGTGAGTTCGCAACCGCCGAGCATGGTGCGGACGGTGCCTCCGGCCGGGAGCTTCACCGACCGGACCGGTGTGTCCGGGCCGCCCGACAGCGCGGTGATGTAGCGCTCGCGTGCGTCGGGGGAGAGGCTTTCGCGGTAGGCGAGGTTGCGGTCGCGCTTCTTCTCGGCGAAGAACGCCTTCTTCAGCCGGCCGCCGTAGCCGTGCTCCCGTGCCCAGGCGACGTCGTCCTGGACGAAGTCGTCGGAGAAGGCCCGTTCGGTGTCGGCGCTCACCCGCGGAAAGATCCAGTACGGGAAGTCCTGCCGTGCCATGCAGCGCTGGACGAGGCGCTGTTCGGCCTCGTCGAGGCGGGCCTGCTCGGTTCGCGTGAGTGCGCGTTCGCGGTCGCGGGCCGGGCCCGCGGCTCCCGCCGGCGTGCCGGCGGTCGACGTGCCGTCCGCCGTGCAGCCCGTCAGCAGCGTGAGTGACGCCGTTGCGGTGGCGAGCAGGCCGGCGATGGCGCTGGTGCGTCGTCGCATGAATCCCCCGTGGTTTTCCCCGTGTTGTCCCCGGCAGTTCCCCGTTGTTCTCCGTGTGCTGTCTTCAGCCTGCCCGCGGCGGGCACCGCCGGGCCACACACTGAAAAGCTGCTTTAAGCGTCGGCCGGGCGATCGGCCGGGCCGCCTGCCGGACTCTCCAGGAGCACGGCCCCGGGGTGGGTGAGGGTGTGCAGCACGTGCCTGCCGCGGCGGATGCTCAGCAGCAGGCCGGCGCGGCGGAGGACGGCGGTGTGGTAGCTCGCGGCGGCTTCGGTGACGCCGAGGCGGAGGGCGAGTTCGCCGGTCGTACGGCCGGAGGCGACGTCCTCCAGGATGGCGGCGCGGGTACGCCCGATGAGCGCGTCGAGTGCGGTGCCGGGGGCTGTGGTGTGGGCTGCGGTGTGGGGCGGGAGCCAGCCGGGGGTGTGCTGGATCGGGTAGACGAGGACCGGCCGCGCGCCGGGCGAGGCGAGCATGACGGGCGTGCGCAAGCAGAAGAAGCCGGGCTGGAGCAGCAGGCCGCGGCCGTCGAGCCGCACGTCCCGTACGACCGGGTAGTCCACCCGCAGCAGCGGCGGCTCCCAGTGGAGCGCGGGCCGGAAGCCGGCGAACAGCCCGGCCGTGCCGCCCTGGAGCACCGCCCGGGCGCGTACGGCCCGGTCGGCGTCCACCTGCGCGCGGATCCGCGGCCAGAAGGGCGCCAGCGCCCAGCCGTGGTACGCCCGCAGCGCGGCGGCCAGCCGGCGGAGCGCCGCGGGGTCGCCCGCCGCCAGGGCGCGGACCTCGGCGGGCAGCGGCCGCTGCCCGCCCCGCGGGGTCCGGCCCCACGAGCCGCTGCCCCACGCGGCGTTGGCCCGTGAGACGGCGAGGCGGGCGAGGTCGCGGCGGAGTACGGCCCGGGGCGTACCGAGAACGGCGGCGAGGGCCTGGTCGAGGTCGACGGGGCCGCCGAGTTCGGGGGTGAGGAAGTCGGGGGAGTAGCCGCGGGGTGGCAGCAGCGGCGCCAGCAGGCGGCTGCTCGCGGGCAGCAGCGGGCGGACGCGGCCGTGCCACTCGCGTAACGCTGGGGGGATCCGGCGCGCCGTGAGGAGCTGGAAACTGTTGGTGATCTCCCATAAGTGGTCGGGCGCGTGCGCGACGCGTACCCGCGCGAGATCGTCTGCGGTGAAGTGCACCTGCAACATGGGTCCCCCGTTGGTCATGCGGCCGGGCTGACTGCGGCAGACGGTTCGCCTCGGCCGGTCGTCGGTCGGTCCGCGCGCGTCGCCAGGGCGACGGCGGCGTATCAGCCTGACCGCATCCGCGGCGGGGCGCATCGCACACGGGGAGTAACCGGCGGGCGTGCGGGGGGAGTACGCGGGCGGCGGAGGGCTGCTCCGCGGGGATACTCCGCGCTAGCGGTTCGGCTCCTCGACGAGCGTGGCGGTGCGGGAGGCGGGGCGTGGCGCGGGGAGGATGCCGGCGCCGTGGAGGTGGCGGCGGGCGGCGGCGACGGCGTCGGGAGTGGCGGCGTACTCGCGGCCCTCGGCCCGTAGCAGATCCAGCGCGCCCACGGAGTCGAGCGCCCGGCGGTGCTCGGGGCGGATGCCCGAGGTCATGACGACGATGCCGCGGCGGTCCAGGGTCTCCACGGCGTCCTTGAGGACGAGCGCGCCGGTGGCGTCGATCGTCGAGACCCGGGACATCCGCAGGATCACGACGCGTGCGTCGGCGATGTCGGTCAGCTCCAGGAGGAAGCGGTGCGCGCCGGCGAAGAACAGGGGGCCTTCGAGGCGGTACTTGACGATGTGCTCGGCGAGCAGCGAGTGCTCTTCGTCGGTGTGGTCGCCGGGGAGGTGGGCCTTGAAGGAGACCTGGTCGAGCCGCGCCTGCCGGGCCACGTCGCGCAGGGCGAGGGCGCCGGCGACGAGCAGGCCGATGATCACGGCGTAGACGAGGTCGAGGGCGAGGGTGGCGCCTGCGGTCAGCACGAGCACGGCCGCGTCGGAGCGGGTGGCCCGCGCCATCGCGCGCAGCGAGGCGACCTCGACCATGCGTACGGCGGTGGCGAGGAGGACTCCGGCGAGGGCGGCGAGGGGGATCTTCGACACGAGCGGCGCGGCGGCGAAGACGATCACGGCGAGGACGGCGGCGTGGGTGAGGGAGGCGAGCCGGGAGCGGGCGCCGGTGCGGACGTTGACGGCGGTGCGGGCGATGGCGCCGGTGGCGGGTACGCCGCCGAAGAGGGGGGCGGCGATGTTGGCGAGGCCCTGGCCGAACAGCTCTTTGTCGGGGTCGTGTTGCCGGGGGAGGGGGTGTTCCTCGGGGTTCGTCTGCGCGGTGTGGCCTGTCTGCGCGGTGTGGACTGTCTGCGCGGTCTGGTCCGTCTGTACGGTCTGGCTCGTCTGCGCGGTAGCCATGCCGTCCGCGACCTGTGCCGAGAGCAGCGACTCCAGGGCGGCGAGCGCGGCGACGGCGACGGCGGGGGCGAGGAGCGTACCGAGGTCGCCCAGGTCGAGGAAGCCGAGGGAGGGAGCCGGCAGACCGGCGGGCAGCTCGCCGATCGGCTTCGCGTCCGTGAGGTGGAACGCCTGCGCGGCGAGGGTGGCGGCGATGACGGCGACGATGGAGAAGGGGATGGCCGGCCGCCAGCGGGCCCCGGCGAGCATGACGGTGACGACGGCGGCGGTGAGGGCGACGGCGGTCCAGTTGGGGGCGGCGGCGAACTCCTCCAGGGCGCGCCAGGTGACGACGAGGACGCGCTCGCCTTCGGGCTTCTCGACGCCGAGGGCGTTGGGCATCTGCTGCAGGGCGATCACGCACGCGATGCCGAGGGTGAACCCCTCGACGACGGGGGCCGGTACGTATCGCATGTAGCGCCCCGCGCGCGCCACCGCGAGCCCGACGAGCATCACCCCCGCGAGCAGCCCCACGGCGAGCACCCCGCCGGGCCCGTACTGCGCGACGATGGGCACCAGCACGACGGTCATGGCCCCGGTCGGCCCGGAGACCTGGAAGCTGGACCCCCCGAAGAACGCCGCCACCGCCCCGGCCACGACGGCGGTCGCGAGCCCGGCCTCGGCGCCGAGCCCGGAGGAGACCCCGAACCCGAGCGCGAGCGGCAGCGCGACGATCGCGACGGTCAGCCCGGCGAGCAGATCCCGCCGCGGCTCGCGCCCCATGTCCCGGAGGTCGTCGCGCGCGGGCAGCAGCGCACGAACCGGGCGCCGGACCCGGAGGAGGAGGGTCTTCACCGCGCCTCGGCCTCGGCTTCCCGCAACTCGGCGAGGAGTTCGTTCTGCCCGGCGAGCATCTCGGTGAGGATCCGCCGCGCGGCGCGCATCAACTCGGCGACGTCACCGCCGGCGAGGGCGTAGACGACGGTGGAGCCTTCGCGGGTGGCGGTGACGATGCCGGAGCGGCGGAGGACGGCGAGCTGCTGGGAGAGGGCGGGGGCCTCTATGCCGCCGATCTCGGTGAGGAGGTCGCGGACGGCCATGGGGCGGTCTTGGAGGAGCTCGAGCACGCGGATGCGGACGGGGTGGCCGAGCATGCGGAACAGGTCGGCTTTGGCTTGGTAGAGCGGGACCTGCACGTGAGTCGACTCCAAGTGATCGGGTGGCGGCTACATGATGTAGCAAATTGCAGAGTATTGCAATTTAAGAAGCTGGGGACGGGGAGGGGCGGAGGAGGGGGGCTCTGGTCTGGTCGCGCCGGAGGTGCGGGCGCGGGGGGTCGGCTTCTCGGCGGGCTGATGGGGTGCGGGGTGGCCGGTCTGTGGGGGCCGGGGCGGGGGTCGGGGGAGCGGGCGCTGGACTGACGGCCGTTCGCGGAGCGGAGCAGCGCGGGCCGTGTCCGGGTCCGGGGGCGCGGGCTGGGTGGGGGCCTGGGGATACGAGCCGTGTCCGGGTCTGGGGACGCGGGCCGTGTCCGGGTCCGGGGGCGCGGGCTGGGTTCGGGTCTGGGGGCGCGGGCTGGGGGCGCGAGCTAGGGACGTGGGCCGGGTCTGGGGACGCGGGCTGGGGGCGCGGGCTGGGTCCGGAGACGCGGGCTGAGCGGAGCGCGTGGGCGGGGTTCTGGCACGGGTCGGACCTAGGCGCGCAGACCGCGTCCGGCGACCCCGTACTCCGCGAAGCCCCCACATCCCCACATCCCCTCACACCCGCCCAAGGGTAGGCGCCTGCTCTGACAGTGAGGATTGGTGATGGCACCGCCCGGGGGTCTGGCTCTTGCTCTGACTGACGCT
>NZ_JBIAMS010000020.1:0-169683 GCF_042874195.1 Streptomyces sp. NPDC004134 | reverse complement strand
TCGGTAAGCCCGCCACCCTGTGGATACCTCACACATCCGGCATACCGCAGGGATCACGAGACGTCAGCCCGCACGACACCACGCTTTGAATCTCAATAGCTGGTGCAGGGCCTGGGCCTGGGAAGGCCACGCTGGCGTCAGCAACATGTTCCTCGACTATCTCGGCATGCCCCGCGCGCGTGAGCACTCCGTGCGCCTACCCGGGCTTCCACGTCCTGGCACCGTGCGCCCTTGCGTACCGAACCAGCGGACAGGAGCACGCTCGAAGCAGGAGCTACACGAGGAGCGCGCATGGACCGTTTCAGGCATCAGCATCCAGATCCTGGGAAGCCCGGTAGGGCGTCTGGCCGGTGCCGTGCTCCGGGACGACATCTCACACACGGCGATGGGGCCGGGCTGGCGGGGCAGTTGGCGGAGCTGTTCGGGTCGGAGTTGGTGCGGGCGTTGCGGGCTGGGTTGGCGTCGGGGCCCGAGGCGGCCTTCGGGGCTCGGGTGCCCTCGGAGGTCAGTTGGTACGCCTTTGCCGTGGATTATGCTCAGGCGCACTGGATCGGCCGTTCCGCTCATAACTCGGCGGGAGAGGAGTGAGGCGCTGGCCGCGATCACACGGGCGATGCTCTATCCGGTGCCGCGGCGGCCGAACGAGACTCTGTTGCACCGATCCCTGCAGAGCTGGGCGTTCACCGAGCGCGGACCTCAGGCGGAAGAAGTCCCGGCGGATGCCCGGCGGGTGCTGGACTGGGTGGCGCGTGCGTCGCGTCCGCTGGCCGATCTCCACGACCCGGCAGTGGCGCGCGGTGTGCTGGACGCGCTCCACCGCAAACGTGACGGTTCCGCCGCCGCGGTGGAGACAATGCGGCGTAAGCGCAAGGTCCTTTCCAGCGTCCTGCACTACGCCATCGAGCGCGGCGAGCTGTCCAGTCACCCGCTCAAACAGATCCGCTGGAGCACCCCGCGACAGGTCAAGGCCGTGGACCCGCGTGTGGTCATCAACCCGCTGCAGGCCCGCAACCTGCTCAGCGCGGTCTCCTACGTCGGCAACTACGACCGCGCCAAGGGCCGGCGGCTGGTCGGCTTCTTCGCCGGCATGTACTACGCCGGACTGCGTCCGGAGGAGGCGGCAGCCGTAGCAGCGGCCGACTGCACGCTGCCCACCACCGGCTGGGGACGCCTGATCGTCAACCGCACTCTGCCTCAGGCGGGGAAGAAATGGACCGACAGCGGGCGCCGGCACGACGATCGCGGACTGAAGAACCGCCCGCCCGGCGACACCCGAGTGGTACCGCTACCGCCCCACCTGGTCGCGATCTGGCGCGAGAGCGTCGACACCTTCGGAGTCGCCGAGGACGGCAGGCTGTTCTTCAACGAACGCGTCGGCTCCACGACCTACTACCGCGTCTGGGCAGAAGCCCGCACCCTCGCCCTGCCACCCCGGTGGATCCCGACCCCACTTGCCGCCCGGCCGTACGACCTGCGCCACTCAGCCCTGTCCACCTGGCTGTGCTCGGGCGCAGACCCCGCCGAAGTCGCCCAGCGCGCAGGCAACAGCGTCGAAGTTCTCCTCACCCGCTACGCCAAGTGCCTCTACGACCGGCAGTCCATCACCAACAACCGGATCGAGCACCTGCTGACCGCGTACGACCCGCCCTCCGACAACGAGGAATAGTCACGCCATCCGCCAGGGAATCGACCACCGAATCCGTTCGCATTTCACCAACCGGAGCGTCATCATGCCTAGTCAGGAGGGGGATGGATGGAGCGAGTCTCCACCTCACTCCGCAGAGATTGGCGGTTCGTGACGGCACCTCGCAGGCTTCTGACCTGGCATCAGGCAGCGATAACGGGCCGTGGCCTGCCCCGCGAGCGTGGAAGTGCAACGGTCAAAGGACCGTTTGCCTTCTGGCATGAACACAGAGAGCCCTGCCCTGCATACCCGCAGGTCAAAGCCCTGATCATCTGTGCCCCCGGCAGGATTCGAACCTGCGCACACGGCTCCGGAGGCCGTTGCTCTATCCCCTGAGCTACGGGGGCGTGTCCGCCGCGTGGTGGTGCGGTGACGGGTAGAACCCTACCAGCTTCGTGGGGGTGGTCGGGTACTGGGTTTTGGGGGTGGGGGGCGGGGTGTGTGTGCAGGTCAGGGGCGGAAGTGCCCAAAAGCCGGACGTAGGGGGGCGGGCGCGCCTACCCTTTTCCATGTGCCTGGCTTGTCCGGTCGGGTCCTTGTCGTCGATGACAACAAGGTGATCCGGCAGTTGATCAGGGTCAATCTCGAACTTGAAGGTTTCGAGGTCGTGACCGCGGCCGATGGTGCCGAGTGTCTGGAAGCCGTCCATCGGGTGCGTCCCGATGTGGTCACGCTCGACATCGTCATGCCCCGGCTCGACGGGCTGCGGACCGCGGCCCGGTTGCGGGCCGATCCGCGGACGCGGGGGCTGCCGATAGCGGTGGTCAGCGGGTGCACCGAGCTTGAGGCCGAGGCGGGGCGGGCGGCCGGGGTGGATGCGTTCGTGGCCAAGCCCTTCGAGCCCGTCGATCTCGTACGGGTCGTGCGCCGGCTCGCCGCGCGGCGCGCTTCGCAGCGGGTCGGTGGGGGCGTCGCCGGGGACGCCGCCGACGACGCGGAGCCCGCCGGGTCTCCGGTGTGCTGAGCCGGGGACGAGTCCGGTAAAAGGGTTCGCCTCCCCACCCCGTCCCTCTCGTACGCTGGTCCCGTGGACCCCGCAGAGCTCACCGGCACCGTGTTGCGTACGGTGCGATCCGCCGCGGTGGGTGAGCTCGGCGCACCCGTGCCGGCGCGCGTCGTCGTGGAGCGCCCGCGGCCCGGGGGCTGCGGCGACTACGCCACCAACGCCGCCCTGCAGCTCGCCCACGCCGCCGGCCGCGATCCTCTCGACGTCGCCGCCCTGCTGCGCGACCGGCTCGCCGCCCAGCCCGGCATCGCCGCCGTGACCGTCACCGGGCCCGGGTTCCTCAACATCACCCTGCGGCCCGCAGGCGATTCCGTCGAGGACGCCCTCGCCGCCGGGCAGCTCTTCGGGCACGGCGACTTCCTCCGCGCGCAGTCCTTCCGCCTCGTCCCCGACGATCATCCCCGCGCCCTCGTCCTCGCCGCCTCCCTCCGGCGCCTCCTCCTCGCCGCCGGTGCGTCGGTCGGCGAGCAGGGGGATCTCGTACGGGTACGGGCCGTGCCGGCCGCGGACGGCCCCCGCCCCGGTCCAGGTCCCGGTCCCGACGGGTTTCCCTCCGACGTGCTGCGCTGGGCCTTCCTGCGTACCCCCGCCTACCAGCGGTCCCGCCTCGCCCCCGCGCTGCTCCTCCGCCGCGAGCCCAACCCCCTCTTCCGTATCCAGTACGCCCACTCCCGCACCGCCGCCCTCGCCCGCGCCGCCGCCGCGCTCCGGATCGGCGACACCAGCACCAGCACCGGCACCAGCGCCGACACGCCACCCGCCGCGCCCCCCGCCGCCCCCGTACGGCACACTCGCTCCGACGGCGTCCTCCGCGCCGCCATCGGCGAGCTCCCCGCCGTCGTGGAGACCGCCGCCCGCCGCCGCGCGCCCGACCGGCTCGCCCGGCACCTCGACGTCCTGGCCGGCGCCTTCCTCGGCGCCGAGGCGGCCCACCCCGCCCTGCCCAGCGGCGACGAGGAGCCCACCGCCGTGCACCGGGCCCGGCTGCGGCAGGCCGCCGCCGCCGGCGTCGCCCTCCGCAACGGCCTCGGCCTGCTCGGCATACAGGCGCCCGAGTACGTGTGAGCCACCCGTGAGAACCCCGCACCACCGAAGGAGTACCCCGCCGTGAGCCGATCCGCCCACCCCGCCGGCCCCCGGCACGGCGACGTGCTGCCCGAAGGGCACTACGCCGCACCCCCCGCCGACCTCAACGACCTCGACTCCCGCGTCTGGGCCCGTACCGTCGCCCGCGGCGCCGACGGCGTCGTCACCGTCGGCGGGCTGCCCGTGACCCGGCTCGCCGAGGAGTTCGGCACCCCCGCCTACTTCCTCGACGAGAACGACTTCCGCGCCCGCTGCCGCGCCTGGACCGACGCCTTCGAGGACGCCGACGTCTTCTACGCCGGCAAGGCGTTCCTCTCCCGCGCCGTCGTCCGCTGGCTGCGCGAGGAGGGGCTGAACCTCGACGTGTGCTCCGGCGGCGAGCTGGCGACCGCGCTGGCCGCCGGGATGCCCGCCGAGCGGATCGCGATGCACGGCAACAACAAGAGCCCGGCCGAGATCGAGCGGGCCGTGGAGGCCGGCGTCGGGCGGATCGTGCTCGACTCGTACCAGGAGATCGTCCGCGTCGCGCACCTCGCGGAGCGGCTCGGGAAGCGCCAGCGGGTGCAGATCCGGGTGACCGTCGGCGTCGAGGCGCACACGCACGAGTTCATCGCCACCGCCCACGAGGACCAGAAGTTCGGCCTCGCGCTCGCCGACGGCCAGGCGGCCGAGGCGGTACGGCGGGTGCTGAAGCTCGACTCCCTGGAACTGGTCGGCATCCACAGCCACATCGGCTCGCAGATCTTCGACATGGCCGGCTTCGAGGTCTCCGCCCGCCGCGTCGTCGGGCTGCTCACCGAGATCCGCGACGAGCACGGGGTGGAGCTGCCCGAGATCGACCTCGGCGGCGGCCTCGGCATCGCGTACACGCCCGAGGACGACCCGCGCGAGCCGCACGAGATCGCCAAGGCCCTGCGCGACATCGTCTCCCGCGAGTGCAGCGCCGCCGGTCTCGCCGTGCCGCGGCTGTCCGTCGAGCCGGGCCGCGCGATCGTGGGCCCCACGGCGTTCACGCTGTACGAGGTCGGCACGGTCAAGGAGCTGGAGGGGCTGCGTACGTACGTGAGCGTGGACGGCGGCATGTCGGACAACATCCGCACCGCGCTCTACGACGCCGACTACTCGGTCGCGCTGGCCTCCCGCGCGTCCGCCGCCGAGCCGATGCTCGCCCGCGTCGTGGGCAAGCACTGCGAGTCCGGCGACATCGTCGTACGCGACGCCTACCTCCCTGCGGACCTCGCGGTCGGCGACCTGCTCGCGGTGCCGGCCACCGGGGCGTACTGCCGCGCGATGGCGAGCAACTACAACCACGTGCTGCGCCCGCCCGTGGTGGCCGTGGCGGACGGCGCTGCGCGGGAGATCGTGCGCCGCGAAACGGAGGAGGACCTGCTGCGGCTCGACGTGGGCTGAGCGGCGGGCTGAGCGGCAGCCCGGTCATATCTCAGGGATATCTCAGGACGTAAACGGTACGTCTCGGCATCCGGACAAGGCGCCGCAATCGCCCGCCGCTGCGTGAGACTGGAATCGCCCCCCATCGGTGCACGTGAGGAACGAGGAACGAGGTCGTATGAGCGAGAGGCGTCCGCTGAAGGTCGCGCTCCTGGGCTGCGGGTCCGTCGGCTCCGAGGTCGCGCGCATCATGACGGCGAACGCCGCCGACCTCGCCGCCCGCATCGGGGCCCCGGTCGAGCTGGCGGGCGTCGCGGTGCGGCGCGCGGGCGTGCCGCGGCCGGGGATCCCGGACGAGCTGGTCACCACGGACGCCACGGCGCTGGTCAAACGCGGCGACATCGACATCGTCGTCGAACTGATCGGCGGTCTGGAGCCGGCCCGTACGCTCATCACCACCGCCTTCGAGCACGGCGCCAGCGTCGTCACAGGCAACAAGGCGCTCCTCGCCGAGGACGGCCCCAGCCTGCACGCCGCCGCCGCCCGGCACGGCGCCGACCTCTACTACGAGGCCGCCGTCGCCGGCGCCATCCCGCTGGTCCGCCCGCTGCGCGAGTCGCTGGCCGGCGACAAGGTCAACCGCGTGCTCGGCATCCTCAACGGCACCACCAACTTCATCCTCGACCGCATGGACACCTCCGGCGCCGGCTACACCGAGGCGCTGGAGGAGGCCACCGCGCTCGGCTACGCCGAGGCCGACCCCACCGCCGACGTCGAGGGCTACGACGCCGCCGCCAAGGCCGCGATCCTCGCCGGCATCGCCTTCCACACCCGGGTCCGCCTCGACGACGTGCACCGCCAGGGCATCACCGAGATCACCGCCGCCGACATGGCGTCCGCGACCCGCATGGGCTGTACGGTCAAGCTGCTCGCCATCTGCGAGCGCACGCCGGACGGCTCGTCCGTCACCGCGCGGGTGCACCCTGCGATGATCCCCAGGACCCACCCGCTGGCCTCCGTGCGCGAGGCGTACAACGCCGTCTTCGTCGAGGCCAGCGCCGCCGGGCAGCTCATGTTCTACGGCCCGGGCGCCGGCGGCGCGCCGACCGCCAGCGCCGTGCTCGGCGACCTGGTCGCGGTCGGCCGGCACCGGCTCAGCGGCGGCAGCGGTCCGGGGGAGAGCGCGTACACGCAACTACCGGTGGCGCCGCCCGACGGCGTCGTGACGCGGTACCACATCAGCCTCGACGTGGCCGACCGGGCGGGCGTGCTCGCCCACGTGGCCGCGGTCTTCGCCGAGCACGACGTGTCCATCGACACGGTCAGGCAGCAGGGCAAGGACGGCGAGGCGTCGCTCGTGGTGGTCACGCACCGGGCGACGGACGCCGCGCTGGCCGCGACGGTCGAGGCGCTCAGGCGGCTGGAGACCGTCCGCGGCGTGGCGAGCACCATGCGGGTCGAAGGGGAGTGACGTAAGGAAATGGACGCAGTGATCGACGAACCGCGAATGTCCGGCACCCGCCAGTGGCGGGGCGTCATCGAGGAGTACCGCGACCGGCTGCCGGTCACGGCGGAGACTCCGGTGGTGACGCTCCGGGAGGGCGGGACCCCGCTGGTGCCGGCCCAGGTGCTCTCCGCGCGCACGGGCTGCGACGTCCATCTGAAGGTGGAGGGCGCCAACCCCACCGGGTCCTTCAAGGACCGCGGCATGACGATGGCGATCTCCGTGGCGAAGCAGTCCGGCGCCCAGGCCGTCATCTGCGCCTCGACCGGCAACACCTCGGCCTCCGCGGCCGCCTATGCGGTACGGGCCGGGCTGACCTGCGCCGTGCTGGTGCCGCAGGGCAAGATCGCGCTGGGCAAGATGGGGCAGGCGCTCGTGCACGGCGCGCGCATCCTCCAGGTCGACGGCAACTTCGACGACTGCCTGACGCTGGCCCGCGCGCTGAGCGAGAAGTACCCGGTGGCGCTGGTGAACTCCGTCAACCCGGTGCGCATCGAGGGCCAGAAGACCGCGGCCTTCGAGGTCGTGGACGCGCTCGGGGACGCCCCCGACATCCACGTCCTGCCCGTCGGCAACGCGGGCAACATCACCTCGTACTGGAAGGGCTACCGCGAGTACCACGCGGACGGGATGGCCACCCGCACCCCCCGGATGTGGGGCTACCAGGCGGCCGGCGCGGCGCCGATCGTGCGCGGCGAGCCGGTGAAGGACCCGAGCACGCTGGCCACCGCCATCCGCATCGGCAACCCCGCCTCGTGGGAGCTGGCCGAGCGGGCGCGCGACGAGTCCGGCGGGCACATCGAGGCGGTCACCGACCGGCAGATCCTGCGGGCGTACAGGCTGCTGGCCGCGCAGGAGGGCGTCTTCGTCGAGCCGGCCTCGGCGGCGAGCGTCGCGGGGCTGCTGCAGGCCGCCGAGCAGGGCCGGGTCGACCCGGGTCAGCGGATCGTCTGCACGGTCACGGGCAACGGCCTGAAGGACCCCGACTGGGCGGTCGCCGGCGCCCCGCAGCCCGTCGCCGTGCCGGTCGACGCCGACGCGGCGGCGGAGCGGCTGGGGCTGGCCTGACCGCGGCGCACCCGCGGCCCGCGCACCGGCCGGGCATACCCGCGTACGGCACGGGCGCACCGGCGTACGGCACCGGGACCAGCCCGTCCGGCCTGGGCAGACGGCCGTACGGCCGGCTCCCGGGGCGCACGCGGTGCCGGCCGGTCCGCCGTGCGCCGGGGACGTGCGCGGGCCGCGCATCGAGCGCCTCCTGTGCGCCCTATGTCGCAGGGGAACCCACCTTCGATAAGCTGGCGTTGAGCCCGCCGGTCGAGTGTCCCGGGCACCCCCTTCCGCATGTCGTCCGCACCGCCCGTCCGCGCGCGCACGGCGTGCCGCGGGGGCGCCGGTCGGGCACAGTCGTAACCGAGCTGATTTCCCCCACCGCCCGGGAGACCGGGTGAGAGTCACAAGGAGAGTCACGCAAGCGATGGCCGGTCCAGCCTTCCGCGCCGCGCCCGTACGCGTCCGCGTACCGGCGACCAGCGCCAACCTCGGCCCCGGCTTCGACACGTTCGGCCTCGCCCTCGGGCTGTACGACGACGTGGTCGTCCGGGTCGCCGAGTCCGGGCTGCACGTCGACATCGCGGGCGAGGGTGCGGAGAACCTGCCGCGGGACGAGTCCCACCTGCTCGTACGGGCCATGCGCAGCGCCTTCGAGGCGCTGGGCGGGCAGCCGCGGGGCCTCGAAGTGGTGTGCGCGAACCGCATTCCGCACGGCCGCGGGCTCGGTTCCTCCGCCGCGGCGATCTGCGCCGGCATCATCGCCGCGCGGGCGGTGACGATAGGCGGCGCCGAGCGGTCGGGCGTCCTGGACGCCCCCGAGCGCGCGGCGCTGCTGGAACTGGCGACGGAGCTGGAGGGCCACCCCGACAACGTCGCGGCGTGCCTGCTCGGCGGGTTCACGCTGGCCTGGACGGATGACGGCACGGGCGGCGCGGGTACGGCCCCGGGGGACGCCCCCGCGGCGGTACGGGCCATCCGGCTGGAGCCGGCCGGGGGCGTGGTGCCGGTGGTGTTCGTGCCGGGCAACCCGCTGTCCACGGCGGAGGCCCGCGGCCTGCTGCCCCGTACGGTGCCGCACGCCGACGCGGCGCTGACCGCCGCCCGCGCGGCGCTCTTCGTCGAGGCGCTGACCAGGCGCCCCGAGCTGCTGCTCACCGCCACCGAGGACCGGCTGCACCAGGACTACCGGGCGCCCGCGATGCCGGAGAGCACGGCGCTGGTGGCGCGGCTGCGTGCGGACGGCGTGCCCGCGGTGATCTCCGGCGCGGGGCCGACGGTGCTGGCGTTCGCCGAGGACGGCGCGGCCGAGAAGGTCGCCCGTTCGGCGGGCGAGGGCTGGGCGGCCAACCGGCTGGCCCTCGACCGGGAGGGGGCGAGCGTGCTGCCGCTGGCCTGACGGCCGCGGCGGCCGTGCCACGCGCCGTACGCGGGCACCACGCGCAGGTCAGCGGGCCCGCGCGGACCGCCGCCACGACGACCCGCACCACCGGCCGCACAACACGGAACCGGGCCCCGGCGCCGGGAGAGGGGGAATGTCTGCAGGATCCGATAGTGTTAACCTCAAGGCAGCACCAGCGCACTCCAGTCGTAGGTTCCACACGGCCGTGCTGTGTGCTGGGGTCTCTCCGGGCCGCAGGGCCCGGGGGCAGGTCCCACAAGGGGAATTCCCCAGCGGGGCAGCCTTTCTTCCGGGAGCCTTCCACATTGCCTGAGCAGCCTGCCGGTGCAGTGACGCTCCCGAATCGGCACCGCTGTCGTGCGTGACACCCACCCGAGTGCCTCGCGCCATCAGCATGCCGACCCTGCACAGTCTTCACCGCCGTACGGCGGACCACCGCACCGACGCGGACCCGCGGACGCAAACGCACGGGCCGCAGCCGGAGAGCACGACCGGTCGCCGAGCCAGACAGGCCGACGCACCGCTCCAGGGAAGGACCCTTCGTGAGCGACACCACCGATCTGATGGGCGTCAACGCAGAGAACGCCGCCAGCCCAGCTTCTGGGGGTGCCTCCCAGCAGGAGACTGGGGCAGCTCCCGCAACCACCGCCGGTTCGACCAGGCGCCGTCGCGGCGCCGGCCTGGAGGGCATGGTCCTGGCGGAGCTCCAGCAGATCGCATCCGGCCTCGGGATCCGGGGCACCGCTCGGATGCGCAAGAGCCAGCTCATCGAGGTGATCAAGGAGAGGCAGGGCGCCGACGGCGGCAAGCCCGCCGAGGCCAAGGCCGAGAAGGCCGCCGACAAGGCGGGCAAGGACGCCCAGGCCGACGGCGGCGCGGCCAGGCCGAAGCGCCGGGCCACCTCCCGGGCCCGTACCGACGCGGCCGAGCAGGCCGACGGTGACGGCCGCAAGGACGACGGCGACTCGCGGATCGACATTCCCGGCCAGCCCGTCAAGGTGCAGGACACCGGCGCCGAGCAGAACGGCGGCGAGAAGGCCGACCGGGCCGACAAGGCCGAGAAGGCGGAGAAGGCCGACAAGTCCGAGAAGGGCGGCGACGCCAAGCAGTCCGGCGACGGCGGCCGGCAGAAGGGCGACCGCCAGGGCGGCGGCGACCGGCAGGGCGGGCGCCGCGACCGGCAGAACCGCCGCGGCAAGGGCGACGACGGCGGCGGTCAGGGCGGTGGCGGCGGCCAGCAGAACCAGGGCGGCGGCCGGCAGCAGCAGCAACAGCAGCAGGACGACGACTTCGACGGCGGCCGGCGCGGCCGCAGGGGCCGCTACCGCGACCGCCGCGGGCGCCGCGGCGGCCGCGAGGACTACAGCGAGCCGCAGATCGCCGAGGACGACGTCCTGATCCCGGTCGCGGGCATCCTCGACATCCTCGACAACTACGCCTTCGTCCGCACCTCCGGCTACCTGCCGGGCCCGAACGACGTCTACGTCTCGCTGGCCCAGGTGCGCAAGAACGGCCTGCGCAAGGGCGACCACGTCACGGGCGCGGTGCGCCAGCCGCGCGACGGCGAGCGCCGGGAGAAGTTCAACGCGCTCGTCCGGCTCGACTCGGTCAACGGCGAGGGCCCCGAACAGAGCCGCGGCCGGGCGGAGTTCGGCAAGCTCACCCCGCTCTACCCGCAGGACAGGCTGCGTCTGGAGAGCGACCCGGGCGCGCTGACGCCGCGGATCATCGACCTCGTCTCGCCCATCGGCAAGGGGCAGCGCGGCCTGATCGTGGCGCCGCCGAAGACCGGCAAGACGATGATCCTGCAGTCGATCGCCAACGCGATCACCACGAACAACCCCGAGTGCCACCTCATGGTCGTCCTCGTCGACGAGCGGCCGGAAGAGGTCACCGACATGCAGCGGTCGGTGAAGGGCGAGGTCATCTCCTCGACCTTCGACCGCCCGGCGGAGGACCACACCACGGTCGCCGAGCTGTCCATCGAGCGGGCCAAGCGGCTCGTCGAGCTGGGCCACGACGTCGTCGTGCTGCTCGACTCGATCACCCGCCTCGGCCGCGCGTACAACCTGGCGGCGCCCGCCTCCGGCCGCATCCTGTCCGGCGGTGTGGACTCCACGGCGCTCTACCCGCCGAAGAAGTTCTTCGGCGCCGCGCGCAACATCGAGGACGGCGGCTCGCTGACCATCCTGGCCACCGCGCTGGTCGAGACCGGCTCGCGGATGGACGAGGTGATCTTCGAGGAGTTCAAGGGCACCGGCAACATGGAGCTGCGGCTCGACCGCAAGCTCTCGGACAAGCGCATCTTCCCCGCGGTCGACGTGGACGCCTCCGGCACCCGCAAGGAGGAGATCCTGATGGGCAGCGACGAGCTGGCCATCGTCTGGAAGCTCCGCCGGGTGCTGCACGCGCTGGACCAGCAGCAGGCCATGGAGCTGCTGCTGGACAAGATGAAGCAGACCAAGAGCAACGCGGAGTTCCTGCTCCAGATCCAGAAGACCACGCCCACGCCCAACGGCGACTGACGCGCAACCCGGCGCCGGTCCCACGCGAACCGGTGCAGGTCGGGCAGTTTTCGTAGGCAAAAGCCTCCCCTTGGAACGAGGGGAGGCTTTTGCGCGTTCAGCAGTACGTGTGTAACCCTTTTAGGTGATCCCTGTCGGGGAATGTGGGGAAAAGTTCGGATTGACCCGCGGTTAACCAGGGACCTGACCGGCTGAGGTGAGGAGCCGATGACGGAACCGTACGACGTCGGGGATCCCGGCCACCGGCCGCGCAGCCGCCGCCGCAAGGCGGTCCTCGTGGCGGTCTGGACGCTCGTCGGGGTGATGGTCCTCGGCGGGGCCGGCTTCACGTACCTCTACTTCCGCTTCAACGGCAATCTGACCAGCGTCGACCTCGACGCCAAGCTCGGCGGCGACCGGCCGGAGGACCTGCCGAACGGCTCCATGGACATCCTCGTCCTCGGCTCCGACTCCCGGGCCGGCGACAACGCCAAATACGGCCGTGACGGCGGCGGCGCCCGCTCCGACACCGCGATGATCGTGCACGTCTACGAGGACCGGAAGCGCGCCAGCGTCGTCAGCATCCCGCGCGACACCCTCGTCGACCGCCCCGAGTGCAGCCGCGACGACGGCGAGACCGCGCCGGCCGCGAAGCGCGCCATGTTCAACGAGTCGTACTCCGTCGGCGGCCCCGCCTGCACGGTCAAGACCGTGGAGAAGATGACCGGGGTGCGCATGGACCACTTCGTCGAGGTCGACTTCAGCGGCTTCAAGCGGCTCGTCAACCAGCTCGGCGGGGTGGAGATCACCACCCGCCAGGACATCGACGACCCCGACAGCCACCTCGACCTCAAGGCCGGCACCCACACCCTGGACGGCGAGCAGGCGCTCGGCCTGGTCCGTACCCGCAAGGGCGTCGGCGACGGCAGCGACCTGGGCCGGATAGAGCTGCAGCAGGTGTTCGTCAAGGCGCTGGTGCAGCAGGTCGGCCAGGTCGACCTGCTGACCAGCCCCGCGAAGCTCATCGGGCTGGCCGACACCGCCACCAAGTCGATCACCACGGACGACGGCCTCGGCACGGTGAACAAGCTGCGCCGGCTCGCCGAGAGCCTGGGCGACATAGGCCCGAACGACATGCAGATGGCGACCCTGCCGGTGACGGCCGACAAGCAGGACAGCAACCGCGTGGTGCCGATGGGGAAGGAGTCCGCGCAGGTCTGGAAGGCGCTGCGGGAGGACCGGCCGATACCGAAGTCCGCGCTGAAGGGGAACGCGGGCGGGCAGGGCGAGCGCGACGTGGTCGCCGCCCCGCCGGCCGGCGGCGACGGCCTGGAGGAGGTCGCGCCCGGCGGCGGTGCACAGGCGGCGGCCGGCTGACCCCGGAGCGTGAGCGCGCGGGCCCGTTTCCGCGCCCTCCGCACCCTGACCGGGCCGCCGTCCGTGCGTCACCCCCCGTGGTGCCCGGCGTGGAATAAAGCGGGCCCGGGACCCGTTTTGGCGAGCACGACCGGTCCTCGTAGACTGGTACGTCGGCCCCGGTTCACGTGACGCATCCCGCCGATCGACCCGGAGCCCTCCCGAACCTAGGAGAATCCCTTGAAGCGCGACATCCACCCGGAGTACGTGGAGACCCAGGTGAGCTGCACCTGTGGTAACTCCTTCACCACCCGGAGCACCGTCACCTCCGGCACCATCCGCGCGGACATCTGCTCCGCGTGCCACCCGTTCTACACGGGCAAGCAGAAGATCCTCGACACCGGTGGCCGCGTGGCCCGCTTCGAGGCCCGCTTCGGCAAGCAGGCCGCGGCGAAGAAGTAGCCCGTCCGCGTGCGCCGGGCCGGCCGCCCCGAAGAGGGGCGGACCGGGCCGGCGCACGTTTTTCGTCCCGCCCGGCCGGCAGTTTCCTCCCACCCGGCCGCCCGCGCCTGGTCCTGCTACTTCCCCCTACGGAGCGCCCCACGATGTTCGAGGTCGTCAAGGATCTCATCGGCGAGCACGCCACCCTTGAGGAGCAGCTCGCCGACCCCGGCGTGCACGCCGACCAGCGCCGCGCCACCAGGCTCAACAAGCGCTACGCCGAGCTCACCCCGATCATCGCCGCCTACCGCGCCTGGGAGCGGGCCGGCGAGGACGCCGCCGCCGCCCGCGAGCTGTCCGCGGAGGACCCGGACTTCGCCGCCGAGGCCAAGAGCCTGGACCGGGAGCGCGAGGAGCTCACGGAGCGGCTGCGGCTGCTGCTCGTACCGCGCGATCCCAGCGACGACAAGAACGTCATCCTGGAGGTCAAGGCGGGCGAGGGCGGCGAGGAGTCCGCGCTCTTCGCCGGCGACCTGCTGCGGATGTACCTGCGCTACGCCGAGCGGCAGGGCTGGAAGACGGAGCTGCTGGACGCCAACGAGTCCGACCTCGGCGGCTACAAGGACGTCTCCGTCTCGGTGAAGCTCAAGGGCGGCGGCGCCGCCGAGCCCGGCCAGGGCGTGTGGGCGCGGCTGAAGTACGAGGGCGGCGTGCACCGCGTGCAGCGGGTGCCGGCCACCGAGTCGCAGGGCCGGATCCACACCTCCGCGGCCGGCGTGCTGGTGCTGCCCGAGGCCGAGGACGTCGACGAGGTCGAGATCGGACCCAACGACCTCCGCATCGACGTCTACCGCTCCTCGGGCCCCGGCGGCCAGTCCGTCAACACGACGGACTCCGCGGTACGCATCACGCACCTGCCCACCGGCATCGTGGTCTCCTGCCAGAACGAGAAGAGCCAGCTTCAGAACCGGGAGCAGGCGATGCGTATCCTGCGGGCGAGGCTGCTCGCCGAGGCGCAGGAGGAGGCGGAGAAGGAGGCGGCGGACGCGCGCCGCAGCCAGGTGCGTACCGTGGACCGGTCGGAGCGCATCCGCACCTACAACTTCCCGGAGAACCGGATCTCCGACCACCGGGTCGGGTTCAAGGCGTACAACCTGGACCAGGTGCTCGACGGGGAGCTGGACGCGGTGATCCAGGCATGCGTGGACGCGGACGCCGCGGCCAAGCTCGCGGACGCGGGCTGAGCACCGCACGGGATACGGCCGAGGGACCGGAGGGATCGTGAACCTGCTGCTCGTCGAAGTGGCACAGGCCACGCGGCGGCTCGCCGACGCCGGCGTGCCCTCCCCGCGGTTCGACGCGGAGGAGCTGGCGGCGTACGTGCACGGCGTGCCCCGCGGTGAGCTGCACCGCGTCGCCGACGCCGACTTCGACGCCCGCTACTGGGAGGCCGTCGCCCGCCGGGAGGCCCGCGAGCCGCTGCAGCACATCACCGGCGTCGCCTACTTCCGCTATCTGGAACTCCAGGTCGGCCCCGGCGTCTTCGTGCCCCGGCCGGAGACCGAGTCCGTGGTGGACTGGGCCATAGCGGCCGTCCGCGCCATGGACGTCGTCGAGCCGCTGATCGTCGACCTGTGCACCGGCTCCGGCGCCATCGCGCTGGCCATGGCGCAGGAGGTGCCGCGGGCCGCCGTGCACGCGGTCGAGCTGGAGGAGACGGCGCTCAACTGGGCGCGCAAGAACGCCGCGCACAACGACGGCGGCGCCCGGGTCGTGCTGCACCATGGAGACGCGCGCACCGCGCTGCCGGAGCTGAACGGCCAGGTCGACCTGGTCATCAGCAATCCGCCGTACATCCCGCTGACCGAGTGGGAGCATGTCGCCCCGGAAGCCCGCGACCACGACCCGCAGGCCGCACTCTTCTCGGGCGAGGACGGCCTCGACCTCATCCGCGGTCTGGAGGTCGCGGCCCGGCGGCTGCTGCGCCCCGGCGGGGTGCTGGTCGTCGAGCACGCCGACACCCAGGGCGGCCAGGTGCCGTGGCTCTTCACCGAGGAACGCGGCTGGGCGGACGCCGCCGACCACCCCGACCTCAACAACCGGCCTCGATTCGCGACCGCCCGCAGGGTCCGTACCTGAGAAGGAGATTGACATGGCACGGCGCTACGACTGCAGCGATGCGGCCGATCGCAAGACCGGGCTGCGCGAGGCCGCGTCCGCAGTCCGCCGCGGCGAGCTGGTCGTCCTGCCCACCGACACGGTCTACGGCATCGGTGCCGACGCCTTCGCCGACGAGGCGGTGGCGGCGCTGCTGGACGCCAAGGGCCGCGGGCGCAGCATGCCCACCCCGGTGCTCATCGGCTCGCCGAACACGCTGCACGGGCTCGTCAAGGACCTCAGCGAGGAGGCGTGGGAGCTGATCGACGCCTTCTGGCCGGGTGCGTTGACCGTCGTCGCCACGCACCAGCCGTCGCTCACCTGGGACCTGGGCGAGACCCGCGGCACGGTGGCGGTGCGGATGCCGCTGCACCCGGTGGCGCTCGAACTGCTCAAGGAGGTCGGCCCGATGGCCGTCTCCAGCGCCAACCTCACCGGCCACCCCGCCCCGCAGGACTGCGACGCCGCCCAGGAGATGCTGGGGGAGTCGGTCTCGGTCTATCTCGACGGCGGCCCGACGCCGGCCGCGGTGCCGTCCTCGATCGTGGACATCACCGGCCGCACGCCGGTGCTGCTGCGCGAGGGCGCGGTGACCGCGGAGCAACTGCGCGAGGTCGCAGGCGGGCTCGAGGTCGCCAGTTGACCGCGCCCGAAGGGCGCACGGGGGACATACAGGGATTCCGGATCCTCCACGTCAGCACCGGCAACGTCTGCCGCTCGCCGATCACCGAGCGGCTGACGCGGCATGCCCTCGACGTGCGCCTCGGCCCGCGGCCCGCGGCGGGCATCGCGGTGGAGAGCGCGGGCACCTGGGGGCACGAGGGCGCGCCGATGGAGGCGCACGCGGCGACGGTGCTGCGGGAGTCCGGGGCGGACCCGGACGGGTTCGCGGCCCGGGAGCTGCGCGACGAGCACGTGATCCGGGCGGATCTGGTGCTGACCGCGACCCGGGACCACCGGGCGCAGGTGATCTCCATGGGCCACTCCGCGGGGCTGCGCACGTTCACGCTGAAGGAATTCGCCCGGCTGGTACGCGCCATAGATTCCGCCACGCTGCCGCCGGCCCGCGAGGGGGCGGTGGCGCGCGCGCACGCGCTGGTCCAGGCCGCGGCGGCGCTGCGGGGCTGGCTGCTGGCGCCCAGCCCGGCGGCGGACGAGGTGTACGACCCGTACGGGGCGCCCGTGCCGTACTTCCGGCGCATCGGCGAGGAGATCGGGCAGGCGCTGGACCCGGTGGTGACGGCGCTCACAGGGGTGCCGGCGGCCGCCTGACGATGGCCGGATGCAACCGGTCGGGCGCCTCGCGGGTCTATTTCTGTACGGCCCGGACGGGCCTTGCGTCCGTACCCGGAGAACGGAGGCCCGGGAGCGGGCTAATGTGTGTGGCTGAACGGAACAGCGAAACCTCTGGGGCAGCTTGTGCGTGAATACCTGCTGACGCTGTGCATCGCAGCCGCTGTCACGTATCTGCTGACCGGCCCGGTGCGGAAGTTCGCGATCGCGGCCGGCGCGATGCCGGAGATCCGGGACCGTGACGTGCACAGCGAGCCGACGCCGAGACTCGGCGGCATCGCCATGTTCGGCGGGATGTGCGCCGCGCTGCTCGTCGCGTCGCAGTTGCAGGCATTCGAGCGGGTCTTCGAGCTCAACGAGCCCAAGGCGCTGCTGTCCGGCGCCGCGCTGATCTGGCTGATCGGCGTGCTGGACGACAAATGGGGCGTGGACGCCCTGCTCAAGCTCGGCGCGCAGATGATCGCCGCGGGCGTCATGGTGCTCCAGGGCCTCACGATCCTGTGGATCCCGGTGCCGGGCGTGGGCACGGTGGTGCTGACGCCGATGCAGGGCACGCTGCTGACCGTCGCGCTCGTCGTCATCTCGATCAACGCCGTCAACTTCGTGGACGGCCTCGACGGGCTTGCCGCCGGCATGGTGGGCATCGCCTCGGCGGCGTTCTTCATCTACGCGTACCGCATCTGGTTCGGCTACGGGATCGAGGCCGCCGCCCCCGCCGCGCTCTTCTCCGCCGTGCTGCTGGGCATGTGCGTCGGCTTCCTGCCGCACAACGTGCACCCGGCGCGGATCTTCATGGGCGACTCGGGCTCGATGCTGCTGGGCCTGGTGCTGGCCGCCGGGGCGATCTCCATCACCGGGCAGGTGGATCCGGACGCGCTGAAGGTCTTCGCGGGCAGCGAGAAGGAGGCCGTGCGCTCGACGGTGCCGGTGTTCATCCCGCTGGTGCTGCCGCTGACGATCCTGGCGATCCCGATGCTGGACCTGGTGCTGGCCGTCGTACGGCGCACCTGGCGCGGCCAGTCGCCGTTCGCGGCGGACCGGGGGCATCTGCACCACCGGCTGCTGGAGATGGGCCACTCGCACATGCGGGCCGTGCTGCTCATGTACTTCTGGTCGGCGCTGGTCGCGTTCGGGATGGTGGCGTTCTCGGTGCAGGCCGACAACGTCTGGGTGGTGCTGGTGGCGGTCGGGCTGAGCGCCGCGGGGCTCGTCCTGCTGCTGCTGCCGCGGTTCGCCCCGAAGACGCCGTCCTGGGCCAACAGGCTCGTACCGCCGCGCTACCGCCGCCCCGGCGACACCGGCAACGGGCCCGGCGGCGAGGGCCCGGGCGACGGTACGGGGCCGCAGGGCGACCCGGCGCCGGCCGGCGGTGCCACGGCCGACGGGACGAACGGGAAAAGCGCCGCAAACGGTGCAGACGGGGCGAACGGCGCCAAGGGGGCGCCGGGTTCACAGGAGCACGAGCTCGTGCCCGCGGGCATCAGCGGTTCCACGGCCGTGGGGGAGCGCTCGCGCTGGCGCCGGGCCGGACATTGACCTCCGTAGCAGGCATATCTCCAGGTGAGCGGAGCGACGTGGCCGACGTAGCCCTTTCGTGTGACGGGCAGCACACTTCCTGAGTAAAGCTCGGGTCAAGATGCTTGTGATACCGTTCACGAGAACCCGGTGCAGAGCCGAAGGACCGTAGTGCGACGGTTCTCTGGCGCAGATGCCCCTCGATGCGGTGCACCCGCCCCGGGGACATGCTCGTCACCGTCGACCAGTTGCTCCCGACTCCCGCCGGAGACTCCTCATATGCAGGTCAACGACGCCCGGATCCTCCGTGGCGCCGCGATCCCGACCGCCCTCGCCGGCGTCGTCGCAGTGATCATCAGTTCACTCGCGGCCGGTGTGAAGGGTGGTGTGGGAGCCGCCGCTGCCACCGTGGTGGTCCTTGCCTTCTTCTGTCTCGGCCTCTTCGCACTCCAGCACTTCTCGCGCAAGAACCCCGAGCTGTTCCTCGGGATCGCGATGATCACCTACACCTCGCAGGTGCTGCTGCTCGCCGTCGTCATGGGCCTGTTCAAGGACACGACGCTCTTCAACACCAAGGCGTTCGGCTTCACGGTGCTCGCCGCGGCGCTGGTGTTCACCGCCGCCATGGGCCGTACCCACTTCCGGCTGAAGTTGCCGTACGTGGAACCGGAGCGAGAAACCGGAGCGGGTGAACATCGCTCCGGTACGGCCACCGAGGCCGGGCGATGAGACCCGCTGGCCAAGCAGTGATCCGCGACTGCTATGGTCCCCCTGCCGCGCCGGTGCGCGTGTGCGCAGTGGGCCACAGGGCCGCACCGCACCCCGCCGGCCGTATCCCGTCCTGTCACGTACCGCTCTCCAGCGGTGCACAACGCCGACACATTGAGGTTGCCGTAGCCATGCGTCACGCCGAAGGAGCTCGCCGGTGAGTGCTGCTGATACGACGCTCGCTTTCGACGCGAGTTGCAAGATCTTCGTTGATGGTGGTTGCGGCTTCCAGTCCCCCGGCCTGCACTCGTTCGTCTTCAAGCCGATGTTCACGATCGGCGGCTTCGAGTTCAACAAGCCGATCCTGCTGGCGCTGGTGACGACCCTGGTGCTCTGCGTCTTCTTCTGGAAGGCGTTCGCCACCCCCAAGGTGGTCCCGGGCAAGCTGCAGATGGTCGCCGAGTCGGGCTACGACTTCGTCCGCCGCGGCATCGTCTACGAGACCATCGGCAAGAAGGAAGGCGAGAAGTGGGTGCCGCTGCTGGTCTCCCTCTTCTTCTTCATCTGGCTGATGAACCTCTGGTCGATCATCCCGCTCGCGCAGTTCCCGGTGACCTCGATCATCGCCTTCCCCGCCGCGCTGGCGATCCTGGTCTGGGTGACCTGGATGACCCTGACCTTCAAGCGGCACGGCCTCGCCGGCGGGTTCAAGAACCTCACCGGGTACGACAAGTCGCTGGGCGGCGTGCTGCCGCTGGTCATGCTGATCGAGTTCTTCTCCAACGTGCTCGTGCGGCCCTTCACGCACGCGGTGCGGCTCTTCGCGAACATGTTCGCCGGCCACCTGCTGCTGGTGATGTTCACCATCGCCACCTGGTTCTTCATGAACAGTTGGGGCTTCGCCTACGCCCCCGTGGCCTTCGTGATGGTGCTCGTGATGATCGCCTTCGAGCTGTTCATCCAGGCCGTCCAGGCATACGTGTTCGTCGTGCTGACCGCCAGCTACATCTCGGGCGCGCTCGAAGAGGCGCACTGAGCCACCGCACCATCCGCACCACCCCGAATCGTCCGGTGGCCAACCCCCACCGGCCCGTAGAAGAGAAGGAAGAAACACCCATGGCTGTCATGGAGACTCTCGCCGCCGGCGCACAGATCAAGGGCAACCTCGGCTCCATCGGCTACGGCCTCGCCGCGATCGGCCCCGGTGTCGGCATCGGCTACATCTTCGGTAACGGCGTGCAGGCCATGGCCCGCCAGCCCGAGGCGGTCGGCCTGATCCGGCAGAACATGATTCTGGGCTTCGCCTTCTGTGAGGCGCTCGCCCTCATCGGCATCGTCATGCCGTTCGTTTACCCGTCCTGAGCGGACTCCTTACGACGAAAGGCACCGATGTGAACCTCCAGCAGATCGCGGCATCAGGGGACCAGAACCCTCTCGTCCCGCCGTTGCCGGAACTCGTCATCGGCCTGATCGCCTTCCTCATCGTCTTCGGCCTGCTGGCCAAGAAGCTCCTGCCGCGTATCAACGAGGTGCTGGAGGAGCGCAAGGCGGCCATCGAAGGCGGCATGGAGAAGGCCGAGGCCGCCCAGATCGAGGCGGAGCAGACGCTGGACCAGTACAAGGCCCAGCTCGCCGAGGCCCGGCACGAGGCCAACCGGCTCCGCGAGGAGGCTCGCGAGCAGGGTTCGGCCCTCATCGCCGAGATGCGGGCCGAGGGCCAGCGGCAGCGTGAGGAGATCATCGCTGCCGGTCACGCCCAGGTCGAGGCCGACAAGAAGGCCGCTTCGCTGGCGCTGCGCCAGGACGTCGGCGCGCTGGCCACCGAGCTGGCCGGCCGGCTGGTCGGCGAGTCCCTGGAGGACCACGCCCGGCAGAGCCGCGTCGTCGACCGGTTCCTGGACGAGCTGGAGGCCAAGGCCGCCGCCCAGTCCGGGACGAAGGCCGAGGCCGGGGCATGAACGCCGGAACGGCGACGAGCCGAGCGAGCGCCAGCGAGCGAGTCGAGGAGCGTGACCGATGAACGGAGCGAGCCGCGAGGCACTGGCCGCCGCCCGGGAGCAGCTCGACGCGCTGACCGACAACACCTCGGTCGACGCGGCGAAGCTCGCCGGGGAGCTGGCCGCCGTGACCGCGCTGCTGGACCGCGAGGTGACGCTGCGGCGGGCGCTGACCGACCCGGCGCAGCCCGGCGAGGCCAAGGCCGAGCTGGTGGGCCGGGTGCTCGGCGGGCAGATCGGCGGCGAGGCCGCCGACCTGGTCGCCGGGATGGTACGGGCCCGCTGGTCGCGGGCGCGTGACCTGGTCGACGTGCTCGAGGAGCTCGCCGACACCGCCGACCTCACCGCCGCGCAGCGGGCGGGGCAGCTCGACGAGGTGGAGGACGAGCTGTTCCGGTTCGGCCGGATCGTCACGGGCGACAAGCAGCTCCGCGGGGCGCTCACCGACCGGGTGGGCACCGGCGCCGCCAAGGCCGGGCTGCTGCACACGCTGCTGGGCGGCCGGGCCAACCCGGTCACCGAGCGGCTGGTCGTGCGGCTCGTCGAACGGCCGCGGGGTCGTAGCCTGGAAGGGGGCCTGGAGGCCCTGTCCAAGCTCGCCGCGGAGCGCCGGGACCGGATGGTCGCGGTCGTGTCCACCGCCGTGCCGCTCAGCGACGGGCAGAAGGAGCGCCTGGGCGCCGCGCTGACCCGGCTGTACGGCCGGGACATGCACCTGAACCTGGACGTGGACCCCGCGGTCCTCGGCGGGATCTCGGTGCGGGTGGGCGACGAGGTCATCAACGGCTCCGTCGCCGACCGCCTCGACGAGGTGAAGCGCGGGATGGCGGGCTGACGGTCACCGATCGTCACATACCAACTCCAGAGCATCACCAGCGGCCCGAGTTGGGCCGTGGACGCAAGAACTTACGGGCCCAACAAGGAGAGCAGGGAACCCAGATGGCGGAGCTCACGATCCGGCCGGAGGAGATCCGGGACGCGCTGGAGAGCTATGTCCAGTCGTACCAGCCGGACGCGGCCTCGCGCGAAGAGGTCGGCACGGTATCGCAGGCCATGGACGGCATCGCCAAGATCGAGGGACTGCCCTCGGCGATGGCGAACGAGCTGCTGAAGTTCGAGGACGGCACCCTCGGCCTCGCCCTCAACCTTGAGGAGCGGGAGATCGGTGCGGTCGTCCTCGGCGAGTTCAGGGGCATCGAGGAGGGGCAGCCGGTCACCCGTACCGGCGAGGTCCTCTCCGTGCCGGTCGGCGACGGTTACCTGGGCCGGGTCGTCGACCCCCTGGGGAACGCGGTGGACGGCCTCGGCGAGATCGCCACCGAGGGGCGCCGTGCGCTGGAGCTGCAGGCTCCCACGGTCATGCAGCGCAAGTCGGTGCACGAGCCGATGGAGACCGGCTACAAGGCCGTCGACGCGATGACCCCCATCGGCCGCGGCCAGCGCCAGTTGATCATCGGTGACCGGCAGACGGGCAAGACCGCCCTCGGCATCGACACGATCATCAACCAGCGCGACAACTGGCGCTCCGGCGACCCGAACAAGCAGGTCCGCTGCATCTACGTGGCGATCGGCCAGAAGGGCTCCACCATCGCCGGCGTGCGCGGCGCGCTGGAGGAGGCCGGTGCGCTGGAGTACACCACGATCGTGGCGGCCCCGGCGTCCGACCCGGCGGGCTTCAAGTACCTGGCCCCCTACACCGGCTCGGCCATCGGCCAGCACTGGATGTACCAGGGCAAGCACGTCCTGATCATCTTCGACGACCTGTCCAAGCAGGCCGAGGCGTACCGCGCCGTGTCGCTGCTGCTGCGCCGCCCGCCGGGCCGCGAGGCGTACCCCGGTGACGTCTTCTACCTGCACTCCCGGCTGCTGGAGCGCTGCGCCAAGCTCTCGGACGACATGGGCGCCGGCTCGATGACGGGCCTGCCGGTCATCGAGACCAAGGCCAACGACGTGTCGGCGTACATCCCGACCAACGTGATCTCCATCACCGACGGCCAGTGCTTCCTGGAGTCCGACCTGTTCAACTCGGGCCAGCGCCCGGCGCTGAACGTCGGCATCTCCGTCTCCCGCGTCGGTGGCTCCGCCCAGCACAAGGCGATCCGGCAGGTCTCCGGGCGGCTGAAGCTGGACCTGGCGCAGTTCCGCGAGCTGGAGGCGTTCGCCGCCTTCGGCTCCGACCTGGACGCCGCCTCCAAGGCGGCCCTGGAGCGGGGCCAGCGGATGATGGAGCTGATGAAGCAGCCGCAGTACGCGCCCTTCCCCACCGAGGACCAGGTCGTGTCCGTGTGGTCCGGCACCAACGGCATCCTGGACGACGTGCCCGTCGCGGACGTCAAGCGGTTCGAGCGCGAGCTGCTCGACCACCTGCACCGGGAGAGCAAGGACCTGCTCACCGGCATCCGTGAGGGCGGCAAGATGCCCGACGAGACCATCCAGGCGCTCCGCGAGGCCGTCGAGTCCTTCAAGCGGCAGTTCGAGACCTCGGACGGCAAGCTGCTGGGCGAGGGCTGAGCATGGGCGCCCAGATGCGGGTCTACAAGAGGCGGATCCGTAGCGTCTCTGCGACCAAGAAGATCACCAGGGCGATGGAGATGATCGCCGCCTCGCGCGTCGTCAAGGCGCAGCGCCAGGTGGCGGCCTCCACCCCGTACGCGACCGAGCTGACCAGCGCCGTCACGGCGGTGGCCGCGGGCTCCGAGACCAAGCACCCGCTGACCACCGAGGTGGAGCGGCCGGTGCGGGCCGCGGTGCTGATGATCACCAGCGACCGCGGTCTGGCCGGCGGCTACAACTCCAACGCCATCAAGCAGACCGAGGCGCTGACCAACCGGCTGACCGGCGCGGGCAAGCAGGTCGACCACTTCATCGTCGGCCGCAAGGGCGTGTCCTACTTCGGCTTCCGCGAGCGGCGGGTGGCCGAGTCCTGGACCGGCTTCACGGACAACCCGACGTACGCGGACGCGAAGCGGGTGGCCGCGCCGCTCATCGAGGCGCTGAGCAAGGAGACCTCGGAGGGCGGCGTGGACGAGATCCACATCGTCTACACCGAGTTCCACTCGATGATGACGCAGACCGCGGTGGACAGGCGGCTGCTCCCGATCGTCTTCGAGAAGACCGCCGAGGAGTCGATGGAGGTCTTCGAGGAGGCGCGCAAGAAGGAGCAGGAGTACCACGCGCTGTACGACTTCGAGCCGTCCGCGGACGGCGTGCTCGACGCGCTGCTGCCGCGGTACGTCGAGAGCCGGATCTACAACGCGCTGCTGCAGTCGGCCGCCTCCAAGCACGCCGCCACCCGCCGTGCGATGAAGTCGGCGACGGACAACGCCGAGGAGCTCATCAAGTCGCTCACGCGGCTTGCCAACCAGGCCCGCCAGGCCGAAATCACCCAGGAAATCAGCGAGATCGTCGGTGGCGCGAACGCTCTGGCCGACGCCTCCGCGGGGAGTGACCGATAACCATGACCACTGCTACGACCACGACCACCACCGCGACCGGCCGCGTCGCGCGGGTCATCGGCCCGGTCGTCGACGTGGAGTTCCCCGTCGACGCGATGCCCGACATCTACAACGCCCTGACCGTCGAGGTCGCCGACCCCGCCAACGCGGGCGAGATCAAGGTGCTGACCCTGGAGGTCGCGCAGCACCTCGGCGAGGGCCTGGTCCGCGCCATCTCGATGCAGCCCACCGACGGCCTGGTCCGCCAGGCCCCGGTGACCGACAGCGGCGAGGGCCTGACGGTCCCCGTCGGCGACGTCACCAAGGGCCGCGTGTTCAACACCCTGGGTGAGATCCTCAACGACGAGGTCGACGACTCGGAGATCCAGGAGCGCTGGGCGATCCACCGCACGGCGCCCCCGTTCGACCAGCTCGAAGCCAAGACCGAGATGTTCGAGACCGGTCTGAAGGTCGTCGACCTGCTCACCCCGTACGTCAAGGGCGGCAAGATCGGCCTGTTCGGCGGCGCGGGTGTCGGCAAGACCGTCCTCATCCAAGAGATGATCATGCGTGTGGCCAAGCTGCACGAGGGCGTCTCGGTGTTCGCCGGCGTCGGCGAGCGCACCCGTGAGGGCAACGACCTGATCGCGGAGATGGCCGAGTCCGGCGTGCTCCCGCAGACCGCGCTGGTCTTCGGGCAGATGGACGAGCCGCCGGGCACCCGGCTGCGCGTCGCCCTGGCCGGTCTCACGATGGCGGAGTACTTCCGCGACGTGCAGAAGCAGGACGTGCTGTTCTTCATCGACAACATCTTCCGCTTCACCCAGGCCGGCTCCGAGGTCTCCACCCTGCTGGGCCGCATGCCCTCCGCGGTGGGCTACCAGCCGAACCTGGCGGACGAGATGGGTCTGCTCCAGGAGCGGATCACCTCGACCCGCGGCCACTCGATCACCTCGATGCAGGCGATCTACGTGCCCGCGGACGACTACACCGACCCGGCCCCGGCGACCACCTTCGCCCACCTGGACGCGACGACGGAGCTGTCCCGTCCGATCTCGGAGAAGGGCATCTACCCGGCGGTGGACCCGCTGGCCTCCACCTCCCGGGTGCTCGACCCGCGGTACATCGCGCAGGAGCACTACGAGTGCGCCACGCGCGTGAAGGCGATCCTGCAGAAGTACAAGGATCTCCAGGACATCATCGCCATTCTGGGTATGGACGAGCTGTCCGAGGAGGACAAGCTCACCGTCTCCCGCGCCCGCCGGATCGAGCGCTTCCTGTCGCAGAACACCCACGCGGCGAAGCAGTTCACCGGTCTCGACGGATCCGACGTGCCGCTGGACGAGTCGATCACGGCGTTCAACGCGATCGCCGACGGCGAGTACGACCACTTCCCCGAGCAGGCGTTCTTCATGTGCGGTGGCCTGGAGGACCTGAAGGCCAAGGCGAAGGAGCTGGGCGTCTCCTGACCGGTGCGCCCGCGGTTTTCACCGGCTCCGAGCCAACCGGGGGCGGGGTTCGCCCCGCCCCCGGCCCGCAAACCAGTTATTCTCTGCTAAACCCCAGTTGAGGAGCCATCGTGGCCGAGCTGCACGTCGAGTTGGTCGCCGCGGACCGTAGCGTCTGGTCCGGCGAGGCCGCCCGGGTCATCGCGCGCACCCCGTCCGGTGACATCGGCATCATGCCCGGACACCAGCCGCTGCTCACGGTGCTGGAGTCGGGTCCCGTGACGATCCGTACGACGGGCGCCAGCGGTGAGGGCACGGTCCTGGCGGCCGTGCACGGCGGCTTCATCTCCTTCGCGGACAACAAGCTCTCGCTGCTCGCCGAGATCGCCGAGCTCTCCAACGAGATCGACGTGGAGCGCGCGGAGCGCGCCCTGGAGCGGGCCAAGGCCGACGCGGACGCGGGAGCGGAGCGACGCGCGGAAGTGCGGCTCCTGGCCGTGGCGGGTCACTGAGGCCACGCGAGAGGAGCGGCGAGGAGGTCTGTGGAGATGTTCCTCGCTTTGCTGCTGGCCGGGGCGGTGGTCGCCCTGCTGCTGCTCGGCCTCTTCCTCTTCGGCCTGCGCCGCCGGCTCATCCAGCGGGCCGGCGGCACCTTCGACTGCAGCCTGCGCTGGTCCGCCCGTGCCGACCGGCCGGGGAAGGGCTGGGCGTACGGCGTCGCCCGCTACAGCGGTGACGTCATCGAGTGGTTCCGCGTCTTCTCCTACGCACCGAGGCCGCGCCGCGTGCTGCGGCGGGACGGCATCGAGGTGCTGGAGCGCCGCGCCCCCGCGGGCGAGGAGGAGCTCGCCCTGCTCTCCGACGCCGTCGTGCTGGCCTGCCGGCACGACGAGGACCGGATCGAGCTGGCGATGAGCGAGGACGCGCTCACCGGCTTTCTCGCCTGGCTGGAGGCGGCCCCTCCGGGCCAGCGCGTCAACGTGGCGTAGCGCCTGAGCGCACTCGTCCGTGGGAACGGGAAAGGGCCTGAACCCGGGGCGGGGAGGCGAGCGCACGCCGGATACCCCGGGCTCAGGCCCGTCTGAGGGTCAGCCGAGACCGTTGTGGACCGCGGTCATCAGCTCGCCGTTGGCGGTGTCACCGCTGAGTTCCCAGATGAACGCGCCGCCGAGGTTCTGGTTCTTGGCGTAGGTCATCTTCGCGGTGAGTGTCGCCGGGGTGTCGTAGCTCCACCACTGGTTGCCGCAGTGGGCGTACGCCGTGCCCGCGACCGTTCCGGTGGCCGGGCACCTGGCTTTCAGCTCCTTGTAGTCGTCGATGCCCTGCTCGTACTTGCCGGGTGCGGGCCCGGTCGCGCTGCCGCCGGGCGCGCTCTGCGTCACGCCGGTCCAGCCGCGGCCGTAGAAGCCCACGCCGAGCAGCAGCTTGCTCGACGGGATGCCCATGCCCTTCAGCTTCTGGATCGCGGCGTCGGAGTTGAACGCCGCGATCGGGATGCCGTCGTACGCGGTGAGGGGCGAGTGCGGGGCGGTGGGGCCCTGGGCGTCCCAGGCGCCGAAGAAGTCGTACGTCATGACGTTGTACCAGTCGACGTACTGGGCCGCGCCGGCGTAGTCGGCCTTGTCGATCTTCCCGCCGCTGGAGGGGTCGGCCGTGATGGCGGCGGTGAGGAGCTTGTTGCCGAACTTCGCGCGGAACGCCTGCATCATGTTCTTCATGACGGCGGGGCCGCTGCTGTCACAGGTGAGCCCGCAGGCGTTGGGGTACTCCCAGTCCAGGTCGATGCCGTCGAACAGGCCCTGCCAGCGGGGGTCGTACACGAGGTCGTAGCAGGACTGCGCGAAGGCGGCCGGGTTCTGCATGGCCTGGGTGAAGCCGCCGGACCAGGTCCAGCCGCCGAAGGACCAGAGGATCTTGATGTGCGGGTACTTCTTCTTCAGCTTGAGCAGTTGGTTGAAGTTGCCGCGCAGCGGCTGGTCCCAGGTGTCGGCCACGCCGTCGACGCTCTCGCCGGCGCCGTACGCCTTCTCGATCGCGGCGTAGGAGTCACCCATGGTGCAGCGGCCGTTCTGGACGTTGCCGAAGGCGTAGTTGATGGTGTTGATCTTCTGCGCCGTGCCGGAGGTGTCGAGGTTCTTCGCGTGGTAGTTGCGCTGGTAGACGCCCCACTCGGTGAAGTACCCCATCTTGATCTTGCCGCCGCCGGGGCCGCCGCCGCCCGTCGTGGTGACGGTACGCGAGCCGCTGGAGGGGCCGACCTGGTCCGCGGTGTCGCGGGCGCGGACGCTGTAGGTGTACGGGGTGCCGGCGGTCAGGCCGGTGTCCGTGTACTTGGTGTCGGTGACCGTGGCGACCTTGGTGCTGCCGCGGTACACGTCGTAGTTCTTGATCCCCTTGTCGTCGGTGGCCGCCGTCCAGCTCAGCGCGACGGAGGTGTCGGTGATGGTCCCGGCGCTGGGCGTGCCGGGAGCCGAGGGGGCGCTGTCGCCGGGGACGCCGCCGCCGTCGCAGGGGTCGCCGTTCAGGGTGCAGTTGGCGACGTTGCCGCCGCCGCTGCCGGAGCCGTTGAAGCCGAAGGTGAGGCTGGCGCCGGGGGCCAGGCTGCCGTTGTACGACTTGTTCTTGGCGGTCCAGCGGGTACCGGTGTTGGTGACGTCCGCGTCCCAGGAGGACGTGACGCTGGTGCCGGCGGGGAAGTCCCAGGAAATGGACCAGGAGGAGAGGGGCGCGGTGCCGGTGTTCTTCACCGTCCACCTGCCCTCGAAGCCGGTGCCCCAGTCTGATGCCTTCTGGTACGTCGCGGTCGCGCCGGCCGCCTGGGCGGGGCTGGCGAGTCCGACCATGGCGGCGAGCGGGATGGCCACGGCGGCCACGATGGCCGTGGCGCGTCTCAGCAGGCGACTGCCGGTGGGGGATCTCAAGGTGTGTCTCCCTCGTCGAGTGCCGTTCCGTCAGGTGCGGGCGGCGCGTCCGCGCGTACGGCCGCCCGTCGTACACGAGCCAGATATTTGTTCATGCCATGACACTCACTCGCCAGGGAGGCTATTGGTACATACCAATGCGGTCAATAGGTCTGGACCAAATGGAAGAAGCCCGGGTCGGTGGGGGCGACACCACCGTCCCGGGCTCCGGCCGGCGCGGCGGCCGGCCGAACGGCCTCAGCCGAGGCCGCTGTTGACGGCGGACATCAGCTCGCCGTTCGCGGTGTCACCGCTCAGCTCCCAGACGAACGCGCCGCCGAGGCCCTGCTGCTTGGCCCAGGACATCTTCCCGCCGATGGTCTGCGGGGTGTCGTAGCTCCACCACTGGTTGCCGCAGTGGGCGTACGCGGTGCCGCCGACGGTGCCGGTGGCGGGGCACTTGCCCTTCAGCTCCTTGTAGTCGTCGATGCCCTGCTCGTACTTGCCCTGCGCGGGCCCGGTGGCGGTGCCGCCGGGCTCGGCCTGGGTCACGCCGGTCCAGCCGCGGCCGTAGAAGCCGATGCCCAGCAGCAGCTTGTTCGCCGGGACGCCGGCGGCCTTGAACTTCCCGATCGCCGCGGTGGAGTCGAAGCCCTGCTTCGGGATGCCGTCGTACGCGGCGAGCGGGGAGTGCGGGGCGGTGGGGCCCTGGGCGTCCCAGGCGCCGAAGAAGTCGTACGTCATGACGTTGTACCAGTCGACGTACTGGGCCGCCCCGGCGTAGTCGGCGGCCTCGATCTTCCCGCCGGCGGAGGCGTCGGCGGTCACGGCCGCCGTCACCAACTGGTCGCCGAACTTGCCGCGGAACGCCTGCATCATGTCCTTCATCACCGCGGGGCCGCTGCTGTCACAGGTGAGCCCGCAGGCGTTGGGGTACTCCCAGTCCAGGTCGATGCCGTCGAACAGGCCCTGCCAGCGCGGGTCGTTGACCAGGTCGTAGCAGGACTGCGCGAAGGCGGCCGGGTTCTGCATGGCCTGGGTGAAGCCGCCGGACCAGGTCCAGCCGCCGAACGACCAGAGGATCCTGAGGTGCGGGTGCTTCTTCTTCAGCTTGAGCAGTTGGTTGAAGTTGCCGCGCAGCGGCTGGTCCCAGGTGTCGGCGACGCCGTCGACGCTCTGGTCGGCGGTGTAGCTCTTCTCGGTGGCCGCGAAGGAGTCGCCCATGGTGCAGCGGCCGCCCTGGACGTTGCCGAAGGCGTAGTTGATGGTGTTGATCTTCTCCGCCGTGCCGGAGGTGTCCATGTTCTTCACGTGGTAGTTGCGGTCGTAGACGCCCCACTCGGTGAAGTAACCCATCTTCACGCCGGCGGCCTTGGGGCCCGCGGGGGTCGTCGCGGCGCCGGCGGTGCTCGACGGTGCCAGGGTGGCCAGCACGGTGAGCGGGATCGCGAGCGCCAGGGTCAGCAGGATGCCGATGACGCGCGTGCGGGTGCGTACGTGGGGGGATCTCAAGGGCGTGCTCCTCGAGCTAGGTCCGGATACGTGTGGGGGTGGGACCTGCGTCGCCCGGTGGGCATGCGAATGTCATGCTCACCGCAGTGATGGGGGAGCGTAGGGAAGGTCTGCACCAATCGTCAATAGGTCTGGACCACAGGGGGGTTTGTGCGGTCCGCGGCGAGCGGTGCCGTACGGGCAGGTGGGCGCGGGCGCCGATGGGGCGGGGCGGTGGCGCGGGCGCCGGTCTCCGGGTGGCGGTGGCGCGTGCCGGTGGCGCGGGCCCCGGTCTTGCGGGTGGCAGCCAGCGCGTGCCGGTGCCGGTGCCGGTGCCGCGTGTCAGTGGCGCGGGGCGTTCCGCGAGCGCTGCGGGCGGGTGCCGCGGCGGTCGCGCGCGTTCCAGCAGGCCGTGTGCCAGTGCCGGCGCAGGTCCGCGCCGCGGTGCTCGGGCCACGCCACCACGTGCGGCGTGCCGGGGCGGATCTCCTGGTCGCAGCCCGGACAGCGGTAGCTCTTGTCGGAGGCCGACCCGGCGACGCGGCGGACGAGGAACTCCTCGCCCCCGTAGTCCACCGCGTCGGGCGTGCCGACGCGGCCGGCGAGGTCGTCGTCCGCGGACGGACGGGCGGCGCCGCTTGAGCGCGGCTTGTTCCGGCGGGGGGACACGTCGGCACCTCGGAAGATCGTCGTGACGGAATTCCCTACCAGGGTACGGGGCGCGAAGTCCAGCCCCGGGCACAAAGAATGACGATTCACCCGTCGATCGCCAACAATGAAGACGACTTCGGGGTTGGGCCCCGTCGCCGCAGGTGACGGGCCGTTCGTACCCCGCGCACGACAGCACCATCGGTACACAGGGGGCAGGATGCACATCGGCTCGTTCGTGCTCGGCGCCCAGTTCCCCGGCCAGGGACAGGGCGACGCCCTGCACCGCGCCGTGCGGACGGGCGTCGCGGCGGAGGAGGCGGGGCTCGACTCCGTCTGGCTCGCCGAGCACCACTTCATCCCGTACGGCACCTGCCCCTCGGCCGTCACCCTCGCCGCGCTGCTCCTCGGCCGCACCAGCCGCATCCGCGTCGGCACCGCCGTCAGCGTGCTGCCCACCCAGCACCCCGTCGCCCTCGGCGAGCAGGCCGCGCTGCTCCACCACGCCGCGCAGGGGCGCTTCGTGCTCGGCGTCGGGCGCGGCGGGCCCTGGGTGGACCTGGAGGTCTTCGGCACCGGTCTCGCGGCGTACGAGAGCGACTTCCCCGAGTCGCTCGACCTGCTGCTGCGCTGGCTGCGCGAACCGCGGGTCGGGGCCGGCGGCGACCGCTACGCGTTCCGCGAGGTCGCCGTCGTGCCCCGGCCGGCCGAGGCGCTGCACGGCGCGGAGGACGTACCGGTGCTCGTCGCCTGCACCTCGCCCGGCACCGTCCGGCTCGCCGCGGGACGCGGGCTGCCGATGCTGCTCGGGATGCACTGCGGCGACGAGGAGAAGGCGGAGATGGTGCGGCTGTGGCGGCGTACCGCGCGGGAGGCCGGGATGAGCCCGGAGGCGATCGACGCGGCGGGCCACGTCTCGGCCGGCGTCGCCCAGGTCGACGACACCCCCGAGGGCGCGGCGGAGTTGCTGCGCACGGCCCTGCCGGGGGCCTTCCGCAGCGGCGTGGGGGCGATGGAGACGGTGGACGGCAGAAGGCGTCCGATGCGCGATCCGGAGGCGTACACGGAACTGCTGTGCGCGCTGCACCCGGTGGGCCCGCCGCGGCTCTGCGCCGACCGGCTGGCGGCGACCGCGGAACGTACCGGCATCACGCGCTTCGCGCTGCTCGTGGAGGGCTCGGGGGAGCTGGGCGCCACCGAGCGGAACGTACGGCGTATCGGTGCGGAGGTGCTGCCGCTCCTCGCTCGCTGACCACCCGGAGGGCGGCGCGAGCGGACGGCGTGGGGAGCGGCAGCGCGGGGGGTGTCCTGGGCCTGTCAGCAGTCACGCAGCTCCGGTGACTGGTTGAGCAACTGCGCCCGCGCAGAGGTGAAGCGGGCCAGCGGCTCCTCTGACGAGGCTTCCAGGGGGAAGACCGCCACGCGATGACAGTTCTGGAAAGCGAGCCGGACGCCGAAGTGGCGCTCCAGCGCCCCCCGTATCGCATTGCTGGCGAGCGCGCGCAGGAGCTGGCCGCGGGCGTGCTCGTCCGGGGGCGGTACCTGGTTGTCGGCGAAGTTTCCGCCGTCGACCTTCAGTTGTGCCACCAGGGAACTGATCATGTCCCAGGCATAGGGAAGTGAGGTCCGGACGCAGTCGACAAACTCCCTTTCGTCGACCTCGCCCCGCTCGGCCTGATCGAGCAGAGCAGGTGGGACGTCCAGCGACATGGATTCTCCTCTCGCAGCCCCGCGGGGTTCGGGCGGGGCCTGACCGGACAGGTACGACGATCACCACTCTCGGTGCCCACGTGGCGACCGACTGCTTCCACCGTAGGGCGGAGGATGCCGCTCCACCACAAGAACGCGTACACAACTGGCCATTGGCGAAAGGTGCATCAGGGGTCAGATCGCTGCGTGTGCCGGGAGTCGAGTAGCGTGGTGCGCCATGCGCCTCGTCATCGCCCGCTGCTCCGTCGACTACGCCGGGCGGCTCACCGCCCACCTCGCCTCCGCGCCCCGGCTGATCCTGGTCAAAGCCGACGGCAGCGTCTCCGTCCATGCCGACGACCGTGCGTACAAGCCCCTCAACTGGATGTCACCGCCGTGCACTCTGAAAGAAGGTGAACAGGACGGTGTCGCCGTGTGGACGGTCGAGAACAAGGCAGGCGAAAAATTGATCATTACGATCGAGGAGTTGCTGCACGACTCGTCGCACGAACTGGGCGTCGACCCGGGCCTGGTCAAGGACGGCGTGGAGGCGCACCTCCAGGAACTGCTCGCCGACCGCATGGAGGCGCTGGGCGAGGGCTGGACCCTCATCCGGCGCGAGTACCCCACGGCGATCGGCCCCGTGGACATCCTTGGCCGCGACGAGAAGGGGACGACCGTCGCGGTGGAGATCAAGCGGCGCGGCGAGATCGACGGCGTGGAGCAACTCACCCGCTATCTGGACCTGCTGAACCGCGATCCGCTGCTGGCGCCGGTGCGGGGAGTGTTCGCGGCGCAGGAGATCAAGCCGCAGGCGCGGGTGCTGGCGGCGGACCGCGGGATCGAGTGCGCGGTCCTGGACTACGACGCACTCCGAGGGACGGACGACGGCAAGCTGAAGCTGTTCTGACGGGGGGCCTGGTGCCTCGCAGAGAGGGTGCAGGCGCCCTCGGCACACCGCCTTTCCAGACGGCCGCGGGAGAGGGCCTGCGCCAGGCCGGCCGCCCAGCAGGTGGGGCAGCCGCGGAAGGCGATCAGGGCCGGCGGGGCCGCCAGCAGGGCGGCCGGGCCGGCGACGGGTATCAGGGCGATCGAGCCGATGATCAGCCCGAAGCCGAGGGCGCCGCGCGCCAGATGGCGAGGGACGGAGCCGCCGGCGTCGTTCCTCTCGGGCGCGGCGGGCCGTTCGGTGGCCCGGATCCTCGCGCTCCGCGCGGGCTTCACGGTGTTCATGGCCATGGGACTCCTCCGACTGCTCAGCCGACGGCTCGGTCGGCCGCTTCCAGCGAGTGGCGCAGTGCCGCGCGTGCTCGGTGCAGACGCGACTTCATCGCGGCGCTGCTCAGCCCGAGTGAACGGGCGACGGTCTTGCCTGGCAGGCCCTGTACGTCCCGCATGACCAGGACCTGCCGCTGGTCGCGGGGAAGGGCGCAGACCGCAGCGGCGATCCGCTCGACCTCCAGTCTGCGCAGCACCGCGTCCTCTGCGGACGGTTCCGCGGACGCCTCCGGTTCGGCCGGCGCCTCGCCGCGCCGCGAGACGAGCACCCGTACCTGCCGGAGGCATTCGTTGCGCACGATCCGGAACATCCACGAGGCAAGCGCGCCGGTGGCCCGCAAGGTGCCGATCTTCCGGTAGAGGATGATCAGCGCCTCCTGCGCCGCGTCCTCCGCGTCCTGCGGCGAGGCGCACAGCGATGCGGCGAACTTGCGCACATGCGGCTGCGACTGCATGACGACGGCGGTGAGTGAGGTGGCGTCGCCGTCCTGAGCGGCCTTGATCAGCCGCTCGTCCGGCCAGGGGAAGCGTTGGTTCATGCGCTGCTCATGTCCGCAGGCCGCTCCGCACGCGGGCGCCGGTCAGCTCCGGCTCCTGTAGCGCCGGATCAGATGCCAACTGCATGCGCCCACGAGCAGGGCTCCGATCACGACGAGCCCGGTGACCATCATCGGTATTTCCTCCCGGTTCCGCCGGCCCGTTCGGCCGGTACGGAGATAGGAGGCGGGGAGGTCCGGAAAGGATTCACCTTCCGGCGCTCCGTCAGGCCACCTCGCCGGACGGGGCGCCGGCCGTTTCGCCGGAGGCCGCCGAGTCGGTGCCGGTGGTCGTGCCGCCCTGGGGCGTCGTGCCGCCGTCGTCCGTCGTCGTTCCCCCGTCGTCCGTGGTCCCGCCGTCGTCGGTGGTGGTGCCGCCGTCGTCCGTGGTGCCGCCGTCGTCGGTCGTCCCGCCGTCGTCGGTGGTGCCCCCGTTGTCGGTCGTGCCGCCGTTCTGGGTCGTACCGCCGTCGGTCGTCGTGCCGCCGTTCTGCGTACCGCCGTCGCCGCCGCCGGTGTCCGTGCCGCCGCCGTTCGACGTACCGCCCTTCGAGGACCCGGCGTCCGACGACGAGCCGCTGTCCGACGGCGTCCCCGGCGCGCTGCTCGACGGGCTCTGCGGCGGCGCGCTGCTCGTCTCGTCGCCGGTGTCCGTCCACTCCTCGGACGGCTCCGGAGCCGACGACTCCGGCGACGGCGGCGGCGACTCCGAGGACGGGCTGCGGGACGGCTCCTCGGTGGGCAGCCCGTCGTCGTCCCCGGCGGCCGAGCGCTCCACCTCGACCCGGTCGGCGGGCGGGTCGTCGCTGCCCGCCATGCCCAGGGTCACCACCGTGCCGAGCACCGCGACGAGCAGCGCACCGGCGCCCGCCGCGATCAGGTTGCGCTTGGACGCGGACGCCGCCTCGGCGCCCGGCCCGCGGACCGTGGGCGTCACGGTCGTCTCCGTGCCCCCCGAGGACGGGGAGATGAGCACGGTGGGCCGCTCGGCGCCCTCGCCCGGCTCGTCGAACGCCGCCGCCCCCTCCGGTACGGAGCCGGCGCCGGCCGGCACCACCGGCAGCGCCGCCGTCACGGCCTCGCTGCCGGCGCCGTGCGTGACCAGAGCGAGCGCGCGCCTGCTGGCGATCTCGCCGCCGCGGTCGGAGATCGCCCCGCGCAGCGCGAGCGCCGCCTCCAACTCGGCCCGCGCCCGGGCGGTGTTGCCCGTGCACAGCGCCAGCACGCCCAGCTCGTGGTGGAAGTACGCCTCCGCCGCGACCTCGCCCGCGCGCCGGGCGGCCTCCTGCCCGTACCGCAGCGCCCGCTCCCAGGCGCTCCAGCGCAGCGCCGCGGCGAACGCGGGCGCGGCGGCGCGCGCGAGCAGCACCGCGGTGGAGGCGGTGGCGCCCTCCCGGTCGGCGACGAGGCCGCCGAGCACGGCGAGGATGGCGTCCGCGTCGTCCGCGACCGCCTCGGAGGTCACCGAGCGGTGGGCGGACCACCAGGCGTAGTGCTGCGCGGCGGTGAGCGCCGGGTCCTGGCCGCCCTCGGCCGGCAGGGCGTACCCCGCGGCGGTCAACTGGGCGGAGACGCCCGCGGCCAGCCGGTAGCGGCCGAGGCCGCCGGAGACAAGACCGCAGCCGGCCAGTTCGGCGAGCGCGGTGTCGGCCAGCGCCTCGCCGGCGAGCGCGGGCAACTGCGCGTGGTGCGGGAAGACGCCGCCGAGCGCCACGGCGAAGCGCAGTGCGGTACGGGCCGCGCCGCTGAGCCGCGACGCCAGCAGCGCGGCCGGCGCGGCGCTCTCGGCCAGCGTCGGCAGCGGCTCGCCCGCGCCGGGACCGGCAAGCCGCAGCACCGCACCGGCCTGCACGAACCGCAGCGGCAGCCCCTCCGACTCGAACCACAGGTCCGCCGCCCAGGTGCGCTCCTCGTCGCCGAGCGGCAGCCGCCCGGCGCGCTCCAGCAACTGCATGCAGGCGGCCCGGCCGAGGCCCGGCAGCTCGACCTCTTCGAGGTACGAGGCGGCCGTCGGCCCGGCCACGTCGGGGGTGACCGAGATCAGGTACGCGCACTCGGGGGTGGCGTCCAGCAGCTCTTCGAGCGCGGTGCCGCCGAACTCGGCGTCGTCGAGCACCACCACCGCGCCGATCTGCGGCAGCAGCTCGGCGAGTTGGCCGGGGTCGGGGCGCCGGCCGGTCAGCTCGTAGACGGCGGCGCACAGTTCGTACCGCAGGTCGGTGGGGGTACGGGCCCGGCCGTTCAGCCGGATCACACCGTCCGGCGCCAACTCGGCGCAGTCGGCGGCGACGGCCTCCAGCAGCGCGGTGCGGCCGGAGCCCGAGGGGCCGGTGAGGCGGACGGAACGGCCGTGGGAGAGCAGGCGCACCAGCCGCTCGCGGATCTCGTCGCGCTCCAGCAGCGGCAGTTGCGGCGCCGCGGGACCCGGCGGCGGCGACGGCGGCCTGCGGTGCTCGGCGCGCTCCTCCGGGGTCATCCGGCGCGGTGGCCCCGGGCGTTCCGCGGGCGGGCACAGCTCGGCGTGGGTGCCGTCGACGGGGTTGACGGTGAGCCGGTACTCGCCGGCGATGACGCGGGCCGTACGGGCCGGGCCGGGGCGTGCGCCGGGGGAGAGGCCGTCGCCCGGCCGCCCGCGGCCGCCGCCCTTGCCGCCGGAGGCGGGGGGCGGGCCCGGGAGCGGCCCGGGGAAGGAGCCGGGGGCGGAGACGGCGGGCGGGCCCGCGGGCCCGGCGGCCGCGTCGGGTTCCTCGACGTAGGGGCGCAGCGCCTCGTCGGCGTACGGCCGCACCGGCTCCTCGCCGGGGAACGCCCCCGTGCCGTCGTCCCCGTACCCGCCCGCGCCGTGGTCGTGCTCCGGGTACGCGGCCCCCGGTTCTTCCGGATCGGGGTGCGTGTGCGCCGGCTCGCCGGGGTACGAACCCGGGGAAGAGCCCGCGGGCGGGGATATGCCCTCGGGTGTGTCGTCCTGTCCGTGGCCCGTGTTCGGGTCCATCGCGAAGCCCCCTGCCCGCCGTCCTGCGCCGTGCCGCTCCCCGGCCCGGAAACCCTATGACCTCCGCCGGGCGATCACCGAGGGGGGACGCCCCGACGACGCCGTTTGTTCACTGAATCGTGAGGATGCGGTGGAGCCGCGTGGCCACCAGCACCCGCTGCATCTGCGGCGGCACCCCGCGCAGCACGAGCCGGCGATCGGCCCGTCCCGCCCTGCGGTGTGCCCCCATGATGACACCGAGCCCGGTGGCGTCCCAGGAGTCCAGGTCGGTGAGGTCGAGGACCAGGTCGCCGCGGCCCTCGTCGACGGCCCGGTGCAGGGCGGCCCGGGCGTCCGCCGCGCTGCGCACGTCGAGGCAGCCCCCGACGGTCAGTTCCGCGCAGTCCCCTTTGATGTACGCGGGCGCCCCGGGGCCCGTGCCGTCCGCGGCGCCGTCCGGGACGGGGCGGCGGGCGGTCCTGCGTGCGGGGCCCGCGCGATGGCGGGCCGGGTGGTGGTAGGGCGGGGCGCTTTCGCGGCCCTCCGCCTCAAACATGTGTGCTCCCCGTCTGCGGGTTCTCGTGGTCGTGATGCCGAGTCCGTGCCGGTTCCTCTATAGATCTGACTGTCCCGGACGGTGCCGGGTTGCCGTCTGTACGGGTATCCGTACCGATTTCACCCCTGCGGGGGACGCCGGTGCCCACCCGCGGCCGCATCGGCGGCCGGGGTGGCGGACGGCCCGGGGTCAGTGCTCGTAGAAGCCGCGGCCGCTCTTGCGGCCGATGTCGCCGGCGTCGACCATGCGGCGCATCAGCTCCGGCGGCGCGAACTTCTCGTCCTGGGTCTCGGTGTAGATGTTCTCGGCGGCGTGCAGCAGGATGTCGACGCCGGTCAGGTCGGCGGTGGCGAGCGGCCCCATGGCGTGGCCGAAGCCGAGCCGGCAGGCGACGTCGATGTCCTCGGCGGTGGCGACACCCGACTCGTACAGCTTGACGGCCTCGACGACGAGCGCGGTGATCAGCCGCGTGGTCACGAAGCCGGCCACGTCGCGGTTGGCGACGATGCAGGTCTTGCCGGTGGATTCGGCGAAGGCCCGGGCGCGGGCGAGGGTGTCGTCCCTGGTCTTCAGGCCCCGTACCAGCTCGCAGAGCCCCATCATGGGGACCGGCGAGAAGAAGTGCGTGCCGACGACGCGTTCGGGACGGGCGGTCACCGCCGCGATCTTGGTGAGGGGGATCGCGGAGGTGTTGGAGGCGAGCACCGCGTCGTCGCGCACCAGGCCGTCGAGCGTGCGGAAGATGTCCTGCTTGACGTCGAGCCGTTCGAAGACCGCCTCGACCACGATGTCCGCGTCGGCGGCGGCGTCGAGGTCGGTGGTGGTGGTGATCCGGGCGAGCGCCTGCTCGGCGGTGGCCGCGTCCAGCTTGCCCTTCGCGACGAACTTCTCGTACGAGCCCTTGATGCCGTCCGTGCCGCGCGCCAGCGCCTCGTCGGTGAGGTCGCGCAGCACCACGTGCCAGCCGGCCTGGGCGGCGACCTGGGCGATACCGGACCCCATGAGTCCGGCTCCGACGACGGCGAGTTTTCCGGCGGATTCCACGGTGGTTCCCTCGCTATACGGCTCGTTCACGTGCTCTGAAGCGGACACTAGCGCTCCTGGCCCGTTCGCGGAGCGCTTAGAGATGCGCGTCACGTCTCAGATGACGGACATCACACGTGCGAGGCTCAGTCTCCGGCCCTGCGTGCGTAGTTGAGCACCTTTTCGCCCAACAGCTCCTCCATCTCGTCCAGCAGGCCGAGCGCGTCGCGGGAGACGGCCGCCGGGTCGCGGCCGGCGATCATCTCGCGGCGGACGAAGTCGAAGAGCGCGATGCTGACCCAGGAGAGCTGACCCGCGATCAGGTCCGGAAGCCGGTCGTCCGCGGCGGCCCCGGTCTCCTCGCGGAGAGTGGCGGCCAGGTGCAGCACGCCCTCCTGCTGCATCTGCCACAGCCGCGCCTGGAGGGCGTTCGCCTCCTCGACGACGACCAGGAACTTGCCGATGCCCGGGTTGAGTCCGACCCGGCCGGAACCCGCCTCGACGTCGTCGCGCAGCCCGCGCAGCACGGCGTCCGCGGCGGACTCGCCGGGCGCCCGGCCGCGTACCTCGCGGGAGGTGCGCTCCACGAGGCCGCGGCTGCGGTCGAGGAAGAGGTCCTCCTTGGCCGGGAAGTAGTTGTAGACGGTGTTGACCGAGACGTCGGCGGCCTCGGCGACCTCGGCGACCGTGACGGCGTCGAAGCCGCGCTCCAGGAACAGGCCGGTGGCCACGTCGGAGATGTGCTGCCTGGTCTGCCGCTTCTTGCGCTCCCTGAGTCCTTCGGCCATGCCCTCATGGTACCCATGCTGGTGTGAGTGAAAAATTAGAGGCATTGCAAAAATCAAGTGACTCTGTTTTTCTGGGGTCATGCCCATCCTCAGCGCCTCCGGCCTCGCCCGGACCTTCACGACCAAGCAGGGGCCCGTCGAAGCTGTCCGCGGCGTCGACCTGCGCGTCCGGCCCGGCGAGATCGTCGGGCTGCTCGGGCCCAACGGCGCCGGCAAGACCACCACCCTGCAGATGCTCACCACGCTGCTGCCGCCCACCGGCGGCGCCGCCACCGTCGCCGGCCGCGACCTGGTCGCGGACCCCGCGGGCGTGCGCGAGCGGATCGGGTACGTGGCCCAGAGCGGCGGCGTCGACCCGCACGTCTCCGTACGGGAGGAACTGGTCACCCAGGGCCGCCTCTACCGGCTGGCGAAGGCCGAGGCCGCCGCGCGGGCCGCCGGACTCGCCGCCGAACTGGGCCTCGAAGACCTGCTCGACCGGCCCTGCGCGTCGCTCTCCGGCGGCCAGCGGCGCCGGCTCGACCTCGCGCTCGGCCTCGTCCACCGGCCCGAACTCCTCTTCCTGGACGAGCCGACCACGGGGCTCGACCCCGGCAGCCGCGCCGACCTGTGGGACCTGGTGCGCCGGCTGCGCGCCCGGCAGGGCACGACCGTCGTGCTCACCACCCACTACCTCGACGAGGCCGACGCGCTGGCCGACCGGATCGTGGTCGTCGACCACGGCGTCGTCGTCGCGGACGGCGCGCCGCGGGAGCTGAAGGAGCGTCACGCCGGCTCGCCCGATGCCTCGCTGCAGGACGCCTTCCTCGCCCTCACCGGCCGCGGCCCCGCCGCCGGTGCGGACCCCGCCCCGCTCGCCGTCTGACGGCGGCAGCCCGCCCGGCAGACCGAAGCCCGGCAGCCCAAGAGCCCGTCCGCCGGGCTCGCCACGCCCGTTCCGTACGCCCTCAGCCCCCGGGAGACCGCCGTGCACGCCCTCGCCGCCGACACCGCCCTCGTCTTCGGCCGCTACGCCCGCCAGACCCTGCGCTCACGCTTCCAGATGCTCTTCGGCATCCTCATGCCCCTGCTCTACCTCGTCTTCTTCGGCCCGCTGCTGCGCGACCTGCCGCTGTCCGCGGAGGGGAACTCCTGGCAGGTCCTCGTCCCCGGGCTGCTGATGATGCTCGCGCTGCTCGGCGCCTCCTTCGCCGGCTTCGGCGTCATCGTGGAGAAGAACCTCGGCGTGCTGGACCGCATGCGCGCCACCCCCGTCAGCCGGCTCGCCCTGCTGCTCGGCCGGGTGCTGCGGGACGCGCTGCTGCTGCTCTTCCAGTCCGTGCTGCTCGTCGCCGCCGCGGTGGCGATGGGCCTGCGCGCGCCGCTGCCCGGGGTGCTCATCGGGCTGGGGTTCGTCGCGCTGGTCACGATCGCGATGGCCTCGCTGTCGTACGCCTTCGCCCTGCGGGTCCGTACGCCGCAGGAGTTCGGCCCCGCGGTCAACGCGGTCTCGCTGCCGGCGATGCTGCTGTCCGGGCTGATGCTGCCGATGACGCTGGCGCCGGGATGGCTGGACACGCTGTCGCACGCGGTGCCGTTCCGCTACCTCGTCGACGCCGTACGCGCCGCCTTCGTCGGCGAGTACGCGGGCGCCGAGATGCTGCGGGGCGTGCTCGTCGCCGCCGCGTTCGCCGCGGCCGCGGTGACGCTCGGCACACGCGTGTTCCGGGCGGCCGGGGCGTAGCGCCGCGGGCATACGCTGGGCACATGGTCAACCTGACGCGGATCTACACCCGTACCGGAGACAAGGGCACCACCGCCCTCGGCGACATGAGCCGGGTGCCCAAGACCGACACGCGGATCTCCGCGTACGCCGACGCCAACGAGGCCAACGCCGTCATCGGTACCGCCCTCGCCCTCGGCGGGCTGTCCGACGAGGTCGCCCGCGTCCTCACCCGGGTGCAGAACGACCTCTTCGACGTCGGCGCCGACCTCTCCACGCCGGTGCGGCCCGACCCGGAGTTCCCGCCGCTGCGCGTCGAGCAGGAGTACGTCGACCGGCTGGAGGCCGACTGCGACCGCTTCCTCGCCGACCTGGAGAAGCTGCGCAGCTTCATCCTCCCCGGCGGCACCCCCGGCGCGGCGCTGCTGCACCAGGCGTGCACGGTGGTGCGCCGGGCCGAGCGGTCGACGTGGGCCGCCCTGGAGGTGCACGGCGAGACCATGAACCCGCTGACGGCCACGTACCTCAACCGGCTATCGGATCTGCTCTTCATCCTTGCGCGCACCGCCAACAAGGCGGTCGGAGACGTGCTGTGGGTGCCCGGCGGCGAACGCTGACCCGTCCTGGCGGGCCTCCGGCTCCACCGCACCCGCGGGACGCTGCTTGGGGAAGAGCGTGTAACTCAAGGCGATGACCAGGTTGATGCCGATGACGACGAGCATCCGCATCTGCCACGCCCGCAGCGACTCGGTCCCGCCGTCGTCGCCCACGTACCAGATGGCGCCCTGGAGCAGCGCCATCGCGATGCCGCTCGCCAGGATCCAGCGGACGGCGATCGACCACTCGTGCCGCGCCCGCGCCATGCCGTACTTCGGCGGCTTCACCGGCGGCGGCCCGCCCGCGAAGCGGTGCGCGAAGCGGGCGTCGACCCAGCGGATCGTCGTCGGGCCGAGCGCGACGGAGAAGCCGATGTACACCGCGGCGAGACCGTGCTTCCAGTCCGGCTCCGCGCCGTTCTTCAGGTCGATCGCCGTGACGACCAGCAGCACGACCTCCAGCAGCGGCTCGCACAGCAGCACCGCGGCGCCCAGCCGCGGCTTCCTCGCCAGGTACCGCAGCGCGAGCCCCGCCGCGAGCAGCACCCAGAAGGCGACCTCGCAGACGATGATGAGCGTGACGATCACGGTGTGCTCTCCCTTCCCCGTCCTCCCCTCCAGGCTCCCGCCCGGTACGCGCGGGGACGTCGTCGTACGCGACGATCCCGGACTGCATCCTTCGATGTAGCCCCCGCCCGCCCAAAGCCGCCCGCGATACGGAGGCCGCCGGGGCGGCGGCCGTGTTTGATGGGGGAGTGACCAGCTCACGCCCCTCGCTCCGGCCGCACCGCGACGACGTGCTCATCGCGGTCCTCGGCCTGCTCGGCGGGGTGGCGCTGTGGGCGCTCGGGCTGCACACCCAGGGCGGGCGGCCGTTCCACGACTCGCGGCTGACGCTGATCCCGCTCGCCGTCATGGCCGGCGCCGAGCTGCTGCGCCGGAGCCGGCCGATGACCGCGCTGGGCATCGCCGTCGTCGCCGTCGTCGCCGACCAGTTCACCTGGGGCACGCTGGCCACGATCCTGATGTTCACGGACCTGATGTACGCGGCCGTGCTCTACGGCACCGCGACCGCCGCCCGCTGGATCCCGCGGGCCGCCGCCGTGCTCACCGTGGCCTCGACCATCGTCGTGCTGGCCGTCTTCCAGGACCGGGCCGCGATCCTCCTCGGCGTCGCCGTCGGCCTCATCACGCTCGCCCCCGCCACCACCGGCGTCGCCGTACGCACGCACCGGCAGGCCGCCGACGCCGCCCGGCTGCGGGCGCAGCAGACGGCGCTGCTCGCGGAGCTGGACCGGCGCGAGGCCATCGGCGCCGAGCGCGCCCGGATGGCCCGCGAGCTGCACGACATGGTGGCCAACCACCTCTCCGCCATCGCCATCCACGCCACCGCCGCCCAGTCCATCGACGACCGGACGGCGTCCCGGGAGGCGCTGTCCGTCATCCGCGAGAACAGCGTGCAGGGGCTCGCGGAGATGCGCCGCCTCATCGGCCTGCTGCGCGCCGCCTCCGACGCCGCCGACGGCGCGGAGGCCGAGCCGGCGGCGGCCCCGACGCTGGCCGGGCTGGCCGCGCTGGTGGAGCAGGCCCGCGTCAACGGGGCGGCCAGCGGCCTGGACTTCGCCCTCGACGACGCCCGTGCGCCGGGCGCGCCGCTGCCCGCGCCGGTGGAGCTGGCCGCGTACCGCATCGTGCAGGAATCGCTGACGAACGCGCTCAAGCACGCCGCCCCCGGTGAGGTACGCGTCGCGCTCGCCGGGCCCGAGCCGCTGACGGTGGCGGTGACCAGCCCGCTGGGCGACGGACGGCAGCAGGACGGGCGGCCGGGCGCCGGGCCCGTGCCGCGGGCGCCCGGCTCGGGCGCCGGGCTGATCGGGATGGAGGAACGCGTGGCCCTGCTGGGCGGCTCGTTCACCGCGGGACCCGAGGACGCCGGCGCCGGACCCGCCGCCGGAAAGCGGTGGGCCGTCCGGGCCGGGCTGCCCACCGTCGAGGACACCGCCGCACCGCAACGGAGGACACATGGCTGACGCCGCCCCGCCCGTCCGGATCCTCGTCGCCGAGGACCAGCAGGCCGTACGCGCCGGGCTCGTGCTCATCCTGCGCTCCGCCGCGGGCCTCAGCGTCGTCGGCGAGGCCGCCGACGGCGAGGAGGCCGTGCGGCTGGCCCGCGAACTGCGGCCGGACGTGGTGCTGATGGACATCCAGATGCCCAAGCTCGACGGGGTGGCGGCGACCCGGCGGATCAGCGCCGAGGAGCTGGCGGACGTGCTGGTGCTGACGACGTTCGACCTCGACGAGTACGTCTTCGGCGCGCTGCGCGCCGGCGCCGCCGGGTTCCTGCTGAAGAACACCGAGGCGGACGCCCTGGTGGAGGCGGTACGCACCGTCGCCCGCGGCGAGGGCCTGATCGCCCCGGCGGTGACCCGGCGGCTGATCGCCGAGTTCGCGGGCGGCCGGCGGGCGCCGTCGCCCGACGGCCCCGACCCGGCGGTGCTCGACACCCTCACGCGACGCGAGCGGGAGGTGCTGGCCTGCCTGGGGCAGGGCATGTCCAACGCGGATGTCGCGGCCCGGCTCGACATGGCGGAGGCCACGGTGAAGACCCACGTCAGCCGGCTGCTGGCGAAGCTGGGGCTGCGCAGCCGGGTGCAGGCGGCGGTGCTGGCGCAGGAGCTGGGCGTCTGAGCGGCCGGGGGCGGAGTCCGTACGGCCGTGTCCCGTACGGTCTCCGCCCCCGGCCCTGCGCGCGCGGTTAGACGTCCCGCTTCGACAGCAGCGCGAACGCCAGCAGGAGCATCCCGCCGGTGACGGCGGCCAGCAGGCCGAGGAGCCCCCAGCCGCCGATGCTCCCGTCGTCGAAGAACGGGATGCCGAAGAGCGAGGCCAGACCGCTGAGCGGGGAGTACTCGATCAGCTTGCGCTGGACGTCGCGCAGGCTCTCCGCCTGCATGAACAGGGCGATGATCAGCGGCAGCAGGATGAAGCCGACCATCGTGGTGATGGCGCCCGCGGAGTGCCGCAGGATCGCGCCCATGGCCAGCGCGAGCAGGCCCAGCAGCGACACGTACAGCGCCGCGCCCACGGTGGCGTCGAACCACTGGCTGCCGGTGGCGATCAGCTCGCCGCTGTCGGAGACCGAGTCCTTGAAGGTCGAGCTGTCGAGCTCGTACTCCGGCACGGTCTGGCCGCCGAGGACCGCCGAGTGGACCAGCGCGGTGATCGCGCATGCCGCGGTGGTCAGCACGAAGGCCAGCACGAAGAAGACCACGGCCTTGGCCGCCAGCACCCGCCAGCGCTGGGGCGAGGCGGTGAGCGTGGTACGGATCATGCCGGTGCCGTACTCGGAGGTGATCACCAGCACGCCGAGCGTGACGATGCAGATCTGGCCGAGCATCAGGCCGAAGAGGCCGCCGGAGAGCAGCGGGGCACCCACCCAGTCGTCGCTGCTCATCGCCAGCGCGATGAGGAAGCCGACGCCGACGACGAGCAGGAGCATCACGCCCAGCGTCCACATGGTGGAGCGCACCGAGCGGATCTTGGTCCACTCGGAGGCGAAGGCGTGGCCCAGGTGCGTCTTGACGATGGGGATCGGCGAGGAGTAGCCGCCGCCAGGGGGCGGGCCGGCCGGCGGCGCGGCGCCGGGGACGGGGCCGGGAGCGGCGCCGGGCGCCGGGGGCGCGCCGGGGGCGGGGGCGGAGGGCTGCGGCGGGTAGCTCATCGGGGGGTCTCACCTTCGCGCGGGGCGGGAGCGGCGGCGCCGGCCGGGCCCTGCGGGGCGGCCGGGGGTGGCGGCGGGGCGTACCCCTGCGGCGGGGGCGGGGCATAGCCGGGCGGCGGCATCCCGGGGCCGCCCTGCGGCATCCCGGGAGCGCCCATGGGCGGCGCGTAGCCGGGGCCGCCAGGGGGCGCGTACCCCTGCGGGGGCAGCGGGCCCGCCGGCTGCTGCAGGCCGGCGCGGTGGTCGGCGGTGGAGCGGAAGTCCACGGCGCCCTGCGTCATCCGCATGTACGCCTCCTCCAGCGACGCCTCGTGCGGGGACAGCTCCCACAACTGGATCCGCGCGTCGTGCGCCAGGTCGCTGATCCGCGGCAGCGGCATCCCGCCCACGCGCAGCGCCCCGTCGTCCTCCTGCTGCACGTGCGCGCCCTCCCCGGTGAGCAGGGCGGTCAGCTTCTCCCGCAGGCCCTGCTCCCGGTCGGGCACGCGGACCCGGGCGAAGCTCGCCGAGTGCGTGTTGATGAAGTCCCGCACGCTCATGTCGGCCATGAGCTGGCCGCGGCCGATGACGATGAGGTGGTCCGCGGTCAGCGCCATCTCGCTCATCAGGTGGCTGGAGACGAAGATGGTGCGGCCCTCGCTCGCCAGCCGCTTCATCAGGTTGCGGATCCACAGGATGCCCTCGGGGTCGAGGCCGTTGACCGGCTCGTCGAAGAGGAGGATCTGCGGGTCGCCGAGGAGCGCGCCGGCGATGCCGAGGCGCTGGCCCATGCCGAGCGAGAAGCCCTTGGAGCGGCGCCCCGCCACCTCGCGCAGCCCGACCACGTCAAGCACCTCGTCGACGCGGCGCTGCGGGATGCCGGAGAGCTGGGCGACGCAGCGCAGGTGGTTGCGGGCGCTGCGGCCGCCGTGCACCGCCTTGGCGTCGAGCAGGGCGCCGACCTGGCGGGGGGCGTTGGGCAGCTTGCGGTACGGGTACCCGCCCACGGTGACGCTGCCGCTGCTCGGTTCGTCGAGCCCGAGGATCATGCGCATCGTCGTCGACTTGCCCGCCCCGTTGGGGCCCACGAAGCCGGTGATGACACCCGGTTTGACGGTGAAGGAAAGGTTGTAGACGGCGGTCTTCCCGCCGTAGGTCTTCGTCAGACCCTGTGCTTCGATCATGTGGCCCCCTGCGTCGGACACGGGGGCGCACGCGACTTCCCGTCCCCCTTCAGGCTAAGAGGCTATCGGGACGCCTCCGGTTCCCGGCGGGCAGGCCGCCGGGCTGCCGGAAGAGGCACCTGGGGAGCGGCGAGGGGGGACGGGGCGACGGGCGAGGGGTCAGGCGTCGCGCTTCTTCAGCACGACGTACCCGCCGATCAGCGCCGCCGCCGTCCACGCGCACATGATGGCGAAGCCGCCCCACGGCCCGTACGGCGTCTCGTCGCTGTTCAGCGCGCCGGGCACCACCTGCATGATCCGCGACCCCGCCTGGTCCGGCAGGTAGCGCGCGACGTCCCTGGTGGCCGGGACGCCCGCCAGGATCGAGGAGATCAGGAAGAAGAACGCCATCAGCAGGCCGAGCGAGAGCACCGTGCTGCGCAGCATCGCGGCGACGCCCATGGAGAACATCGCGATCACGCCCATGTACAGGCCGGCGCCGATGACGGCCCGCAGCACGTGCTCGTCGCCGATCGACGCCTTGTGGTCGCCGAGCAGCGACTGGCCGAGGAAGAACGTGACGAAGCTGGTGAGCAGCCCGACGGCCAGGGCGAGGGCGGTGGCGACGGCGATCTTCGAGACGTAGAACGTGGCCCGCTGCGGCACCGCGGCCAGCGAGGTCTTGATCATGCCGGAGCTGTACTCGGTGCTGATCACGAGGACGCCGAAGACGACCATGGCGAGCTGGCCGAGCATCATGCCGAAGAAGCTCACCAGGGTCGGGTCGAAGGTGAGCCGCTCGGCCTCGGAGAGGTCGTCGAACGTCGCGTTCATGACGCCGGACAGGAGCGCGCCCACCGCGGCGGTCAGGACCAGCGCGGCGGCCAGCGTCCACATCGTGGAGCTGACCGAACGGATCTTGGTCCACTCCGACTTGAGCACTGCCGAGGGTGCTGCCATGGCCGTCAGTCTCCCTTGCCCCACTGCGGACCCGGTGCCGGCGGCGCGTTCGGCGCGGGCGGCGCCGGAGGCGCGGCTCCGGCCGCCGCGGCGTTCGGGTCGCTCAGATCGTGCGCGTGGTACTCGACCGCCTGGGCGGTCATCTGCATGAACGCCTCCTCCAGGGATGCCTGTTGCGGGCTCAGCTCGTGCAGCGTCACGCGGTGCTGCGCGGCCAGTTCGCCGACCGGCTCGGCCATGTCGGCGCCCTCGACCTCGAACGCGCCGTCCTGGTGCAGGCTCACGGACATGCCCGCGGCGCTCGCGGCGTCCCTGAACTGCTCGGGCTGCGGGGTGCGCACACGCACGTAGGAACGCGAGTTCTCCCGGATGAAGCCGGCCATCGAGGTGTCGGCGAGCAGCTTGCCCTGGCCGATGACGACGAGGTGGTCGGCGGTGAGCGCCATCTCGCTCATCAGGTGGCTGGAGACGAAGACCGTGCGGCCCTGGGCGGCCAGGCTCTTCATCAGGTTGCGGATCCAGTGGATGCCCTCGGGGTCGAGTCCGTTGACCGGCTCGTCGAACATCAGGATCTCGGGGTCGCCCAGCAGCGCGTACGCGATGCCGAGGCGCTGGCCCATGCCGAGCGAGAAGCCCTTGGACTTCTTCTTCGCCACCGCGGTCAGGCCGACGGTCTCCAGCACCTCGCTCACCCGGGCGTCGGGGATGCGGTTGCTCTGGGCCAGGCACAGCAGGTTGTTGTACGCGCTGCGGCCGCCGTGCATGTTCTTCGCGTCCAGCAGGGCGCCGATGTACTTCAGCGGCTCCTGGAGCTCGCGGTAGTGCTTGCCGTCGATGCGCACGGAACCGGACGTGGGGTTGTCGAGGTCGAGCATCATGCGCATCGTCGTCGACTTGCCGGCGCCGTTCGGACCAAGGAATCCGGTGATCATTCCGGGCCGCACCTGGAAGGTCAGGTGGTCGACGGCGAGCTTGTCGCCGTACCGCTTGGTCAGCCCCTCCAGTTCGATCATGCGCTAACCCTAGGCGGCGAGGTCATCGAACGCATCTCCTGGGAGCAATCGACACAACCGGATTGGCGCCCTCCGCTTGCGGGGCGGAGGGCGCCGGACGGGTACCGCACGGCCGGGCGGGGTGAGCCGCCCGGCCGCACCGGACTCAGCGGGACTGCTGGGCGGGCACGCCCGGCTTGTCCTCGACCTCGTCGACGCCCGTCTGGGCGGCGACCTGCGCGCCGGTCAGCGTCGCCAGCATCTCGCGGACGTTGGTGAGCTGGGCGTTGATGCTGTCGCGGCGGTTGGTGAGCGCCGCCAGCTCGCGCTCGGACTCGCTGCGGATCCGCTCGGCCTTGGCGTTCGCGTCCGCCACGATGTCCTCGGACTGGCGCTGCGCCGTCTCGACCGTCTGCCGCGCGCGACGCTCGGCGTCGGTACGCAGCTTCTCGGCCTCCAGGCGGAGCTGCTCGGCGCGGTGCTCGATCTCCGCGAGCCGCTTCTCGGCCTTGGCCTGGCGGGAGGCGAGGTCGCGCTCGGACTGCTCCCGGCGCTTGGCGAGGTTGGTCTCGAAGTCCGCGGCGGCCTGGGCGGCCTTGGCGCGGGTCTCCTCGAAGAGGGTGTCCGCCTCCTCGCGCTTCGACTGCGCGTCCTTCTGCGCCTCGGCACGCAGCCCGCTGGCCTCGCCCTTCGCCTTCTCGACGATCCGCGCGCCCTCGTCCTCGGCCTTCGCCTTGCGGTCGGCGGCGAACGACTCGGCGTCGTTGCGCACCTGCTGCGCGGCCGACTCGGCCAGCTCGCGGTGCTGGTCGGCGGCGCGGCGGGCCTCCTCGCGCAGGTCCTTGGCCTCTTCCTCGGCGAGCCGCAGGATCTTCTCCACCCGGGCACCGAGGCCGGCGTACGACGGCTCGGTGTCGGCGATCTGCGCCTGCGCGTTCTGCGTCTCGAGGTGCAGCTCCTCGATCCGCTTCTCAAGGGAGGTGATGCGCGAGAGGGCACTGTCGCGGTCGGCTACGAGCTTGGTGATCCGCTCGTCCACCTGTTCGCGGTCGTATCCGCGCCTTGCGAACTCGAAACCGAAGGGGTTGGCAGTGTCGCTCATGGGGTTCCTGTCGAAAGAGACCGAGTGAGGTGATAAGGGGAATCCTAGGGGTGCTGACGGCGTGTCACAGTGTCAATCCAGGTTTGATCTGGAGAATGTCCGCTCAATCGAGTGGTCTGCCACCGGGCTGTTTGCCCCCCGACCGGGCCGCGGCGGCGGCGGGGGCCTTCCCGCCGCCGTCCTTCCCCTTGCTGACCTGGCTGTTCTTGCCATCCTTGGCGTCCTTGCCGTTCGCCCCCGCGGTGCCGGGGCTCTCGAAGGACTCCAGGGCTTCGAGGACGTCCTGCACGCGGGAGATCTCCGCGTTGATGTCCTCGCGTCTGCGGGTGATCAACTCCAGTTCGCGGCGGCCCTCGTCGACCATCCGCTTGGCCTCCGCGCGCGCCTCGGCCTTCGTCCGCTCGGCCGCGTCGAACGCCTCGGCCTGCTTCTGCTCGGCCTCGTTGAGGAGCCCCTCCGCCTTCTTCACCGCGGCGATACGGACCTTGCCGGCCTCGCCCTTGGCGTCGGTGAGCATCTGCTGGGCGCGCGTCTCGGCCGCGTTGAGCTGCTCGTGAGCTGCGGCGACGAGCTTGTCGACGCGCTCGCCCGCGGCCTTGGTGGCCTCCGCGGCCTCGCGCCGGGCGCGGTCGTGCAGTGCGTCGGTCTCGGCCTCCGTGCGGGTGCGCAACTCCTCGGCGCGCTCGCGGATCGCGTGCGAGTCCCGGCGGGCCTCCTCAAGCATCCGGTCGGCGTCGGCGCGGGCCTTCTCCACCAGACCGCTCGCCTCCGAACTGGCGTCGCGCACCAGCCGATCGGATTCCTTGCGGGCGGCGGCGACCATCACGTCGGCCTGCTCCTCGGCCGCCGCGGTGGCCCGGGTGGCCTCCTCGTGCGCCTTCTCGACCAGCTTGTCGGCCTGCTCCGCGGCCTCCGTACGGCGCTTCGCGGCATCGCCGCGGGACTCGTCCCGGACCCGCTCGGCCTCGGTACGCAGGCGTTCGGCCTCTGCTAGCGCGTCGTTGACGGTCGATTCCGCCAACTCCTTGGCGGCGTCCGTCTCTTCCTTGGTCTCGCGCCGCAGCGTGGCCGCGGCGTGCTCCGCGGCCGACCGCAGCCCCGCGATCTCCTCGTCGGCCTGCGCCCGCAGCTCGCTGACCGAGTCCCGCACCTGCTGGGCGGTCTGCTCGGCCGCGGTCACCAGCTCGCGCGCCCGGCGCTCCGACTCCTCGGTGACCCGGGCGGCTTCCGCCTGCGCCTCCTCGACCCGCTTGCGCGCCGAGGCCAGCAACTCCTCGGCCTGCCGGGTGGCTTGCGTACGCTCGCGCTCCGCCTCGCCGCGGGCGGCGGTGAGCATCTCCTCCGCCTCGCGCCGCCGGCGCGCGGCCTCCTCCTGCGCGGCGGTCAGCGCCTCCTGCGCCTCCGCCGCCAGCCGCTCGGCGGCGGCGGACGCCTCGGAGCGGATCCGGTCGGCCGCCTCCTGGGCCTCGCGGCGCAGCCGCTCGGACTCGCCGGTGGCGTCCTCGTGCAGCCGGTGGGCGGCGGCCTCGGCCTCGGCGCGGGTCGTGGCCGTCTCGGCGGCGGCCTCCTCGCGCATCCGGGTCGCCTCGGCCTGCGCCTGCTGCTGGAGCGTACGCAGCCGCTCCGCCGCCTCCGCGCGCAGCCGCTCGGTCTCCTCCGCGGCCTCCCGGCGGATCCGCTCCGCCTCGCCGCGGGCCGCGGCCAGCGCCTCGTCGGCGGCCGTGACCCGGGCGGCCGCCTCCTGCTGGAGCCGGTCCAGCTCCGTCTGCACCTCGGCCCGGCGGGCGGTGACGGCCTCGTCGGCCTCGGTACGGGTCTTGCGCGCGGCCTCCGCCGCCGCCTCGGTGATCTTCGCGGCCTGCGCCTCGCCCTCGGCGCGCAGCTCGTCGGCCTCGGTACGGGCCTTGGCCAGCGCCTCCTCGGCCCGCTCGCGCAGCGTCGCGGCCCGCTCCGCGGCCTCGCCGCGTACCCGCTCGCCCTCGGCCGTGGCGGACTCGCGCAGCTCCTCCGCGTCCGTGCCGGCCTTCGCGAGCAGCTCCTCGGCGGACTTCGCCGCCTCCTCGATCTGCGCGACCGCGTCCCTGCGGGCCTCGCCGCGGATCCGCTCGCCCTCGGCGGTGGCCTCCGCGCGCAACGCCTCGGCCTCGTCCCGCAGCCGCCGGGCCTCGCCCTGCAGCTCGACCGTCTTGGCCCGGAACTCCTCGGTGTCGTCCTTGGCCGCGCCCTTGAGCTGCTCGGCCGCCGCCGCGGCCTCGTCCCGCAGCCGCTCGGCCTCGGCCTCCGCCTCCCGGCGGATCCGGTCGGCCTCCTCGCCGGCGGCCGTGGTGGTGTCCTCGGCCTGCCTGGACGCCTTGTTGAGCACGTCCTCGGCGGTCTTGGCGGCCTTGGCGATGGCGTTCGCGCTGTCCTCGGCGGAGCGCGTACGTGCCGTCTCCTCGGCCTCCGCGATCAGCGCCTCGGCCTGGGTACGGGCGTCGGCCCGCACCTGCTCGGCCTCCCCCTTGATCGCCTCGGCCTCCTTGGTGGCCTCGCCGACCAGCCGCGCGATCTCGTTGCGCGTGGTGCGCATCCGCTGGTCCGCGCCGGCCTCGGTCTCGGCGATCTTCTTGGTCGCCGCCTCCTCGGCCTGCGCCACCAGCCGGTCCGCCTCGGTGCGCGCGGAGCGCAGCGAGGTCTCGGCCTCCGCCAGCTTCTCCTCGGCCCGGCGCTGCGCGTCCGTCGCCTCCCGGCGAGCCTCCTCCGCCTCCCCGGCCGAGGAACTGCGCAACTGCTCGGCGTGGGTGGTGGCCTCCTGGGCCTGGGTGGACGCGGCGTTCAGCAGCCGCTCGGCGTCGGCGCGGGCGCGCCGCAGCAGATCGTCGGCCTCCGCCCGGGCGGCCTCCGCCTCGCTGCCGACCCGCTGGCGGGTCTGCTCGGACTGGCGCTGCGCCTCGGCCCGGGCGGCGGCGACGAGCCGGTCCGCCTCGGTCCTGGTCTCGTCCATGAGCCGGCGGGCCTGCGCCTCGGTACGGGAGCGCAACTGCTCGGCCCACGACACGTTCTCGTTGACGTGGGTCTCGACGGTGGTGCGGCGCTCCGCCAGCTCCTCGTCCAGCCGCTGCCGCCGGGCGATCGCCTCGGCGTGCAGGTCGGCCTCCATCCGGGCCTGGCGCTCGGCGTGCTCCTGGAGCAGCCGCTGCGCCTGGGCGCGGGCCTCGCGCAGCTCGCGCTCGACGTCGGCGCGCAACTGGTCCGCCTGGGCCTGGGCGTTGCGCAGCAACTGCTCGGCCTGGTGCGAGGCGCTGTCGAAGGAGGTGCGGGCGCCGAGTCCGCGGCGCGCCTCGTGCAGCTTGGCGCGCAATACCTCGACCTGATAGCCGAGGTCCTCGGCGTGCTGGACGGCCTTCTCCCGCTCCTTCTTCAGCCGCTCGATCTCGGCCTCGAACTGCGAGAGCCCGTCCATCACGGCGTCAGGCTCGTAGCGGTCGTAGCCCCGCACTGCGCGGTCCCATCCGTCCCCGGGTCGTTTCTGCCTGCTGGCAATGGCGATGACGTGTGCTGCGTTCACGTGCAGCGTTCGTGTGCTGGTATCGATGGTGTCAGATGATCGGGCCGCCCAGGACGCGGGCGGCCCCCTGCACTCTACCGGCCACGGGAATCAAAGGTCAGTGTCCGCCCGCGGCCGATGCGGAAGTGACCAATTCTGTCAGCACACCGTGGCAGTCCTTGGGGTGCAGGAAGGTGATCCGCGAGCCCATCGAGCCGCGCCGCGGCTCGTCGTAGAGGACGCGTACACCCTTGTCACGGATGGCGTCGGCGTCGGCGTCGACGTCCGGGGTGCCGAAGGCGATGTGGTGGACGCCCTCGCCGTTCTTCGCCAGCCACTTGCCGACCGCGGAGTCCTCGCGGATCGGTTCGAGCAGTTGCAGGTACGAGGCGCCGCCGTCGGACGTCTCGTTGATCTTCACCATGGCCTCGCGGACCCCCTGCTCCTCGTTGACCTCGGTGTGGAACACCTCGAAGCCGTAGGTGCGGCGGTAGAACTCGACGGTTGCGTCAAGGTCATGACAGGCGATTCCGATGTGGTCGATGCGCGTCAGCATGCGCACAGTCCACCGCCGCCGGGAAGGTTACGCAACGTGCGCACAGTCACACCGAACGAACCGTGACCCGGACGCGTACCGCTCAGTACGCTGAAGTTAACCCTCATTCACTCCTCCCCGAAGGGGACGCGCATGACTGGCAGCGGCACTTCAGGCACCACGTCCGTGATCGTCGCGGGCGCCCGTACCCCCATGGGGCGCCTCCTCGGCTCCCTGAGGGCCTTCTCCGGCGCGGACCTGGGCGGCTTCGCCATCGAGGCGGCCCTGGCGCGTGCGGGCGTCGCGGCCGACCAGGTGGAGTACGTGATCATGGGGCAGGTGCTCCAGGCCGGGGCCGGGCAGATCCCGGCCCGCCAGGCCGCGGTCAAGGCGGGCATCCCGATGAGCGTGCCCGCGCTGACCGTGAACAAGGTGTGCCTGTCCGGGCTGGACGCCATCGCCCTGGCCGACCAGCTCATCCGCGCCGGCGAGTTCGACATCGTCGTCGCCGGCGGCCAGGAGTCCATGACCAACGCCCCGCACGTGCTGCCGAAGTCCCGCGAGGGCGTGAAGTACGGCGCGCTGCAGATGCTCGACTCCATGGCGCACGACGGGCTCACCGACTCCTTCGAGGGCATCGCCATGGGCGAGTCCACCGAGAAGCACAACACCCGCCTCGGCATCGCCCGCGAGCCGCAGGACGCCTTCGCCGCCGCCTCCCACCAGCGGGCCGCCGCCGCCCGGGAGCGCGGGATCTTCGCCGAGGAGATCACCCCGGTCGAGCTGCCCGCGCGCCGGGGCGCGGCCGTCGTCGTCGACACCGACGAGGGCATCCGCCCGGACACCACCGCCGAGGGCCTGGCCAAGCTGCGCCCCGCCTTCGCGCCCGACGGCACGATCACCGCCGGCACCGCCTCGCAGATCTCCGACGGCGCCGCCGCCGTGGTGGTCATGAGCCGCGCCAAGGCCGAGGAGCTGGGGCTGACCTGGCTGGCCGAGATCGGCGCCCACGGGAACGTGGCGGGCCCGGACAACTCCCTGCAGTCCCAGCCCTCGAACGCCATCCTGCATGCGCTGAAGAAGGAGGGCATCGACGTCGGCGACCTCGACCTCATCGAGATCAACGAGGCGTTCGCCGCCGTCGCCGTGCAGTCCATGAAGGACCTCGGCGTCACCCCCGAAAAGGTGAACGTCAACGGCGGCGCCATCGCGCTGGGTCACCCGATCGGGATGTCCGGCGCCCGGCTCGTCCTGCACCTCGCCCTCGAACTGAAGCGCCGCGGCGGCGGCGTCGGTGCGGCCGCCCTGTGCGGGGGCGGCGGCCAGGGCGACGCGCTGGTGGTGCGGGTCCCGGGGGCCTGAGGCCGGCGCCACGGGCGCGGCGGCCCCGGTCCGTACGGTGACCGGGGCAGGGGAGGGGCCGGGGAGCAGGCCCCGTACGGACGCAAGGAGCGATCACACATGCCAGCCGCAGACGTAGCCGCGCTCGTGGCCGCCGCCCGCGAGGGCAGCCCACGGGCCGTCGCCCGGCTCATCACCCTGGTCGAGGGCGCGTCGCCGCACCTGCGCGAGGTCATGGCCGCCCTCGCCCCGCTGGCCGGCCGCGCCTACGTCGTCGGGCTCACCGGAGCGCCCGGCGTCGGCAAGTCCACGTCCACCTCCGCCCTGGTCACCGCGTACCGCAGGCGCGGCAAGCGGGTCGGCGTGCTGGCCGTCGACCCGTCCTCGCCGTTCTCCGGCGGCGCGCTGCTCGGCGACCGGGTGCGGATGGGCGCGCACGCCTCCGACCCCGGCGTCTACATCCGCTCCATGGCCACCCGCGGCCACCTCGGCGGGCTCGCCTGGTCCGCGCCGCAGGCGATCCGGGTGCTGGACGCCGCCGGCTGCGACGTGGTGCTGGTGGAGACCGTCGGCGTCGGGCAGTCGGAGGTGGACATCGCCGGGCAGGCCGACACCTGCGTGGTGCTGCTGGCGCCCGGCATGGGCGACGGCATCCAGGCGGCCAAGGCCGGGATCCTGGAGATCGGCGACGTGTACGTGGTCAACAAGGCCGACCGCGACGGCGCCGACGCCACCGCCCGCGAGCTGAACCACATGCTCGGCCTCGGCGAGGCCCGCGCCCCCGGCGACTGGCGCCCGCCCATCGTCAGGACCGTCGCCGCCCGCGACGAGGGCACCGACGAGGTCGTCGAGGCGCTGGAGAAGCACCGGGCCTGGATGGAGGAGCACGGCGTGCTGGCCGGGCGCCGGCTGCGGCGGGCGGCCGGGGAGGTCGAGACGATCGCGGTCACGGCGCTGCGCGAGCGCATGGCGGACCTGCACGGCGACCGGCGGCTGTCGGCGCTCGCCGAGCGGATCACCGCGGGCGAGCTTGACCCGTACGCCGCCGCCGACGAGCTGCTGGAGGGCCTCACCGGCGGCTGAGCGCGCGGAGGGGCGCGTACGAACCGGAAGCCCGGCCCGTACGCGCTCCGCCGCCGTTGCTACCTGCCGTACCCCGCGGGCGTGCCGCCCGGCACGCCCTGCTGATGCGGCACGGCCCCCGTCGCCAGCCCGGCCTGCATCGTCTCGGTCGACTGCAGCAGCACCTGCCCGGCGCCCGTGAACTGGAACTGGTGCTCCTCGCCGGACGCGCCGCCGATGCCGGTCATCGCCCGGATCCCGCCGAGCAGGCCCTGCATGTACCCGTGGTCGTAGTGGTGGCACGGCGACGGGCAGTCCGCCCAGCCCACCAGCGCCTGCGGGTCCACCCGGATCGGGGGCTCGACGAAGACGACGGCGCCGTTGGAGACGGCGACGAACTTGCCCGTGCCGATCAGCGTCAGGAAGCCCGGCACGATGGACTGCTTCAGCTCGAGACCCGGCTCGAACGCCAGCAGGTTCCCGGAGCGGATCGTGAGGTTGCCGTCGTCCAGGTCGAAGGAGTTGACGTCGAACGCCCGGTCGGCGAGCACCATCACGCCGTTGCCCCGCGCCACCACCCAGTCCGCGGCGTGCAGCGGCGAGTGGAAGCTCCCGGCCACCAGCCCCTCGAACGCCCCGTGGCCGACGCCCTCGAAGGAGATCTGCCCGTAGTAGGCGATCATCTTCCCCTTCTGCAGGAACCACTGCCCGTTGAGCGCGACGCTGAAGGCGTACGGGTGGACGTTGTCGTTGCGCGGCAGCGTGTTCATGTCGTGGACGACGGGTCCGGCGTTCACAGCTTCTCCTCCGATGCCTGCACGTAGACCGTGCCGTTGCCCGACAGTTCCAGTTGGAACGCCTCGCCGGAGCCGCGGCCCACCATGTCGCGCCAGCCGAGGGCGGTGGAGAGCTTGTTCTGCACCTGGCCGCGGTGGGCGACGTACGCCTGCGGGTCGACGTGCACCGGGCGCTGCGGGGTGATCGGGAGTTCCAGCACGCCGCCGTGCGCCATCACCGCCACCGCGCCGTGGCCGGCGAGGGTGGTGGTGAACAGGCCCTGGCCGGTGACCTGGCCGCGGACCATGCCCATGACGCCGCCCTGCGAGCCCATGAACATGGTGCCCTGCTGGAGCGAGCCGTCGAAGGCCAGCAGCCGGTCGGCCTCCACGTACAGGGTGTCGCCGGCCATGTCGATCACGTGCACCTCGTGGCCACCGTGCCCGAACATCACCGTGCCCGAGCCCTCGACGGTCATCAGCGGCGTCGCCTCGTTCGCTACCCGGCGGCCGATCATCGACGTCAGCCCGCCCTGGCCGCCCTGGATGTTGGGCGTGAAGCTGACCTGCCCGGTGTAGGCGAGCATCGCCCCCCGCTGGCTGAACATCGTCTGGCCGGGCAGCACCTGCGCCTCGGCGATCTTCGAATTGAGCATCCGGAACGGCATCTAGACCGCACCCCCCACCGTGTTGCGCTCACTGGGCTGTACGTAGACCAGCCCGTCCCCCTCGAAGCGGATCTGGAACCCCTCGCCGCCCCCCTCGCCTATGAGGGTGCGGAACGTGGCGCCGGACTGGAAGTGCTGCTGCACCTGCCCGGTGTGCGCGACGTACGCGCCCGGGTCGACGACCAGCGGCGTGCCCGGCGTCACCCGCAGCACCACCGCGGGCCCGTCCGACATGATCGCCGCCTGCCCCGTACCCTCCACCGTGGTGGTGAAGAGCCCGGTGCCCGTGCTGGCGCCGCGCATCCCGGTGAAGCTCGTCCCCGTCTTCAGCCCGCCGTCGGTCGCCAGCAGGTTGCTCGATTCCACGTACAGCTTGTCGGCCTGGAGGCCGACCAGATTGATCACGCTGGCCCGGTCGGCGAAGAAGCAGGTGCCCTGCCCCTTCACCTCCATCAGCTCCATGGACTCGCCGGTCAGCCGGCGCGTCACCATCCCCCGTATCCCCTCGCCGCCCCCTGTGAGCTTCTTGAACGACATCTGGCCGTCGTAGGCGACCATCGAGCCGTTCTTCGCCTTCACCGCGTCGCCGGCCATGTCCACGGCCAGCACCTTGCTGCCTTGCAGTCGAAACTGAGCCACGGGCCGACGCTAGCGGCTCGGCCACCCCTCCCGGAAGGCCGGGTATGAGCGGCTGACACAATGGGGTCCAGTTTGCCCGGGGAGATCCCCCGGATTCCGGACGATCCGAAGGCTGTTCCCATGGACCCTGTGGCCATCGACACCGCATCCGCACTCCGCCGGCTCCGGCTGATCTCGGCCCCCGAGGCGGTCTCCTTCCTCCTGCTGCTCGTGTGCTCCGTGCTCAAGCGGACCACCGACTTCGACGCGGTCCCGGTGATGGGCATGATCCACGGGCTGCTCTTCATCGGGTACGTGCTCTTCCTCGCCGACGCCTGGAACCGCACCCGCTGGCCGCTCAAGCGCGGGGCGCTGTACTTCGTCCTCGCCGTGCTGCCCGGCGGCGGCTTCGCCGCCGAGCGCATGCTGCGCCGCGAGCTGGAGGCCGGGATCATCGCCGACCGCGCCCGCCGCGAGGGTGTCGTCGGCACCTGACCGCCGCCCGCTGACGCCCCGTCCGGCCCCTTCGCGGTACGGAACCCCCCGCACGGCCCTCTCCGGTTCGACACGCAACCACTTTCCGCTTTTGGTGGGATATGTCGGCGTTGTCGTATCTGCGGAGGGACCGTGCGGCCGGAAGGCTATGACTACGAGAAGTTCAGCCGCCTCGCGGGGCCGCTGACGGATCCCGATCCGTCCGGGCCCTACCGGGTGCGCTACACGCGCCTGCTCTCCCGTGAGCCGCACCGCGTCCGGGCGGTCCTGCTCATGGCGCTCGCGCCGCTGCTGTCCTGCGCCCTGCTGCTCTACCTCGTCTGGCCCTCGCACTGGACCGAGCGCACCGGCGCCCCGCCCTGGCTGCTCACCGCGGACGCGGTGATGCTCATATCGATCGGGCTGATCGAGTCGTTCCGGCTGGTCAACGTCGTCTCGATCGCGCACGCCACGATGGTCGCCCGGGACCCGGTCCCGGTCACCGCGGAGCCCGGCACCCGGGTCGCCTTCCTCACCACGTACGTGCCGGGCAAGGAGCCCATCGCCATGGTGCGCGCCACGCTCACCGGCGCGGTCGCGCTGCGGCACGAGGGGCCGCTGGACGTCTGGCTGCTGGACGAGGGCGACGACCCCGAGGCCCGGGCGCTCTGCGCGGAGCTGGGCGTACGGCACTTCAGCCGCAAGGGCGTGCCGCAGTGGAACGCCGAGGAGGGCCCCCACCGAGCGAAGACCAAGCACGGCAACTACAACGCCTGGCTGGCCGCGTACGGCGACGGCTACGACTTCTTCGCCTCCGTCGACACCGACCACGTGCCGCTGCCGAACTACCTGGAGCGGATGCTCGGCTACTTCCGCGACCCCGACGTCGCCTTCGTCGTCGGCCCGCAGGTCTACGGCAACTACGACACCGCCGTCACCAAGTTCGCGGAGAGCCAGCAGTACCTCTTCCACGCGCTGATCCAGCGCGCCGGCAACGCCTACGGCTCGCCGATGTTCGTCGGCACCAACAACGCCGTACGCATCACCGCGCTCCGGCAGATCGGCGGCCTCTACGACTCGATCACCGAGGACATGGCCACCGGCTTCGAGCTGCACCGCACCCGCAACCCGGCCACCGGCCGGCACTGGTCGTCGGTCTACACCCCGGACGTGCTCGCCGTCGGCGAGGGGCCCAACTCCTGGACCGACTTCTTCACCCAGCAACTGCGCTGGTCGCGCGGCACATACGAGACGATCATCGGCCAGTACGGGCGCGGCAGGGAGCGCTTCCCCCTCCGGCGGCTCCTCAACTACTCGCTCATGCTCGTCTACTACCCGATGACGGCGGTCAACTGGCTCCTCGGCGCGCTGAGCTGCGTCCTCTTCCTCTGGCTCGGCTCCTCCGGCACCCAGGTGCCGGCCTCGATCTGGCTGATGCTCTACAGCGACGCGGCGGCCCTGCAGATCGGCCTCTACCTGTGGAACCGGCGGCACAACGTCTCGCCGCACGAGCCCGAGGGCTCCGGCGGCCTCGCCGGGATGCTGATGTCGGCGATGTCGGCGCCGATCTACTTCACGTCCTTCAAGGCGGCGGTGCTGCGCCGGCCGTGCCGGTTCGTGGTCACGCCCAAGGGCGGCGACGCGAGTCCCGACCGGCTGGCGACGTTCCGCATCCACTTCTTCTGGGCGGCGGTCCTCGCGGTCTCGTTCCTGGCGTCGGTGGTGCTGGGCCACACGCACGTCGCGATGCGCACCTGGACGGTGCTCGGGGTGTGCCTCGCGCTCGCGCCGGCGGCGATCTGGCTCTGGTCCTCCTGGCAGGTGCGGACCGCGAACCGGCGCGAGGACGTCAGGCGCCGGGCGGCGGTGGCCGCCGCCGCTGCCGTACGCGGCCGGGCCAGGGGGCTGCGGACGAGGCTGTGGAAGCCGGCCAGGGCGGCGGAGGACGCGGCACCGGCCACCGCCGCCACCGCCCCCGCGGCCACGACCGCCCCCACCGCCCCCACCGCCGCCAGTGCCTCCACCGCCACGGCGACGACGGCGGCCTCCGCGGCGACGACCGCGACGGCGACGACCGCCGCGGCCACGGGGACGACCGCGACGGCGACCACCACTGCGACGACGAGCGGGAGGAGCTGATCCATGGGGTACCGGCCCGGCAAACGGTTCAAGAAGGCGGCGATAGGCACGGGCGTGGTCCTGGTGCTGGCGGGACTCAACGCCCCCGCGGCCATCGGCTTCGCCGAGGAGCAGTACCACGAGTACCGAATATCCCGGCCGGGTTACCAGCGGGAGTTCGGCTCCTGGCAGGTGCAGGACACCCCGGACTCGTACCACCTCAACGCCATCCACGCCACGCTGCTGCACACCGGCAAGGTGCTGCTCATCGCCGGCTCGGGCAACGACCAGAAGCAGTTCGACGCCGGCACCTTCCGCACCATCCTGTGGGACCCGGAGAAGAACAGCTACGAGGAGATACGCACCCCCGCCGACCTGTTCTGCGCCGGCCACACCCAACTCGCCGACGGCCGGCTGCTGGTCGCCGGCGGCACCGCCCGCTACGAACTCCTCGACGGCGACGTCGAGCGCGCCGGCGGCCGGATGCTGGTGAAGAACGAGGACCCGGACGAACCCGTCAGGATCAAGAAGGGCACCGGCTTCATCGCCCCCTCCGGGCTCGTCTACCGCACCACCGCCGCCGTGACCGTCCCGGCCGCCGAGAAGAAGACCGCCAAGCGCGGCAGGAAGGCGGTCGTCACCGCCGCCGAGGCCAACGTCTTCGTCGAGGCCGAGGAGGAGGGCCGCGGCTACGTCCAGGACCGGCAGGCGCAGTACGCCGTCGAGGGCCTGACGGGCAAGAGCGCGGACAACGTCTACGGCCTGGCGCAGAAGCTCACCATGGACAAGCAGGACTTCCAGGGGATCAAGGACACCTTCGAGTTCGACCCGGTCCAGGAGCGCTACGTCCGCGTCGACCCGATGGACAAGGCCCGCTGGTACCCCACCCTCGTGACGCTGCCCGACGGCAAGGTCCTCTCGGTCTCCGGCCTCGACGAGTCGGGCGAGATCCTCTACGGCGACAACGAGGTCTACGACCCGAAGACCAAGAAGTGGTCCAAGGCGCCGAACCGCTACTTCCCGACGTACCCGGCGCTCTTCCTCACCGGGGGCGGCAAGCTCTTCTACTCCGGCGCCAACGCCGGCTACGGCCCGGCCGACCGCGGCCGCAAGCCCGGGATCTGGGACCTGAAGGACAACTCCTTCACCACCGTGCCCGGCCTGACCGACCCCGACCAACTGGAGACCGCCGGGTCGCTGCTGCTGCCGCCCGCGCAGGACCAGAAGGTCATGGTGCTCGGCGGCGGCGGGGTGGGGGAGTCGGCCAAGGCGACGCCGCGCACCTCGATCATCGACCTGACCAAGGACCGGCCCGCGTACGCGGACGGCCCCGAACTGCCGCAGGGCACCCGGTACCTGAACAGCGTGATCATGCCGGACGACACGGTCTTCACCAGCGGCGGCTCCGCCGACTACCGCGGCCGCGGCGACAGCGACATCCACAAGGCCCAGTTCTACGACCCGGGCGCCAACTCCTTCACCCGCGCCGCCGATCCGAAGGTCGGCCGCAACTACCACTCCGAGGCCGTGCTGCTGCCCGACGGCCGGGTGGCCACCTTCGGCTCCGACTCCCTCTTCGGCGACAAGGCCAATACCCGGCCCGGCACCTTCGAGAAGCGCATCGAGATCTTCACGCCGCCGTATCTGCACAAGGCCGAGGACGGCAAGCGGCTGTCGATCGGTGCGGGTCCCGAGCGGCCGGGGCGCGGGCAGGAGGCGACGTACGAGGTCGAGGGGGCCGGGCGGGTCGCGAAGGCGCGGCTGATCCGGCCGGGTTCCGTCACCCACGTCACGGACGTCGAGCAGCGCTCGATCCAGTTGGACGTGAAGAAGAGCGCCGGGAAGGTGACCGTGACGGTGCCTGCGGACCCGAGCCTGGTGCCGCCCGGCTGGTACATGCTCTTCGTCGCCGACGGCAAGGGCGTGCCGTCCGAGGCGAAGTGGGTGCACGTGCCCTGACAAGCCCGTCGGCGGGGCCGCTGCCCCTCGGCCCCGCCGGCGTACCATCCCGCGGACAGGCGCCTCCCGGTGATCCGGGGGCGCCTGCCGCTCGTACGGGGAGCGTCCTGCGGCTCGTACGGAGAGCGTCCTGCCGCTTGTACGGGAGCGTCCTGCCGTTCGTGCGCCCGCCCCGCCGCGCGTCCGCGCCGGGGTACTCAGCCCGCGCGGCGGGCCAGGCCCAGGGCGTAGTCCGGCCACCACGTGCCGGCCTTGGGGCCCCCGCGGCACGGCCCGTCCGACTCCCCGGGGCGCTTGACCCACAGGAAGGCGTCGGCCCGCTCGTCGCCGGTGCGCGTGGTCGGCGGCTCGCCGAGCGCCCGGCCCGGCGGGTTGCACCACACCTGGTCCGGGGCGCCGGTCAGCGGGCCCTTGCCGTTGCGGCTGGTGTCGACGACGAAGTGGGCGCCGTCCAACTGGTCGGAGAGCCGGCGGCCATAGGCGAGCTGCTCTGCGGTGCGCTGGAAGTTGGAGACGTTGAGCGCGAAGCCGTCCGCCGCGCCGATGCCCGCCTGGCGCAGCGCCTGGGCGAGCCGGCCCGGGTCGGCGATCCAGGAGGAGTTGCCGGCGTCGAGGTAGACCTTGACGCCCGGGTGCTGCTTGAGCCGGGCGATGGCGCCGGAGATCAGCCGGTAGCGCTCCTCGTGCAGCTCCGGCGGGGTGCAGCCGTCCACGACGTGCGGGACGGCGTCGGGTTCGAGGATCACCAGCGCCTTCGCGTCGCCGATGCCGTCGGCGAAGGAGCCGATCCACTGCTCGTACGCGGCGGCGTCGGGGGCGCCGCCCGCGGAGTGCTGGCCGCAGTCGCGGTGCGGGATGTTGTACGCCACGAGCACCGCGGTGCGGCCGCCCGCCTCCGCGCCGCGTACCGCGTTGCGCACGTCGCCGCCGGGGTCGTGCCCCGCGGGCCACTCGGCGACCGGCCGGCTCGCGATCCGCTCCAGCAGCGCGGCGTCCTCCGCCCGCCCCTGCTGCTTGTACGCCTGCACCTGGCGGGCGGCAGGTGAGCCGGGGTCCACCCAGAACGGCGTCTTCGCGGCCGAGGCCGGCCGCGCCCGCTCGCCGTCCCGCGGCTCGGCCCCGTCACCGTCGCCGTCCCCGGGCGTGCAGCCGAGCAGGACCCCGAGGAGCAGGAGGCTGGTGAGCGTACGGATCCGCGCCGACATGCACTTCTCCCGCGGGAGGCGATCGAACAGAACCCGTCGATCGTGACATGAGCGGATCTTTCACTACGGAACGCCGCGCCCGCGCGGCCGGTGCCGCGGGCCCGAGGCGTCCGGATGGGCGTCAGCCGCCCGCGGCCAGCGCGCCGCCCAGCGGCGTGCGCTCGTAGAGCACCCGGTGGCGCTCGCGGTGGGACGTCAGCAGGCCCGCCGCCTTCAGCACGGTCAGGTGCGCGGAGACCGAGGAGGGGGCCAGGCCGAGCCGGCGGGCCAGCGCGGAGGTGGAGGCCGGCTCGTCGAGCGCGGCGAGGACCGCGGCCCGGCCGGCGCCGAGCAGCCGCCCCAGCGCCTGCGCCGCCTCGCGTCCGGGCTCCGCCCACAGGGTGCCGACGCCGCGGGCGGGGTAGATGACGGTGGGCTGCCAGGGAGGCTGGAAGCCGGTCACCACGTCCGGCCAGGCGAAAGCGCTGGGCATCAGCAGCAGACCGTCGCCGGCGAGGTCGCGCTCGTAGTAGTAGTCGTTCTTGGTGCGCACGGTCAGCAGGCCGTCCTCGTACGACAGCCGGTTGTGCAGCAGCGCGAACAGCTCGCCGAGGCCCGCGGAGGCGAGCTGCCGGGCGCGGTAGTCGATGTCCGCCTCCAGCAGGTCGTGCACCCGCGGCCAGAACGGTTCGACCAGCGCGTGCCAGGCGCGCTCCGTGACGTCGGCCATCAGCTCGATCGCGGCGGCCGGGTCGTCGAGCAGCTTGCGGCCGAGCGGGGACTCGGCCGTGCCGGGCATGGTGCTGAACGAGAGGGTCATCTCCGCGTGCGCGAGCGCCGGGTCGGTGGCGCGCAGCCGGGCCAGCCCCTCGGCCACCGAGGTGTACGCCGCGTGCGGCGGGCCGCCGAGGAAGTCCGGGGTGTAGCCGTTCCCCGTGTGCGGCATGAAGATCCACAGCGCGCCGAGGTCGAGCCCGGCGGCGGCGTCGCCGAGGCGGCGCAGCCACGGCCGGTGGTAGCCGTGCCGCTCGGTGCGGCGCAGCGTCCGTACCGCCTCGTGGGTCTCGAAGACCGGGGAGACCGCGAAGCGGCAGCGCAGCAGGTCGTCGGAGCCGAAGCGCATGTACACCGGCACGGGCGCCCTCCTTGCTGCCTGACTGATTCGGCTGGTGCCGAAAGACTACGGCTCCCCGCCGACGGCGGGCGAGGCTCCGGGGATGAGCGACACCACAGCCCCGGACGGCGCGGCCGCACCCGTGCCCGCGGCCCCGCCGTCCGGCCGGGGGGACGTCCCGGCCCCCGCCCCCGCGGGCGATGCCGCCGACCCGCGCTCCCGCTACGCCGACGTCTTCCGCGTCCGCGAGTTCCGGTTCGTCTTCGCCGCGCACGTCATGTCGATCCTCGGCGAGGTCGTCGCGGCCATCGCGCTGACCGTCCTCGTCTACGACCGCACCGGCTCCCCGCTGCTGAGCGCCCTCACCCTGGGCGTCGGCCTGCTCCCGTACCTCGTCGGCGGGACCCTGCTGTCCTCGATCGCCGACCGCGTCCCGGCCCGCCGGGTGCTGGTGACCTGCGACCTGATCGCCGCCGTCTGCTTCGCCGCGATGGTGCTGCCCGGCATGCCCATCGCCGCGCTGCTGGTGCTGCGCTGTGTCGCCGGGGTCATCTCGCCGGTCTTCACCGGGACCCGGATCGCCACGCTTGCCGACATCCTCGGCACCGGCGACCGGTTCGTCCTCGGCCGGTCCGTCATCCGGCTCACCGCGCAGGCGGCGCAGTTGGTCGGCTTCGCCCTCGGCGGGCTGCTGGCGGCGTTCTCCCCGCGCGCGACCCTGGCGCTGACCGCGGTGGGACTGCTCGGCTCGGCGCTGGTGCTGCGCTTCGGCACCCGCGCCCGCCCGGCCCGTACCGCCGCCGGGGGCGCCGCGGGGGCGCCCGGCCGCACGAGCACCGTAGGCGCCTCGCTCGCCGCCGCCGGCACCTTCCTGCGCGACCGCCGCATCCGCGCGCTGATGCTGCTCACCTGGATACCGCCGACCTTCGTCGTCGCCCCCGAGGCGCTGGCGGCCGCGTACGCGGACGAACTCGGCATCGGCGCCCTCGGGCTCGGGCTGCTCATGACCGGCATGCCGATCGGCGCGGTCACCAGCGAGATCCTGGCCGGCTCGCTGCTCGGGCCGCGCGGCAGGGAACGGATCGTCTTCCCGGTGGCGGTGTTCGCGACGGTCCCCGCGATCGGCTTCGTGATGCACCCGTCCTTCGGCTGGGCGCTGCCGCTGCTGGTGCTCACCGGCTTCGGCATCTCGTACTCGCTCGGCCTCGACCAGTGGTTCGTCGCCGCCGTGCCCGAGGAGATGCGCGGCCGGGCGATGACGCTGCAGACCGCCGGGCTGATGACGCTGCAGGGGGTGGGCATGGCGGCCGCGGGCGCGGTCGCGGAGTTCGCCCCGGTGCACCTGGCCGTCGCCGGGGTCGGCGTGACCGGCACGGTGTGCTCGCTGCTGGTCGTTCTGGAAGTGCGCAGGACCCGACCGAAGGATGAGACCGGGCTGACCGCGACGTGACCGGGCGGTAGGGTCGGCGACGTGCCGAAGCCGCTGAGCCTGTCGTTCGACCCCATCGCGCGCGCCGATGAACTCTGGCGCCAGCGGTGGGGAGCCGTGCCCGCGATGGGGGCCATCACCTCGGTGATGCGCGCCCACCAGATCCTGCTGGCGCAGGTCGACGCCGTCGTCAAGCCGTACGGGCTGACCTTCGCGCGCTACGAGGCACTGGTGCTGCTCACCTTCTCCAAGGCCGGCGAGCTGGCGATGTCGAAGATCGGCGAGCGGCTGATGGTGCACCCGACGTCGGTGACCAACACCGTCGACCGGCTGGTCAGGTCCGGCTACGTGGCCAAGCGGCCCAACCCGAACGACGGCCGGGGCACGCTCGCGTCGATCACCGACCGGGGCCGCGAGGTCGTCGAGCAGGCGACGCGCGACCTGATGGCGATGGACTTCGGGCTCGGCGCGTACGACGAGGAGCAGTGCGCCGAGATCTTCGCCATGCTCCGCCCGCTGCGGATAGCCGCGGGCGACTTCGAGCAGTAGTCCGGCGGCCGCGCGCCGGCGCGTGCTCCGCCGTCCCGCGCCCGGCCGTCCCGCGCCTGCCTACGCCTTCGCCGCCGCGGGCTCGCCCTCGCGGACGACCAGCGGCCCGACCTCCCGGGTGAGCTTCCGCTCCACGAAGAACGCCGCCGTCGGCACCGTCCCCGCGAGCAGCACCCAGACCAGCCTGCCGACCGGGAGCTTCGCCTTGGAGCCGAGGTCGAAGGCGAACACCAGGTAGAGGATGTACAGCCAGCCGTGGGCGATGCTCACGACCTTCGTGAAGCCGTCCGCGCCGGAGAGGTCCAGGGCGTACTTGCCGATCATGCCCAGGGTCAGCAGGACGAGGAGCACGCCGGTCACGTACGCCATCGTGCGGTAGCGGGTGAGGACGCTCTTCTTCATGGCATCGAGCCTAAACCCCGCCGGAAACGCGCCGTGACCACCCCCACTCCCCGGCCGCGTATGCCGCGCGCGGGCCCGGGGCATGCAACACTTAGTAGGACGTCCTATTAAATGCGCCGCGCGATCCGCGCGCAGAGAGAGGCGGTACGGGCATGGATGCTGCGGCCATGGAAGAAGGCCGGCGCCGCTGGCAGGCGCGTTACGACGCGGCCCGCAAGCGCGAGGCGGACTTCACCACGCTCTCCGGCGACGACGTCGAGCCGGTCTACGGCCCGCGCCCCGGGGACGTCTACGAGGGCTTCGAGCGCATCGGCTGGCCCGGCGAGTACCCGTACACCCGCGGCCTGTACGCCACCGGCTACCGCGGCCGGACGTGGACCATCCGCCAGTTCGCCGGCTTCGGCAACGCCGAGCAGACCAACGAGCGCTACAAGCTCATCCTCGGCGCCGGCGGCGGCGGCCTGTCCGTCGCGTTCGACATGCCCACCCTCATGGGCCGCGACTCCGACGACCCGCACGCGCTGGGCGAGGTCGGGCACTGCGGCGTGGCCATCGACTCCGCCGCAGACATGGAGGTGCTCTTCCGCGACATCCCGCTGGGCGACATCACCACCTCGATGACGATCAGCGGCCCCGCGGTCCCCGTCTTCTGCATGTACCTGGTCGCCGCCGAGCGCCAGGGCGTCGACCCGGGCGTGCTCAACGGCACGCTGCAGACCGACATCTTCAAGGAGTACATCGCGCAGAAGGAGTGGCTCTTCCAGCCCGAGCCGCACCTGCGCCTCATCGGCGACCTGATGGAGTACTGCGCCGAGCGCATCCCCGCGTACAAGCCGCTGTCCGTCTCCGGCTACCACATCCGCGAGGCCGGCTCGACGGCCGCGCAGGAGCTGGCGTACACCCTCGCCGACGGCTTCGGCTACGTGGAGCTGGGCCTGTCCCGCGGGCTCGACGTCGACGCCTTCGCCCCCGGGCTGTCCTTCTTCTTCGACGCCCACGTCGACTTCTTCGAGGAGATCGCCAAGTTCCGCGCCGCGCGCCGCATCTGGGCCCGCTGGCTGCGCGACGTGTACGGGGCGCGCAGCGAGAAGGCGCAGTGGCTGCGCTTCCACACCCAGACCGCGGGCGTCTCGCTGACCGCACAGCAGCCGTACAACAACGTGGTGCGCACCGCCGTCGAGGCGCTGGCCGCGGTCCTCGGCGGCACCAACTCGCTGCACACCAACGCCCTGGACGAGACCCTGGCGCTGCCCAGCGAGCGGGCCGCGGAGATCGCGCTGCGCACCCAGCAGGTGCTGATGGAGGAGACCGGCGTCGCGAACGTCGCCGATCCCCTCGGCGGCTCCTGGTACGTCGAGCAGCTCACCGACCGGATCGAGGCCGACGCGGAGAAGATCTTCGAGCAGATCCGCGAGCGCGGCCGGCGCGCCCACCCCGACGGGCGGCACCCCATCGGGCCGATCACGTCCGGGATCCTGCGCGGCATCGAGGACGGCTGGTTCACCGGCGAGATCGCCGAGTCGGCCTTCCGCTACCAGCGGTCGCTGGAGAAGGGCGACAAGAAGATCGTCGGCGTCAACTGCCACACCGGCTCCGTCACCGGCGACCTGGAGATCCTGCGGGTCAGCCACGAGGTGGAGCGCGAGCAGGTGCGCACGCTGGGCGTCCGCAAGGGCGCCCGCGACGACGCGCGGGTGCGCGCCGCGCTGGCGGCCATGCTCACGGCGGCCCGGGACGGCGGCAACATGATCGAGCCGATGCTGGAGGCGGTACGGGCCGAGGCCACGCTCGGCGAGATCTGCGACGCGCTGCGCGACGAGTGGGGCGTCTACACCGAGCCGGCGGCCTTCTGACGTACGCGCGCGGCCCGGCCCGTACGCGCACGGACCGGTCCGTACCGCGTGCGGGCCGGTCCGTACGTGCGCGAGGGCAGCGGGGTCACACGACGAGGACGGACTTGCCGCGCGTGTGGCCCTTCTCCCAGTCCCGGACCGCCTCGGCGGCCTCGGCGAGCGGGTACGTCCGGCCGACGACCGGCGTGATCGTGCCGGACTCCAGCAGGCCGCGCACCTCCTCGACGTCCTCCGGCCGGGGGCGCACGTAGGGCGCCTTCACCTTCCGGGCGGAGAACAGCGAGCGCACGGAGCCGCCGAGCGAGCGCCGCAGGTCGCCGGTCCATCTGCCGCCGCCCTCGCCGCCGACGAGCACGATCGTGCCGCGCGGGGCGAGGACGCGGCGCAGCGCGGCGAGCGGGCGGTTGCCCGCGGTGTCGAGGACGAGGTCGTAGCGGGCGGTGCCGGCGGTGACGTCCCGCTCGGTGTAGTCGACGACGTGGTCCGCGCCGAGCGAGCGGACCAGTTCCGTCTTGTCCGTACCGCAGACGCCGGTGACCTCCGCCTGCCGCGCCTTGGCCAGTTGGACGGCGAACGTGCCCACGCCGCCGCCCGCGCCGAGGACCAGGACGCGCCCGCCCGTCCGCAGCCCGCCGGCGTCGCGCAGCGCGCGCAGCGCGGTGATCGCGGAGGTGGGCACGGCCGCCGCGGCTTCGAAGTCCACGGCCGCCGGCTTGGCCGCGAACATCTCCGCGGCGCCCCGGCAGTACTCCGCGAAGGTCCCGCCGCTGCCGACGCCGAACACCTCGTCGCCGGGCGCGAAGCGGGTGACGCCCGCGCCGACCGCCGCGACGGTCCCCGCGGCGTCCCAGCCGCGGACCGGGTCCTTCGGCCGGCGCAGGCCGAAGCCCATCAGGCGCATCATGTACGGGAGTCCGGTCATCAGGTGCCACACGCTGGGGTCGAGTCCCGCGGCGCGCACCCGTACGACGATCTCGCCCGCACCCGGTTCCGGCCGTGCGATCTCGGCCTGCCGCAGCACCCCGGCCGGGCCGTAGCGGTCCTGGACGATCGCCTTCATGGGCCCCTCCTTCGAGGTGGGCTGCCAGCATCCCGCTCCGGGCGCGGCCGGGACAGGCCCGAAGGACCTATTGCGCGGACGGATCCCCGCTGCCCGCGGCCGGGTCGGGCGCCGGGTCCGTCAGGGCGGCCAGGCCCCCGGTCAGCAGGGTGGCGAACGCCTTCGCCCACGCGGCCGTCACCGGTTCCGCGCTGACCAGCAGCCGGTGCAGCACGGAGCCGGCGATCACGTCGAAGATCATGTCCGCGGTACGGTCCGCCGCCGCGGCGTCCGGCTCCGCCGGCAACTCCCCGCGCGCCTGCGCCCGTGCGCGGCCCAGCAGCACCAGATGCCGCTGCCGGTCGACGATGGCGCCGCGGATCCGCTCGCGCAGCGCCGCGTCCTGGGTCGCCTCGGCCAGCACGGCCATCAGCGCGCCGCGGGTGCGCGGCTCCCGCAGCAACTCGGCGAACTGCAGCACCACGCCCTCCACATCCCGCGCCAGGCTGCCGTGGTCCGGCAGCCGCAGCGAGTCGAAGAGGTCGGCGAGCGCGTCCAGGACGAGTTCGTTCTTGCCCGGCCAGCGCCGGTAGAGCGTGGTCTTCGCCACTCCGGCGCGGGCCGCGACGCCGCCGAGCGTCACCCCGGCCCAGCCCGTCTCGGCGATCGCGGCCCGGGCGGCGTCCAGGATGGCCCGGTCCGCGGCCGCGCTGCGCGGCCGGCCCGCGCGCCGCGCGGCGGGCGTCTCGTGGCTCATGAGCTGGACCTTATCCCTTCTCCCCGCCGCCGCAGGTGGGTTACGCTACGGCCCGTAGCGTAAGTCACCCCCGAGCGACCGGTGTCTTCTGCTGCACCTTGGAACCCGCCCGGGACGAACCCTTCCGGGCGGGTTCGACGGGTCATCCGCGGCCCGTCCGTTCAATGCACCGTGCGAAGGGGGGAGGATAGGGCGTATGCAGCCACGCAACATGTCTATGAGCGGAGCGGTCGACCTGGCCGCGGTGAAGGCGGCCGCGGAGGCCAAGGAGAAGGCGGAGGCGGCCCGGGCCCAGGCCGCCAGGGACGGGGTGCCCGCGCCCGGCGCCGGTGCGCTGGTCATCGATGTCGACGAGGCCGGCTTCCAGCAGGACGTCCTGCAGCGCTCCACCGAGGTCCCGGTCGTCGTCGACTTCTGGGCCGAGTGGTGCCAGCCGTGCAAGCAGCTCAGCCCGCTGCTGGAGCGGATGGCGCAGGAGTACGCCGGGCGGTTCGTGCTGGCCAAGATCGACGTGGACGCGAACCAGATGCTGTTCCAGCAGTTCGGCGTCCAGTCCATCCCCGCGGTCTTCGCGGTCGTCGGCGGGCAGGCCATCCCGCTGTTCCAGGGCGCCGCGCCGGAGCCGCAGATCCGCCAGGTGCTGGACGAGCTGATCAAGGTCGCCGAGCAGCAGTTCGGCATCGTCGGGCAGGCGGTGGCCGCCGAGGACGCCGCGGCCGGCGAGGACGCCGCCGGTGAGGGGGAGGCGCCGGAGGAGCCGGCGGGCCCGTACGACAGCGCGCTGGCGGCGGCCGGTGACGCGCTGGACCGGGGCGACCTCGGCGGTGCGATCCAGGCGTACCAGAACGTGCTGTCCGACGACCCGGGCAACGTGGAGGCCACGCTGGGCCTCGCGCAGGCGGAGCTGCTGCGGCGGGTGGAGGGGCTCGACCCCGCGGCCGTACGCAAGGAGGCGGCGGACGCGCCGTCGGACGTGGCGGCGCAGATCCGGGTCGCGGACCTGGACCTGGTCGGCGGGCACGTCGAGGACGCGTTCGGGCGGCTGGTCGACACGGTCGCGCGGACCGCGGGCGAGGACCGGCAGGCCGCGCGGGTGCGGCTGCTGGAGCTGTTCGAGGTCGTCGGCGGCGACGATCCGCGGGTGGTGGCGGGGCGGCAGGCGCTGGCCCGGGTGCTGTTCTGAGCACGGGTTGACGTAGGGTGACAGCCCGTGCTGCTTTGCCAAAAATTGACTGTGAGCAGGGCTGTTACTCGGAGTAACTGACGCGCTGTCAGATGACCGCCTTTGTCATGCCATGTCGTCGGGTACGTCCGCGCCCGGCGGCGACCCAGGGTGCAGGATCCGGCCATCGTGGCCGGATCTGCCTCGCCCTCGCGTTACCCGTTGGTAACGAACCCCTTGTGCGCCCCCCTTCCGATGGACCACGATCGCCATCCGGACAGGGGGGTTCCCCGTTTCCGCGGACCGTTCCCGCGGACCGGAGCCTGTCCGGACAACGAGTCGCTCGGGGGTAACGCCCCCTTCGACGTAGCGCGTCCGCGCCCGTACCGGACCCGCAGAGCCGCGCCCGCGAGCGCGTGCGGATCCTCCTCGCTCCCGAGGACCGGCCCACGGGCCCAGGACGTACGTCCGAGAAGGAGGAGAGGCATGGAGTCCCAGGCACGTGGTGGGACCAGGTGGAAGCGGTTCGCCGTGGTCATGGTGCCGAGCCTGGCGGCGACCGCCGCGATCGGCGTGGCGCTGAGCCAGGGCGCGCTGGCGGCGTCGTTCAGCGTGTCGGGCCAGGAGTTCAAGGTCACGGCGGACCGGCTGGAGGGCGTCGGCTTCGTGCAGTACAGCGGCGTCGACAGCGGGCACGACCTGGAGGGCGACGAGGCCACCCGGCCGGTCGCGATCTCCGCGTTCAAGGAAGCGAAGATCAACGGCATGTGCCAGTCGGTCGTCACGCCCGACGTCCCGCTCATCGGCTCGGTCAGCCTGGTGCTGACGGCCGGTGACGACAAGCCGGTGGAGGCGAAGAACCTCTACATCGACATCGCGCAGCTCGACGCCGACGCGACGTTCGAGAACATCAACATCGGTGTGGCCGCCGGGTCCAGCACCAAGGGGCCGGGCATCGGCAAGGGCGACAACGCGAACCCGAACGGGTTCGCGCAGGAAGCCGACAGAGCCGTCCTCACGGACGTGAAGCAGACCGCCTGGGCCACCAGCGCCGGCACCTTCAAGCTGAGCGGGCTCAGCATGAAGCTGCACAAGGGCGTCAAAGAGTGCTTCTGACCACGCACTCGGCCGGCGGGGAGGCGCGTACCGCTCCCCGCCGGACCCCCCACTGACCGCACCGCACCGCCGTACCGGGGAGCTGTTTTCATGAGCGCCGAGTTGACGGACCTGCTGCACCGTCTGCACACCTGGCGGCTGGGATTCCGCGGCTGGCGCGGCTCCCGTCCGTTCTGGGCGGGTCTGCTGACCATCGCGGGCGGCGTGCCGATCGGCGCGCTGCCGTACTACAACATCAAGCTCGGCAACCTCAGCCTGCAGATGGCGACGCAGGCGGGGGCCGGGGGCCTGATCATCGGCGTGCTGCTGGTGACGCTCGGGCTGACCATGTGGTTCCACGCCGTCGTCCGGGTGTTCGCGGGCGTCGCCTCCATCGTGCTGGCGCTGGTGTCGATTCCGGTGTCCAACTTCGGCGGGCTGCTGGTGGGTTTCCTGCTGTCGCTGATCGGCGGGGCGCTGGCCGTGTCGTGGGCGCCGGGTGTGCCGGGGGCCGCGGCGGCCGCCGGCGACTCCGGTGCCGCCGACTCCGAGGACGGGGCGGCGGACGGGACCGCGGACGGCGCGGCGGAGGAGAAGAGAGCCGGCGCCGGCGAGCCGGGCGTGGACGTGCTGGAGGACATCGACGGCGGGAGGCACCGTGCGGCCGGATGACCACGCGAGGGCGGTACGCCGGGGGCCGCGGCACGCGGCACCCCGCAGGTCGCTGCTCGGCCGGGTGCCGGCGGGCAAGGCGATAGCCCTGGCAGCCATGCCCACCGCGGTCTTCCTGGGGCTGGGGCTCACGCCGCGGCCCGCGATCGCCGAGGACGACCCGGCGGACCGCTGGCGGCCGGGGCCGTGCGCGGAGCAGTCGGAGGAGCCGAAGGACGAGGAGACGGCGGACGCCGGGGACGCGCCGGGGGCCCGGGACGGCGAAGAGGCGCCGGGCGCCGGGGAGTCGGCCCAGCCGGGCGGCGGTCCTTCGCCGAGTCCGTCGGCGACGGACGACGGGTCCGCGGCGGAGCGGCCGGGCGGCGGTGGCGGCTCGGGCTCCGGCCCGGGCGGTGCCTCCGGCGGCGGGCCGGACGGCGGCGGCGCCGGGGAGGCCGGCGCGCCGGAGCCGAGTCCTTCGCCGTCGGAGTCCCGCCCCTGGTACGACCCGCTGGGCCTCGGCGACACCCTGGACGGGCTGCTCGGCCGGGACGACCCCGGAGCGGAGCCCGGGGCCGAGCCGTCCGGCGGCCCGGACGGCGCCGACTCCGGTGCCGGCTCCGCCGGTTCGGGCCCGGGTACGGGTTCGGACGGCGTGAAGGACTCCGGTTCCGGTTCCGGCGCCGCGTCGGACGAGGAGCGGCGCGAGAGGGAGAAGGCCGTACGCGACGCCGCAGAAGAGGCGGGCGCCACCGTGGAAGAGCTGGACGACAAGGTACGGGACACGGCCCGGGATCCCGCGGACGAGAAGCCGGACGCCGGGGACGACGCCGCCCCGGACGCGGACGGCAAGGAGCCGTTCCCCTGCCCCACCCCCGACCCCGAGGCACTGGCGGACGCCGCACTCGAACCCGGGCTGCCGCTGCTGCCCGACGACCCGTGGCGGCTGGACAGCACCAAGCTCACCCTCAAGGGTCTCAAGTACCACGGCATCGTCGAGGTGAAGACCTACAGCGGCAAGGTCAAGAAGGTGCTGAAGTACACCGCCGACGACGGCGTCGACATCCGCGACCTGCACCAGACCGTCGTCGGACCCGGCAGGAACACGACGCACGTACGCGCCGACGAGGGCAGCACGTCCACCATCCGCAACGGCACCGTGACCATGTACACCGAGGAGCTGAAGGGAGATCTCTTCGGGCTGATCCCGATGACGTTCAGCCCCGAGAGCCCGCCGCCGCTGGACCTGCCGTTCGCGTTCTTCACCGACGTCCGGGTCGTCCAGGCCGGTCAGTTCGGCGGCACGCTCACCGTGCCGGGCCTCGAGAACACCATCGAGTAGCGCTTGGCCGTGCCGCCCGGCTTCAGCGCTCGCCGCCCAGGTGGTGCACGCGCACCATGTTCGTGGTGCCCGCCACCCCGGGCGGCGACCCGGCGGTCATGACCATCGTGTCGCCCTCGCGGAAGCGGTTGAGCTTCAACATCTCCGCGTCCACCAGATCCACCATCGCGTCGGTGTTGTCCACGTGCGGCACGAGCACCGGCTCCACGCCCCAGCTCAGCGTGAGCTGGTTGCGCGTGTGCTCGTCGGTGGTGAAGGCCAGGATCGGCTGGCACGCGCGGTAGCGCGAGAGCCGCCGCGCGGTGTCCCCGGACTGCGTGAACGCCACCAGCGTCTGCGCGTCCAGGAAGTCCGCGATCTCGCACGCCGCCCGGGCCACGGAACCGCCCTGCGTACGCGGCTTCTTGCCCGGCACCAGCGGCTGCAGCCCGCGCGACAGCAACTCGTCCTCCGCCGCCACCACGATCCGCGCCATCGTCTTGACCGTCTCGATCGGGTACTTGCCGACCGACGACTCGGCGGACAGCATCACCGCGTCCGTACCGTCCAGGATCGCGTTCGCGACGTCGGACGCCTCGGCGCGCGTCGGACGCGAGGAGCTGATCATCGACTCCATCATCTGGGTCGCGACGATCACCGGCTTGGCGTTGCGGCGGCACATCTCGATCAGCCGCTTCTGCACCATCGGCACCCTCTCCAGCGGATACTCCACCGCCAGGTCGCCGCGGGCCACCATCACGCCGTCGAAGGCGAGGACGATCTCCTCCATGTGGTCGATCGCCTGCGGCTTCTCGACCTTGGCGATGACCGGCACCCGCCGCCCGACCTCGTCCATCACCCGGTGCACGTCGCCGATGTCGCCGGCGTCGCGGACGAAGGACAGCGCGACCATGTCGCAGCCCATGCGCAGGGCGAAGCGCAGGTCGTCCACGTCCTTCTCGGAGAGCGCCGGGACGTTCACCGCCACGCCGGGCAGGTTGATGCCCTTGTGGTCGGAGACCACGCCGCCCTCGATGACCATGGTGCGCACCTCGGGGCCGCGCACCTCCAGCACCTCCAGCGCGACCGCGCCGTCGTTGACGAGGATGCGCTCGCCGGGGGAGACGTCACCGGGCAGGCCCTTGTACGTGGTGCCGCAGATGGTCCGGTCGCCGGGCACGTCCTCGGTGGTGATCGTGAACTCGTCGCCACGCGCCAGCTCCACCGGGCCCTGGGCGAAGGTCTCCAGCCGGATCTTCGGGCCCTGGAGGTCGGCCAGCACGCCGATGGGCCGCCCGGTCTCCTCCGCGGCCTTGCGCAGCCGGTCGTAGCGCTCCTGGTGCTCGGCCTGGGTGCCATGGCTCATGTTGAAGCGGGCCACGGACATGCCGGCCTCGATCAGCGCTTTGAGCTGCTCGAAGGAGTCGACGGCGGGACCCAGGGTGCAGACGATTTTCGCTCGGCGCATGGCGGCATCCTATCGGTTTGTTCTCGACCGGAATTATTCCGGTGGGGGGAGCGCCGGGCCGCCGCCGCGGACCAGGTCGCGGGTCTGGGTGGCGATCTCCAGCTCCTCGTCGGTGGGCACCACGGCGACCGTCACCCGGGAGCCGGGCGCGGAGACCACGCGGGGTGCGGAGCCGCGTACCGCGTTGCGTACGGAGTCCAGCTCGATGCCGAGACCTCCGAGGCCCCGCAGCGACGCCTCCCGTACGGCGGCGGAGTTCTCGCCGACGCCGGCGGTGAACGCGACGGCGTCCACCCGGCCCAGCACGGCGGTGTAGGCGCCGACGTACTTGCGGATGCGGTGGACGTACACGTCGAAGGCCAGCCGCGCGCGCTCGTCGCCCTCGGCGATCCGGCGGCCGATCTCCCGCATGTCGTTGTCGCCGCAGAGGCCGACGAGGCCGCTCCGCTTGTTCAGCAGCGTGTCGATCGCGTCCGTGTCCATGCCCGCCTCGCGGGCGAGATGGAAGACCACCGCCGGGTCGAGGTCCCCGCTGCGGGTGCCCATCACCAGGCCCTCCAGCGGGGTCATCCCCATCGACGTCTCCACGCACCGGCCGCCGGCAACCGCCGAGATGCTGGCGCCGTTGCCGAGGTGCAGCACGAGGACGTTGAAGTCCCCGGGGTCCGCCGGGTCGCGGCCGAGCAACTGCGCGGTGGCGCGGGAGACGTAGGCGTGAGAGGTGCCGTGGAAGCCGTAGCGGCGGATGGCGTGGGCGTCGGCGGTGGCCGTGTCCAGGGCGTAGCGCCAGGCGTGCTCGGGGAGGGTGGCGTGGAAGGCGGTGTCGAAGACGGCGACCTGCGGCAGGTCGGGGCGCAGCTCGCGGGCGACGCGGATGCCGGCGATGTTCGCCGGATTGTGCAGCGGCGCCAGCGGGACGAGCTTCTCCATCTCGTCCAGCACGCCGTCGTCGACGAGGACCGGCTCGGTGAAGCGGGTGCCGCCGTGGACGGCGCGGTGGCCGATGGCCAGCAGGTCGGGCGCGTCCAGACCGTGCCCCGCGGCGGCCAGTTCCGCGCCGACGGCGCGCAGCGCCGCGGCGTGGTCCGGTACGCCGCCGCTTGCCCGCGGCTCGCCGATCCGCTCGACGATGCCGCGGGCCGGGCGGTCGGCGCCGGGCGTCGGCCCCGCCATGTCGATGAGCTGGTACTTCAGCGACGAGGAGCCGGAGTTGAGCACCAGGATCCGGGTCTGCGCGGTCACGGGCGGCCGTCCTTCGCGGGGGCGGCGGTGCCCTGCGCCTGTACGGCGGTGATGGCGACGGTGTTGATGATGTCCTGGACGAGCGCGCCCCGGGACAGGTCGTTCACCGGCTTGTTGAGCCCCTGGAGCACGGGTCCCACGGCGATCGCGCCGGCCGTGCGCTGCACCGCCTTGTACGTGTTGTTGCCGGTGTTGAGGTCGGGGAAGACCAGCACCGTGGCCTGTCCCGCGACCCGCGAGTCCGGCATCTTGGCGGCGGCGACGGTGGCGTCCACGGCGGCGTCGTACTGGATCGGGCCCTCCACCTCCAGGTCGGGCCTGCGGGCCCGGACCAGCTCGGTCGCGCGCCGCACCTTGTCGACGCCCGAGCCGGAGCCCGAGGTGCCGGTCGAGTACGACAGCATCGCCACCCGCGGCTCGACGCCGAACTGCGCGGCCGTCGCCGCCGACTGGATGGCGATGTCCGCGAGCTGCTCGGCGTTCGGATCCGGGTTGACCGCGCAGTCCCCGTACACCAGGACCCGGTCCGCGAGGCACATGAAGAAGACGGACGAGACGATCGCGGCCCCCGGCGCGGTCTTGATGACCTCGAACGCCGGGCGGACGGTGGCGGCCGTGGAGTGCGCGGCGCCGGAGACCATCGCGTCGGCCAGGCCCTGCTGCACCATCAGGGTGCCGAAGTAGTTGACGTTGCCCAGCACGTCGTACGCCAGCTCCACGCTGACGCCGCGGTGCGAGCGGTACTGCGCGTACAGCTCGGCGAAGCTCTCCCGCAGCGGCGAGACGCGGGGGTCGGTGATCCGGGCCGTGGCCGGTCCGTCCGGCCGCGCCGAGGGGGCGTCCGCGCTCAGCAGCGGCAGGCTCAGCCCCAGCTCCGCGGCGCGCTTGCGGATCGTCTGCTCCTCGCCGAGGAGGGTGAGATCGCACACCCCGCGCCGTACGAGCACCTCCGCCGCCAGCAGCACCCGCTCCTCGGTGCCCTCCGGCAGCACCACGTGCTTGCGGCCGGACTGCGCCCGCTCGATCAGCATGTGCTCGAACATCATCGGCGTCACGCGTCCGCTCGCCGCCCCCGCCAGCCGCCCGGTGAGCTGCGCGGAGTCGACGTGCGACTCGAAGAGGCCGAGGGCGATGTCCGCCTTGCGCGGCGTCGCGGCGTTCAGCTCGCCGCGCAGCCCGACCAGCGCGGCGGCGGTGGGGAACGAGCCCTCGGCCACCGTGAGCAGCGGCGTCCCCGGCGCCAGCCGCTCGGCCAGCGCCATGATGTCGGGGCCGGGCCGCTCGTCCAGCGTGAGCAGCACCCCGGCGATGGCGGGGGAGCCGGCGGAGTGCGCGGCCAGGGCGCCGACGACGAGGTCGGCGCGGTCGCCGGGGGTGATGACCATGCAGCCCTCGCTGAGGGCCGGCAGGAACGCCGGGAGCATCGCGCCGCCGAAGACGAAGTCGCGTACGTCACGGGCCAGCCCGCCGGCGTCGCCGGCCAGCAGCCCGGCGCCGAGGGCGTCCCGTATCTGCGCGACGGTGGGGGCGGCGAGGCCGGCGTCCTCGGGGATGACGTACACCGGCACGGGCAGGTGGGCACCGATGTCCGCGGCGGCGGCGCGGGCCCGGGGGGCGGCGTCGGGGCCGACCCGGTTGGCGATCATCGCCAGCACGTCGCAGCCGAGGGAGGTGTACGCGTCGTGCGCGTTGCGCACCTCGGCGACCACCGACTCCGCGGACTGCTGGGCGCCGCCGACGACGGGCAGCACGGCGGCGCCGCACTCGTTGGCGAGGCGGGCGTTGAGCGCCAGCTCGGCGGGGATGTTGGTGTCGGCGAAGTCGCTGCCGAAGATGAGCACGGCCTCGTAGTCGGCGGCGATCTCGTGGAACCGCCCGACGAGCCGGGCCACCAGCGCGTCCGTACCCTCCTCGGCCTGGAGCGCGGACGCCTGCCCGTACGTCATGCCGAGCACCCCGGCGCGCGGCTGGCTCAGCCGGTAGCGGGCGCGGAGCAGGTCGAAGACGGGGTCGCGGGCATCGGCGTCGGCGTGCGCCAGCGGGCGGAAGATCCCCACCCGGTCGACCTGGCGGGAGAGCAGCTCCATCATGCCCAGCTCGACGACCTGACGGCCGTCACCGCGGCCGATGCCGGCGACGTAGACGCTGCGGGTCACTCCTGCACTCCATCCGTCCCGTCCGTCGCGGTCCTGTTCGACCATACAGTCGGGCAGGGGGCGGGGCGCGCGAAGGGCGGCGGGTACTGCGGCGGGTACGGGGGCGGGGCGCGGGGGCGGGGGTGCGGGCGGCTCTGCCCCCCCGGGGGTGACGGCGAGGTGACCGCCGAGTGTGACAGAGGGTTAACCGGCTGTTCGGACGAGTGACTCCCGGAGCATGGGAGAATCGGCATCGAGCATGCATGCGACGGCACCGAGCAGGAGAGACATGCGCATCGGAGTACTCACGGCAGGCGGAGACTGCCCCGGCCTGAACGCGGTGATCAGGTCGGTGGTCCACCGCGCCGTGGCCGGTCACGGCGACGAGGTGATCGGATTCGAGGACGGCTTCAAGGGACTGCTCGAAGGGCGGTACAGCAAGCTCGACCTCAACGCCGTCAGCGGCATCCTCGCCCGCGGCGGCACCGTCCTCGGCTCGTCCCGGCTGGAGCGCGACCGGCTCCGCGAAGCCTGCGAGAACACCGAGGAGCTGAGCCGCGAGCTGGCCCTCGACGCGCTCATCCCGATCGGCGGCGAGGGCACCCTCACGGCGTCGGCGATGCTCGCCGACGCGGGGATGCCGGTCGTCGGCGTACCGAAGACCATCGACAACGACATCTCCGCCACCGACCGCACCTTCGGCTTCGACACGGCCGTCGGCGTGGCCACCGAGGCGATGGACCGGCTGAAGACCACCGCCGAGTCCCACCAGCGGGTCATGGTCGTCGAGGTCATGGGCCGGCACGCGGGCTGGATCGCGCTGGAGTCCGGCATGGCGGGCGGCGCGCACGGCATCTGCCTGCCGGAGCGTCCCTTCGAGATCGCCAACCTGTGCAAGATGGTCGAGGAGCGCTTCGACCGGCACAAGAAGTTCGCCGTCATCTGCGTCGCCGAGGGCGCGCACCCGGCGGAGGGCACGATGGAGTACCAGAAGGGCGAGATCGACCAGTACGGCCACGAGCGCTTCACCGGCATCGGCAACCGCCTGGCCGGCGAACTGGAGCGGCGCCTGGGCAAGGAGGCCAAGCCGGTCATCCTCGGCCACGTCCAGCGCGGCGGCACGCCGACGGCGTACGACCGCGTGCTGGCGACGCGCTTCGGGTGGCACGCGGTGGAGGCGGTGCACCGCGGCGACTTCGGGCAGATGACGGCGCTGCGGGGGACGGACATCGTGATGGCCCCGCTGGCGGAGGCGACCCGGGAGCTGAAGCGGGTGCCGGCGTACCGCATGGACGAGGCGGAGGTCGTCTTCTGACGCGCTGTCCTTAAGCCCCGGCGGCGGGTTCGGTAACGTACCGTGCAGAGTCCGCCACCGGGGGACAAGAGGCCGCGCACCGGCGCCAGTTGTTCCCGCCGACCGACCGGGAGCTTCTTGCCATGCGCACACGCACTGCCCTGACGGCCGCCGCCCTCGCGACGGCTGCGGCGCTGACGCTCACCGCGTGCGGGGATTCCGGCTCCGGCGACGGCAAGTCGGGGAAGATCCAAGGGGCGAAGGACTCGTCGTCCGATGCGCCGGAATCGCCGAAGCCGGAGGAAGAGGCGCCGGAGGGGGCGCCGGACGTATCGCTGCCAAAAGACGTGGAACTGGTCTTCGACTGGGCCGAGCCGTCGAATCCGGACGAGATCGTGGCGCAGCGCGACGCACAGAACTACCTCCGGAGCATCTTCCGCGGTGTCACCGAGCAGTCGCATGCGGATCCGGCGGCTCAGTTCTACGGACGAGGCCAAGCTCTGACGTACGCGCAGGACCAGGTCGAGCAGAGCCTTGAGGCAGGCGTCACCCTGACGGGCACGCAGCGCTTCTACCGGCTCGAAAGGGAGACGCACGCGACCGCGGTCGCGCTGTCGTTCTGTGCCAACCAGGCGGAGATGTTCAGCAAGGAGATCGACTCGGGGAAGGTGCTGCGCACCGAGGAGAGCGACTCCAGCTTCCTGTACTACCGGGTCGCGATGGGCACGTCCCTGGGCCGGGACGACGTCTGGCAGGCCACCAGCATCGAGGTCGAGACGGAGGCGACACAGTGCAGGGAGTAGCACGAAGGATGACGAGAGGGTTATCGCTCCTCGTGGGGATCGGACTCCTGCTGTCGGCAGGCTCCCCGGCACGCGCCGACGTCAGCACGGACCCGGGGTCCGATGCCGGTGCCAGCGATAACGAGATCTGGGCCAGCACGGGCGGTGGCATCAAGTTCTCCGGTGCGGTGGAGGACGACGGCCGGGAGCCGGGGAACCTCACACCCACCACCGCGGATTGGGATCCGCCGCCGTGCTGGTACGCCCCTTATCTCGGCGCCAAGGACTTCAAGCGGGTGACCAAGAAGTCCCTGGAGAAGCAGATGGGGAAGCCGGGGATGACCGGCCACCCGGGCAGCGGCCTGGCGGTGTTGCTCAGGCACTACGAGGACGGCTATAGCTGGCCGAGGCACCCGGGCTTCAAGGACTGGAACGTCGAGAACGACGGGGAGGGGATGTTCTGGGCCGGCGTACCGAACCCGGCTGAAGAGAACTTCCTCGCTCGGAGCGCATGCAGCGAGGTGCCGTTCTGGGTGGACAACGAGGAGCCTCCGCCCGGTTGGGCACAGGGGCAGGCCATCGATCCCAGGATGCTTGCCGAACTCGCCTACGAGCGGATGATCGTGCCCGACACCGAGGCCGAGCTGCGGCCCGAGGGGGAGCAGGTCGTCAACCTTCCGACCTGGGTGTGGCTGGACGGCGCCGAGTTCCGGCCGGTGACTGCACGGGCCGAAGTGCCCGCCCTCGGGCTGTGGGTCGAGACCACCGCCACCCCCGTCTCGCTGACCATCGATCCCGGTACCGACGACGCCGAACTGCACCCCGGCGGCGGTGAGTGTGCGATGGACGGTGACGGGGGCGTCGGGGCCCCGTACCGGAAGGGGAACGCCGACAAGGTGCCGCCGTGTGGGGTGACCTATCTCCGGTCCTCCGAGAGCACCGGCCCCTATGACTTCACCGCCTCCGTCACCTGGCGGGTGACCTGGAGCGCCTCGGACGGCACGACGGACGAACCGCTGCCGACCGGGATCATCGAGGCCACGCAGGAACTCGACGTGCGGGAGATCCAGTCGGTCGTACGGTAGGGGCGGACGGGTCGCCGGGAAGGGTGGGCGGAGATGTCGTTTCGGCAGCATCTGAAGCAGGAGGCGTACCGGATCCTCGACACGTTTCCGGTGGAGCTGAGACCCGAGATCTACGTCGTCGCCCTGCAGATGTACCGCGTCGACCAGGACGCCCGCTATCCGTACGTGCAGGTCGGCTACAACACCGAGGCGCAGATCCGCCGCGAGCGCGAGGCCGCCCGCGGGGAGCTGGATCCCGACGGCGAGGTGCGGTGGTCGTACGCGTACTGGATCCTCGACGGGTTCGAGCGGGTCGGGCACGTGCCGGAGGATCCCGTGGGCACCGTGCTGCACCGCGCGGAGGCGACCGCGAAGGGGCTGTGGTTCGAGGACGAGGAGCAGTTTTCGGACCGGTGGTCCGCGGTGTACGACCTGCTGTGCGCGGACTTCGCCGAGGACTGCGTGGACGTGGCGCGGCATCTGCACGAGACGGGGCGCGTCGAGGAGGTGCTGGGGCGGCCGCTGCCCGTGGTGCTGTTCGACATGGACGATCCGGAGGAGCAGATCCCGCTCACCGCGGAGGCGAACCCGCCGGAGCTGGTCGCGGACTATCTGGCCTGGCAGCGGGCGCAGGTGGAGGAGTAGCGCGGCGGTCCGAGCGCGTCACAGCCGGGTGGCGGTACGGACCAGGAGCGCGAGGGCGAGCGAGCGGCTGTGCGCGGGCCAGGCGATGTGCGTGACCACCGGCGGCGCGTCGGTCAGCGGGACGGCGGTGTGCTCGGCCCAGAGCCAGGCGCGGGCGGAGTCGGGGAAGACGGCGGCGGTGCGGCCGAGCGCGATCAACTGGGCCAGTTGCGTCTGGTCGTGGATCTCGGGTCCTGGACCCGGCGCGTCGCGGGTCCAGCGGGCGAGCGGGAGGCCGGGGACGTCGGCGATGTCCGCCAGGGTCAGGGCCGTACGCGCGGCGAGGGGATGGGCGGCGGGCAGGATGGCGATCTGGCCCTCGCTCGTCAGCTCCTCGCTGTCGAAGCCGGCCAGCGAGTTGAACGGGGCGTGCATGAGCGCCACGTCGGCGCGGCCGTCGCGCAGCATCTCCCCCTGTTCGCAGGTGCCGCTGGGCAGCACCTCGACGTCGGCCGCGCCGGGTTCGGCGGCGTAGGCGTCGAGGAGCTTGTGCAGCAGTTCGTGGGACGCGGCGGCCTTCACCGCGAGCACCAGCCGGTCGGGCGAGGCGCCCGGGCCGTCGGCGCCGCCCGCGCGGCGGGTGCGGCGGGCGGCAGCGGTGGTCGCGGCGAGGGCGGCGCGGCCCTCGTGCAGCAGCGTCTCGCCGGCCGCGGTCAGGGCGACGCCGCGCCGGTCGCGCTCCAGCAGCCGGACGCCGAGGCGCCGTTCGAGCTGCTGGACCGCCCGGGACAGCGGCGGCTGGGCGATGCCGAGGCGGCCGGCGGCGCGGCCGAAGTGCAGTTCCTCGGCCACGGCGACGAAGTAGCGCAGCTCGCGGGTCTCCAGGGTGTCCACGCATCCAGGCTACGTCGGTGATACCCGCCGGGTATGAGGGGCGGCCGTGTCGGTATTGGCCGCGCCGCGCGCCCTCGGGCGAGCATCGACGGCACGGGCCGGACGGCCCGCTACCGCCCCGACAGCGAAGGCACAGCCATGCACACCCCCTCCGCCCCGCCTCCCGGCGGCACCTGGACCCTCGGCGATCTGACCGTCAGCCGCGTCGGCTACGGCGCCATGCAGCTCGCGGGACCCGGGGTCATGGGCCCGCCCGCCGACCGCGGCGGCGCGCTCGCCGTCCTGCGGGAGGCGGTGGCCCTCGGGATCACCCACATCGACACCGCGGGCGCGTACGGACCGCGCGTCACCAACCGGCTCATCCGCGAGGCCCTGCACCCCTACCCGGCGTCCCTGCACATCGTGACCAAGGTCGGCGGGGTCCGCGACGCGCAGGGCGGCTGGCCGCCGGCCCGGCGCCCCGAGGAACTGCGCGCGTCCGTCCGCGAGAACCTGGACGACCTCGGCCTCGACGCCCTCGACGTGGTCAACCTCCGCCTCGGCGACGTCCAGGGCCCCAGGCCGGGCTCGCTCGCCGAGGCTTTCGGGACCCTGGCGGAACTGCGGTCGCAGGGCCTGATCCGGCACCTCGGGGTGAGCAACGCGACGGCGGAGCAGGTCGCCGAGGCGCGGTCGATCGCGCCGGTGGTGTGCGTACAGAACATGTACAACCTCGCCCACCGCCAGGACGACGAGCTGATCGGCGAACTCGCCGCCCAGGGCATCGCCTACGTGCCCTTCTTCCCGCTCGGCGGCTTCACCCCGCTGCAGTCCACGGCGCTGTCCGCGGTGGCCACGCGGCTGGAGGCGACGCCGATGGCGGTCGCGCTGGCGTGGCTGCTGCGGCGGTCGCCCAACATCCTGCTCATTCCCGGTACGTCCTCGGTGGCCCACCTGCGCGAGAACACCGCGGGGGCGGAACTCGCGCTCTCCCGGGCGGACATGGCGGAACTGGACGGCATCGGCCGCTAGCGGGCGGCGGGCGGTGGCGGCGAGGTGAGGTCGAGGCGCCAGACGACCTCGTCGTCCTGGACGAGGTCCGTACGCTCAAGACCCGCGGCCGCCGCGACGGCCGCGGAGGCGCGGTGGCCGGGGTGGACGTGCGCGACGACGGCCCGCAACGGCAGCCTCCGCAGCCGCGCGACGAGCCCCCGGGCGGCCTCACCGGCGTAGCCGCGGCCCTGCCACGGCGTCCCCACCACCCAGGCGACCTCGGCGACCTCCTCGCGGATCGTCACCTGCACGTACCCGCAGAGCCCGCCGTCCGCGCGCACCCGCAGCACCCAGTTCCCCCACACCGTCCCGCCCCCGGGCGCCCCGGCGGCCAACCGCACGTAGCGCGCCCGCAGTTCGCCGAGCGCGGGCGGCGAGCCGCCGGTGAACGCGTAGAGCGCAGGGTCGGAGAGCACGCCGGCCATCTCGTCGGCGTGCCCGACGCGCAGCGGCAGCAGGTCGAGCCGCGCGGTCCTGATGGTCTCGGCGGCGACGGCGGTCAGTTCGGTGTCCGTCGGAACTCCCAGGGATGCGGATGCGGAAGGCGAGCGGCCGGGCCGGTACGCGTCCCGCGGCGAGGACCCGGACCGTCCCCGGCGGGGCTGTGTCACGTCACCCGCGGGTTCCCGCCGAGCATAGCCTGCGGCCCCTTGTGCTCCCGGGGACCGGCGACTGTCCGCGCAGCACCGTCCGCCGGCGTCATCGCCCGCCGGCCACCGTCAGTTGCGGAGGAGTTCCCAGAAGCGGGGGAGCACCTGCTGGAGGTACGTCGTCACTCCCGCCGCGGATTCCGGCGGGGGGCCGTCGCCCCAGTTGCGGGCCGCGGCGGTGCGGGTCTGGTACTCCTCGTGGAGGGTGCTCAGGGCGCGTTCCAGGGGGCGGCGGGGGAGGCGGGTGAGGCGGGCGACCGGGCGGACCTGGGGCTGCCAGCGGGTGGTGGCGGCGTCGCGGAGGTGGCGGGCCAGGGGTTCGCTGCGGCCGGTGAGGTCCAGCAGGTCGGGCAGCGGGAGGCGGAGGAGGTAGGCGAGCCGGGTGGCCTGGGACTCGGTGCCGGGCCAGCGGCCGGTGCGCTCCGCGCTGAGGTACGTGGCGGGGTCCATGCCGATGTGCCGGGCCACGTCGTCCAGGGGCAGGCCGTGGGCGCGGCGGTGGGCGTGGAGCGACGTGGGGGAGCCCATCAGGTCGGCCGGTGTGCACCACAACGCGCCGGCCAGGGCGTCGAGTTCGGTGCGCGAGGGGCGGGCGTGGCCCTTCTCCCAGTCGGCGACCGCGGCGGCGGGTACGGCCAGGCCGTACGCGGCGCGCATGCCGTAGGCGACGTGGTCGTGACCGAGGCCCAGGGCGCGGCGTAATCGGCGGGCCGCCTCGGGGTCGAAGGGCGGCTGATGTTCCGGCGGGCCGGCGCCGGGGCCGGGCACCTGTGTCGTCACACCGTCACCGTAGGTAGTGGTGCACCCCGTTATCAACCGTGCGTTCCGCCGAAGCTGCGGCGGGATGCGCGTGGGGCCGGAGGGGTTGACGGTGGACGGCCAAGAGCTAAAGTCTAGACCAATGACCCCCCACGCAAGGAGAGTTGTATGCACCGCAGGACCAAGCCTGCCAGCAAACGCCGCAGTGCGACACGTGCCGCCGTCGTCGGCGCCGGCGTAGCGCCGCTGCTCCTCCTGGCCCTGCCCAGCCAGCAGGCGAGCGCCCACGGCTGGATCACCAGCCCGCCGAGCCGTCAGCAGCAGTGCGCGCAGGGCGTCGTCCCGTGCGGCGGCATCAAGTACGAGCCGCAGAGCGTCGAGGGGCCCAAGGGCCTGACGAGCTGCAGCGGCGGGAACCAGGGCTTCGGCGAACTGGACGACGACAACCGCGGCTGGAACGTCACCAACGTCGGCAGCACCACGACGTTCGACTGGAAGATCACGGCCAGGCACCGCACGAGCACCTGGCAGTACTTCGTCGGCGGCCAGAAGGTCGCGGAGTTCGACGACGGCGGCGCCCAGCCGCCGGCCGAGTTCAGCCACTCCGTCGACTTCGGCGGGATCACCGGCAAGCAGAAGGTGCTCGCCGTGTGGAACGTCGCCGACACCGGGAACGCCTTCTACGCCTGCATCGACGTCAACATCGGCGGCTGACGCCGCCGGGCAGGTCCGTCCCCGTGGCCGTAAGGGACACGTCCGGCGGGCTTCCCGCCAGGCGCGCCGCGCGGCCGCCGCGGGCGGCGGTGGAGGGCCGGCCAGGCCCCGGTCTGCCCTTCACCGCACCCCGCCCCCGCACCGTCAGCCCTTCACCGCGCCGCCCAGCGCGAAGCCGCCGCCGAGGCGGCGGGCGATCAGCACGTACAGCAGCACCGCCGGCGCCGAGTAGATGATCGAGAAGGCGGCCAGCTCCCCGTAGACCACAGAGCCCATGTTGCCGAAGAGCTCGAAGATCGAGACGGAGGCGGGCATCTGGTCCGGGCTGAGCAGCAGCATGAAGGGGACGAAGAAGTTCCCCCACATCATGATGAACGAGAAGACCGTCACCACCACGACGCCCGGGCCCATCAGCGGCAGGATGACCCGCACCAGCGCCTGCATCGACGACGCGCCGTCCGTCCAGGCCGCCTCCTCCAGCACCTTCGGCACCCCGTCCATGAAGTTCTTCATCAGCCAGATCGCGAACGGCAGTTGCGAGCTGGCCAGGAAGAACGCCGTGCCGGACATGGTGTCGATGAGGTTGATCTGCACGAACAGCCCGTAGACCGGGACCATGATGGCGGTGATCGGCAGGCTGGTGGTGAAGAGGATCGTCAGCATGAAGGGGCGGTTCAGCCGCGAGCTGAAGCGCGACAGCGGGTACGCCGCCAGCGCCGCCGCGACGACCGTGACGGCCGTCGCGGAGCCGCACAGGATCAGGCTGTTGAGCAGCGGGCGGAAGGTGATGTCCGTGGTCATCACCGCGTCGAAGTTGTCCCAGGTGACGTCCGTCGGCGGCCGGGCGGTCAGGCCCGAGTCGGCGTCGACGGACGAGAAGAGCAGCCAGGCCAGCGGCAGTACGAACGCCAGCGCCGCCAGCAGCAGGCACAGGTCGGCCGCCAGCCGCCGGCTGTTCCGGCGCGCGCCCGGCCTGCGGCCCGGGCCGCGCTTGCGGGGCGCGGGGGTGCCGGGCGGCGGGGTGTCGCGGGTGAGCGTGGACGTGGGCATCGCTCATACCTCCGTACGCAGCATCCGCATGTACACCAGCGAGAACAGGGCGCCCACCAGCAGCAGGAGCAGGGCCACCGCCGTGCCGTAGCCGAGCAGGTTGTTCTTGAACGCCTGCTCGTACATGAACAGCGGCAGCGTCTGGCTGCGGTCGCCGGGGCCGCCGCGGGTCATCGCCCAGATCAGCCCGAAGACCGAGAGCGTCTGCAGGGTGTTGAGCATCAGGTTGGTGGCGATCGAGCGCCTGATCATCGGCAGCGTGACGTGCCACAGCTTCCGCCAGCCGCCCGCGCCGTCGACCTCCGCCGCCTCCGTGATCTCCTTGGGGATCTCGGAGAGCGCGGCGGAGTACACGAGCATCGAGAACGCCGTGCCGCGCCAGATGTTGGCGAACGACACGGCCAGGATCGGCAGCGTGTACAGCCAGTTCTGGCTGGGCAGATGGAGCCAGTCCAGTACGGAGTTGAGTGTGCCCTCGCGGCGGAAGAAGGCGTAGAGCAGGAAGCCGGCGACGACCTCGGGCACCACCCAGGCGGTGATGACGATGGCGCCGGTGACGGTGCGCACCGTCTTCGAGGCCCGCTGCATCAGCGACGCGAGCGCGAGTCCGAGCGTGTTCTGGCCGACGATCGACGACAGGATCGTGAACACCAGCGTCAGCCAGACGGCGTTGATGAAACCCTCGTCGTCGAAGGCGGTACGGAAGTTCTCCAGACCGACGAACGACGACTCGGCCTGGCCCGACAACTGCAGGTCGGTGAAGGCGATCCACACGCAGTACGCGATGGGGCCCGCCAGGAACAGCAGCATCAGGACGAGGGAGGGACCCACGGGCAGCGCCCGCAGCAGCGCGCGCAGCACGGAGCGGGGCGGCTGCGGGTGCTTCGCAGGTCCGGTGCGGCGGCGGCCGCCGCCCGCCTGGCCGGGGACGCGCGCCGCACCGGCGGCGTCCCGGGGCCCGGCGGGGGCGGGGGTGTGCTTGCTCACCATGGCCTCTCGGGCTGCTCGGGCGGCTACTTCTCGACCACCTCGCCGTCGGTGATCGAATCGAGCTGTTCGTCATAGCCCCCGGCGGCTTCCTCGGCGGAGGCGTCGCCCGTGGTGACCTGCTCCATGGCCTCCTGGATGGCGGTGGAGACCTGCGGGTAGACCGGCAGCGCCGGGCGGTAGTGGGTGTCCTCGACCAGGCCGGTGAAGAACTCGACGCCCGGGACGTACGCCTGGTACTCCGGGTCGGCGGCGACGTCCTCGCGGACGGCGATCTGGCCGTTGGCGATGGTCAGCCGGGTGTTGTTCTTCCGCGACTGGGCGACCTTCATGAACTCGAAGGCCAGGTCGGGGTTGTTGGCCTTGGCGGGGATGGACCAGGCCCAGCCGCCGGACATGCTGACCCGTCCGGGCGCCTCGCCGTTCTGGGTGGGCATGGCGGCCTGGCCGAGCACCTCGGTCCACTCCGGCCACGGCTTCGGGCCGGTCTCCAGCCAGTTGTTCGACATCCAGGAGCCGTCGAGGTCGATGGCGAGCTTGCCCTCGGGCAGCCACTCGGTGCCGACCTTGGTGCCGACGTTGGGGTCGAGGGCGTCCTGCGGGTCGGGGCCGAGGCCGTCGTTGTAGACGGTGTGCACGAAGTCGAGGGCGTCGGTGAAGCCCTGGCTGCCGGCGACCCACTTCTTCGACTTCGGGTCGTACAGCGGGTCGGCGCCCGTGCCGTACAGCAGCATCTCGAAGCCCTGCATGGACGCGGCCTCGCCGGCGGGCTTGCCGGTGTAGACGTTCAGCGGGATGACGTCGGGCAGTTCGCGCTTGATGGTGCGGGCGGCGTCCAGGACGTCGTCCCAGGTCTTCGGCTGCCAGTCGACGGGGAGTCCGGCCTCGGCGAAGAGCTCCTTGTTGTACCAGAGCCCGCGGGTGTCGGTGCCGTCCGGGACGCCGTACGTCTTGCCGTCCTGGCCCTGCGCGGCGGTCTTCGCCGTGTCGATGTACTGGCCCCAGTCCTTCCAGTCCTCGAGGTAGTCGTCGAGGGGCGTGAGCAGCCCCGCGGCGATATCGGAGTTGATCAGGAAGGTGTCCTCGTACACCAGGTCGGGGGCGGTCTTGGGGGACCGCAGCATCTGCTGGACCTTGGTGTAGTACTGCTCGTCAGGCACTTGAACGGGGATCAGTTCGACCTTCTTGCCCGGGAACTTCTCCTCGAACTCCTTCTTCACCGCCTCGATCTCGCGGTCGAAGATCTTGTTCTTGGCGTCGGTGGACTTCTTGAACTGGATTCTGATCGTGTCCGGATCGCTCCCGGAGTCTCCACAGGCGGAGAGCGCGGTGGCGGCGAGGACGGCGGTGAGCGCGGTGGCGAGCATGGGGGAAACGGGGCGGTGCACGGCGGGACCTCCCTGCGGCTCGGGCGAGGATGCGGAGAAAGTACGGCTGTCCGGATGTCCGGTCAATCCTTCTGACAAGGGCTGTCCCGTATCGGTGACAACGTTGTTGTACCGACGGTTTCCCGTGCTGTACCGACTGATTTCAGCCGTCGCCGGGCCCGGAAGTTTTCGCGCGGAGCCGCGTGACGGGCCGTCAGGGGCGGGAGCCGGACCAGCGGTAGCGGAGCTCGGGGCGGCCCACTTGGCCGTACTGCGGGGCGCGGACGGCATGGCCGGTCTCCGCCAGGTGCTCCAGATAGCGGCGGGCGGTGATGCGCGACGTGCCGGTGGCCTCGCCGGCGGCGGTGGCCGTGAGGCCGTCGTCGCCCGCCCGGCGCAGGGCGTCGGTGACGGCGGCGAGGGTGGGGCCCGAGAGCCCCTTGGGCAACGCGGCCTGCGCCGGGGCGCGGAGCGCGGCGAGCGCGCGGTCCACCTCGTCCTGGCCGCCGGCCTCGCCGAAGGCGGCGTGGAACTCGGCGTAGCGGACGAGGCGGTCGCGCAGGGTGGCGAAGGCGAACGGCTTCAGCACGTACTGCACGACGCCGAGGGACACCCCTTCGCGGACCACGGCCAGGTCGCGGGCGGAGGTGACGGCGATGACGTCGGCGGCGTGCCCCGCGGTACGCAACGAGCGGAGCAGGGCGAGGCCGTGGCCGTCGGGGAGGTAGAGGTCGAGCAGGATCAGGTCGACGGGCACCTGGTCGAGGATCCTGGCCGCCTCGGCCCGCGACCGCGCGGCCCCGGCGACGGCGAACCCGGGCACGCGCTGGACGTAGAGCCGATGCGCATCGGCGGCGACGGGATCGTCCTCGACGACGAGCACGCGGATCGGCGCGGAGCGCCCGGGAGCGGTCACCGGTCACCCCGGCGGTCGGCGTCCGCGGGGCGCCGGGGGTACGGGTGGCCGGCGCGGGTCCGGGGAGCCGAACGCGCGGGCGGTTCGGGCGCGTTCGCGGGCCGGGCGGCCCGTGCGGGAGCGGAGGGGCCCGCGGGGCGGAGAGGGTCGGAAGCGGAGTCGCCGGGATCCGGCCGTGCGGTGGGTGGGTCGGCGGGTCCGGTCGGCCGGTGCCGGCGCGGGGTGTCGTCGGCCGGGTTGCGCGCCGCGGGGACCCGGGGCGCCGACGCGGCGGCGCCGCTGTCGGCCGGGTCCCGCGGCTGTGCCGCGGTTTCCGCGGCGGGCCCGCTCCCGGCCGCCGGGGCTGCCGTGACCGGCTCGCCCGGGGCCGTCCCGGCTTCCGCCACGTCCGCGGGCGGTGCGGCTCCCGCGTCCTTCGCACCCTCGGCCGGGCCGGCTTCCGGCGCCGGCCCGTCCCGCGGGTCCTCGGCTTCCGGGCTCGGTCCGCTCGGCGACTCCGCCGCTGCCGTCGCCGTTCCCTCCGGTGGCCACCCGGTTTCCGGAGCCGGGGCGCCCGGGGAGGCCGGCGGGCCCAGGGGCAGGCGGACGGTGAACTCCGCGCCGCCCGTCTCCCCGCTCGTCAGCGTGGCCTCGCCGCCGTGGCGGCGGGCGGCCTGGCGGACCAGGGCCAGGCCCAGGCCGCGGCCGGCGGGGCCCGCGCGTTTCGTGGTCCAGCCGCGGGCGAAGACCTCCTCCGCGCGGCCCGGGTCCACCCCCGGGCCGTCGTCCGCCACCCGCAGCAGCAGCTCGCCGTCCGCCGCCAGCGCCGTGACCCGTACCTGCGGCTGCGCCGTGTCCCGTATCCCGGACGCCGTACGGGTCCTCGCACCCTCCGCCGCCGCGTCCACGGCGTTGTCGATCAGGTTGCCCAGCACCGTCACCAGGTCCCGCGGCGGCAGCGTCGGCGGGAGCACGCCGTCGTCGATGCGGCTGTCCGGGCTCAGCACCAGCTCCACCCCCTGCTCGTTCGCCTGCGCGGCCTTCCCCAGCAGCAGCGCCGCGAGCACCGGTTCCGTCACCGCGCCCGTCACCCGGTCCGTCAGCGTCTGCGCCAGCTCCAGCTCCGACGTCGCGAACTCCACCGCCTGCGCCGTCCGCCCCAGCTCGATCAGCGAGACCACCGCGTGCAGCCGGTTCGCCGACTCGTGCGCCTGCGAGCGCAGCGCCTCCGCGAAGCCCCGTACCGAGTCCAGCTCGCCCGTCAGCGTCTGCAGCTCCGTGACGTCCCGCAGCGTGACGACCGTGCCGCGGTGCTCGCCGCCGGTGACCGGCGAGGTGTTGACCACCACCGTGCGGTCCCGGGTCAGGTGCACCTCGTCGACCCGCGGCCCCGGCGACAGCAGCGCCTCCGTCAGCGGCCCCGGCAGCCCGAGGTCCGCGACCGGGCGGCCCACCACCTCGCCGCGGGCACCCATGCCGAGCAGCTCCCGCGCGCCGTCGTTGACCAGCGCGATCCGCCCCGCGCCGTCGAGCATCAGCAGGCCCTCGCGGACCGCGTGCAGCGTCGCCTGGTGGTAGTCGTGCAGCCGGCTCAGCTCACCGGCGTTCATGCCGTGCGTGTGCCGCCGCAGCCGCGCGTTGATCAGGTACGTGGCGAGCCCCGCCAGCGCCAGCGCGCCCGCCGCGACGTAGAGCACGGGCATGAGCTGCCGCCGCACCTCGTCGCTGATCGTCTTGATGGTGATCCCCGCGCTCACCAGCCCGACGATCCGCCCGTCGTCCGCCCGTACCGGCGTGACCACGCGCAGCGACGGGCCGAGCGTGCCGGTGTACGTCTCGGTGAAGGTCTCGCCGCGCAGCGCGCGGGCGGTGTGGCCGAGGAACGCCTCGCCGATCACGTCCGGGTTGGGGTGGGTGTAGCGGGTGCCGTCCGGAGCCATGATCGTGATGAAGGTCACCGCCGTGCCCCGCCGGGCGCGCTCGGTGTACGGCTGCAGGACGTCGGAGGGGTTGCCGTCGCCGGTGACCGCCTCGGCGACGCCCGGCGCCGCCGCCACGGACCGCGCCGTGGACTCCGCCTGCCGGGCCGCCGCCTCCTCCGCGCGGTCGTGCGCCGTGACGTACATGAAGACCGCCGCCCCGGCCACCATGAGCGTGACCAGCACGACCTGCATCGCGAAGAGCTGGCCGGCCAGGCTGCGGGGACGGGGGAGGCGCATGGCTCCAGTGTCGCCGGACCGGTCACGTGAACGAAATGAACGCAACGGTGACGCCGTCCGCGGCGGCCGACATATTCACCGGAACCGCAGGGAAACCGAGCCGTGAGGAGGCAGCGACGTGGCTGCACCCACCCCCGTGGCGGGCCGCGTGAAGCGGGACCGCACCCATTTTCTCTACCTAGCCGTCATCGTCGCCGTCCTGGCCGGCGTCCTGGTCGGCTTCGCCGCGCCGGACGCGGCCGTGGAGCTCAAACCGATCGGTGAGGGCTTCGTCAACCTGATCAAGATGATGATCTCGCCGATCATCTTCTGCACGATCGTGCTGGGCATCGGCTCGGTCCGCAAGGCCGCCAAGGTAGGCGCGGTCGGCGGGCTGGCGCTGGGCTACTTCCTGGTGATGTCCACCGCCGCGCTGGCCATCGGCCTGGTCGTCGGCAACATCGTGCAGCCTGGCGACGGCCTGCACATCACCGACGAGACCCGCAGCGTGGGGGCCGACCAGGCCGCCGCCGGCGACGCCGAGTCGACCACCGAGTTCCTGCTCGGGATCATTCCGCACACCATGGTCTCCGCCTTCACCGAGGGCGAGGTGCTCCAGACGCTGTTCGTGGCGCTGCTCGTCGGCTTCGCGCTGCAGGCCATGGGCCGCGTCGGCGAGCCGGTGCTGATCGGCATCGGGCACATCCAGCGGCTGGTCTTCCGGGTGCTCGCGATGATCATGTGGGTGGCCCCGGTGGGCGCGTTCGGCGCCATCGCCGCGGTCGTCGGCGAGACCGGCGTGGACGCGCTGAAGTCGCTGGCCATGATCATGATCGGCTTCTACGTCACCTGTGCGCTGTTCGTCTTCGTGGTGCTCGGCCTGGTGCTGAAGTTCTTCACCGGCATCAACATCTTCCGGCTGCTGAAGTACCTGGCCCGGGAGTTCCTGCTGATCGTCTCCACCTCCTCCTCGGAGTCGGCGCTGCCGCGGCTGATCGCGAAGATGGAGCACCTCGGGGTCTCCAAGCCCGTCGTCGGCATCACCGTGCCGACCGGCTACTCCTTCAACCTCGACGGCACCGCCATCTACCTCACCATGGCCTCGCTGTTCATCGCCGAGGCGATGGGCGACCCGCTCACCATCGGCCAGCAGATCTCGCTGCTCGTCTTCATGATCGTCGCCTCCAAGGGCGCCGCCGGCGTCACCGGCGCCGGCCTGGCCACCCTGGCGGGCGGGCTCCAGTCGCACCGGCCGGAACTGGTCGACGGCGTCGGCCTGATCGTCGGCATCGACCGGTTCATGAGCGAGGCCCGGGCGCTGACCAACTTCGCGGGCAACGCCGTGGCCACGGTCCTCATCGGCACCTGGACCAAGGAGATCGACAAGGACCGGGTCGAGCAGGTCCTCGCCGGCCGGGTGCCGTTCGACGAGGCGACCCTGGTCGACGACCACGCGCCCTCGCCCGCGGAGCAGCCGGAGGAGCCGGCGGACGCGCCGCTGGAGCCGGGTTCGCAGCCCGTCAAGGTCTGAATAACCCGTTACGAATACGGAAACACAGGACAACCATTCGCCCCCCGGGCCGGTCTCCTTGGACAACATCGAGAACGGGCTGGGGGGCCAGTGGAGCAGCCGCACGTCAGCGTGGTCATCGCCGCGTACAACGCCATGCCGTACCTGACCAGGTGCGTCGAATCGGTGCTCGGGCAGAGCCTGCCGCCGGAGGCCGTCGAGATCGTCGCCGTCGACGACGGCTCGACCGACGGCACCGGCGCGGAGCTGGACCGCTTCGCCCGACTGCACCCGGGGCGCGTCCGCGTCGTGCACCAGGAGAACTCCGGCGGCCCCGCGGCCCCGCGCAACGCCGGCATCCGGCTGGCCCGCGGCCGCTACGTGTTCTTCCTCGACGCCGACGACTACCTGGGACCCGAGGCGCTCCAGCGGATGTCCGCCATGGCCGACGAGAACGGCTCGGACGTCGTCGTCGGCAAGCTCGTCGGCGTCGGCGGGCGGAAGCCGCCGACGTCGATGTTCAAGCGCGACCAGCCCGACGCCGACCTGTACGGCTCCCGGGTCTTCTGGGTGCTCAACCCCATGAAGCTGTTCCGCCGCGAGCTGATCGAGCGGCACGGGCTGCGCTTCCCCGAGGAACTGCGTACCGGCGAGGACCAGATCTTCGTGACGAAGGCGTACCTGCACGCGGCGAAGATCTCCGTGCTCGCCTCGTACGACTGCGTGTACTACGTGCTCCGCGACGACGGCGGCAACCTCACCACCACCGTCCGCAAGGCCCCCCGCCCCGGCAGCCCCGGCGGCTCCGGCACCCTCGCCGCGATGTTCGCCCTCGTCGGCGAGAACACCCCCGCGGGACCCCGCCGCGACCACCTCCTCACCCGCCTCTTCGGGGTCAACCTCCAGCGCGCCCTGCGCGGCGTGCAGCGCGAGAGCGACCCCGACCGCTCCCGCCGGATGTTCGCCGCGCTACACGAGCCCGTCGCCCGCTGGTACAGCGAGACGGCGATCGCGAAGCTCCCGGCGATCGTGCGGCTCCAGAGCGAGCTGGTGCGCCGCGGGCTGTACGACGAGGCGGTGGCGGTCGTCCGGTACATCGGCAGGCGCCGCGACGCGCTCGACCGCGCGGGCGGCGCCAAGCCCGTGCGCTGGCTGGCGCCCGCCGACTTCACCGTCGAGGGCGGCCGGGTCTTCGCCCACTACCCGTACTTCCGCGACTCCCGCCTCGGCCTGCCCGACGCCGTGTTCGACGTCACCCGCCAGGTCGGCGCCCGCTCCTTCATCCGCCCCGGGTCCGTCAGCGTCGCCCAGGACCGCCGGGACTCCCGGGTGTTATCGGTCCGCGGCCGGCGCCGCGTCCGGCTGCCGGCGGTGGCGCTGGAGCTGACGGCGACCCGCGAGAGCGACGGGCGCACGGTCGCCGTCGCGGTCCCGGCACCCGCCAACGAGCGTGTGAACACCGCCACATCCGCCTCCGGCACGGGCGGCAAGCAGGTGTTCACGGCCCGTATCCGGCTGCCCCAGCCCGGCACCTGGCACCTGGCCCTGCGGATCGCGGGAAACAGCAGGTCGGAGCTGCCTTTGCAGGCCGTACGGGTGGAGAGCGCGAACCCCGTGCGGGCGCTGCTCGGCTGGCTCGGCCGGGGCAGCCGCGGGGCGGTCCGCCCGGCCTCCTGATCACGGGGAGGTGACGATCTCGTGCGCAGCTCGTAACCGGGTACAACTTTGCGCATCATTCGGATGTCTTTCAGTCGAGCCGAATTCACCCCGAATTCGGCTGACGCTCACGATCACCACCAGGAGCAGCAGTGTCGACAGGCGCCCCCACGGAGCCGACAGCGAGTACGTCCGGCCAGGCCATCCGAACCACCGCCGTGGTGCTGGCGGGCGGTACGGGGCAACGCGTGGGGCTCTCCATACCCAAGCAACTGCTGAAGATCGCCGGGAAGACCGTGATCGAGCACACCCTCACGGTCTTCGAGCAGGCCGAGAGCGTCGACGAGATCCTGGTCCTCATGGCCCCCGGCTACGTCGAGGACGTCGAGGGGATCGTCGCCAAGGCCGGGCTGACGAAGGTGCGCCGCGTGCTGGAGGGCGGCGGCACCCGCAACGAGACCACCGAGCGCGCCATCGCCGAGATCGGCGCGGACCTCGCCGAGGGCGAGGACGCGAACGTCCTCTTCCACGACGCCGTACGCCCGCTGCTGTCGGCCCGCGTCATCGCCGACTGCGTCACCGCCCTGGAGCGCTACCAGGCCGTGGACGTCGCCATCCCCTCCGCCGACACGATCATCGTCACCCGGCGGCACGGCGAGGACGGCGAGTTCATCACCGACGTCCCGGACCGCTCCCGGCTGCGCCGCGGGCAGACCCCGCAGGCGTTCAAGCTCTCCACCATCCGGCGGGCGTACGAGGTGGCCGCGGGCGACCCGAACTTCCAGGCCACCGACGACTGCTCGGTGGTGCTGAAGTACCTGCCGGACGTGCCGATCCACGTGGTCGCGGGCGACGAGTACAACATGAAGGTCACCCACCCCGTCGACGTCTTCATCGCCGACAAGCTCTTCCAGCTCGCCTCCACCTCCGCCCCCGAGCACAGCGACGAGGAGGCCCACCGCCGCCTGCTGGAGGGCCGCACGCTCGTCGTCTTCGGCGGCTCGTACGGCATCGGCGGCGACATCTGCGAGCTGGCCCGCGGCTACGGCGCCCACGTCTACCCGCTCGGCCGCTCCACCACCGGCACCCACGTGGAGAACCCCGCCGACATCGAGGCCGCGCTGCGCCGCGCCTACGACGAGACCGGCCGCGTCGACTACGTCGTCAACACCGCCGGCGTGCTGCGCATCGGCCGGCTCGCCGAGACCGACGACGCCGCCCTCGAAGAGGCCCTGCGCGTCAACTACCTCGCCCCGGTGCAGATAGCCAGGATCGCCCACAAGTACCTGGCCGAGACCCGCGGCCAACTGCTGCTCTACACCTCCAGCAGCTACACCCGCGGCCGCGCCGAGTACAGCCTCTACTCCTCCACCAAGGCCGCCGTCGTCAACCTCACCCAGGCGCTCGCCGACGAGTGGGCCGGCGACGGCGTCCGCGTCAACTGCATCAACCCCGAGCGCACCGCCACCCCGATGCGCACCAAGGCGTTCGGCGAGGAGCCCGCCGGCTCGCTGCTGGCCTCCGAGGCCGTCGCCCGCACCTCCCTGGACGTGCTGCTCTCGGAGATGACCGGCCACGTCATCGACGTACGGCAGCAGGATCCGACCCGCGGTTCGCGCGTGGACCGCGCGCTGGCCGCCGTGCTCGACCGCAGCGAGGGCGGCGCCGAGGCGGGTGTGCGGTGACGGGGGCACTGATTCGCCTGGTCCGGGTCGGCAGCCCGGCGGAGTTCGCCGCCGCCGCCCTGATGCTGGCCTCGTACCCGCTGATGCTCGTGGCCGCGCTGATACCGAGCCTCGGCATGTTCGCCGTGGTGGCGGCCGTCAGCTACGTCTCCGACCACTTCCTGCACCGCCGCAACGTCTACCTGCTCACCCGGCTCTCCCGGGCCCGCGCGGGCCTGACGCTCCGCTTCATGCTGCGGCAACTGCTGCTCGTGCTGCTGCTGGCCCGGATGGGCGTCGCCGGCGACACCCTCGGCTACGACGCCATCGCCTGCTTCGCCCTCGTCGCCACCCTCCAGGCGCCGCACAGCGGCCTGCTCACGCTGCTGCGCAACCGCCGCAAGCTGCCCGTCGTCACCCGCAACATCGACCTGGCGCCGCTCGGCATCTCCGACGCCGCGCCCCGGGTGCTCACCCACCGGGCCGCCGAGAAGGTCCAGCACCTCGACCTCTTCGCCGTGACGGGCGTGCTCGTCGCCGCCGAGACCGGGCGGGGCGCGTACGGCTACGCCGGCATGGGCGTGACGCTGGGCCTGACGGTGCTCTACATCCTCGTGGTGGCCTACCACCTGCGGCCCGGCGCGCTGCCGCCGAAGCGGGACGCGGTGCTGGAGTGGTTCGACGAGTGGCTGCGGGCCTACCGGCCGACCCTGGTGCTCTACTTCTCCGGCACCAAGGAGTCCACGTACCAGATCAACATGTGGCTGGAGACGCTGGAGGAGCTGGACGAGCGGCCGCTGCTCATCGTGCGCGAGCAGCACACGCTGCCGGGTCTGGCCTCCACCACCGTGCCGGTGGCGTGCGTGCCGTCCGCGGTGCACCTGATGAACATGGACCTGGCGTCGGTACGGGTCGCGCTGTACCCCGCGAACGTCGGCAAGAACATCCACCTGCTGCGGGTGCCCACGATGAAGCACGTCTTCATCGGCCACGGCGACAGCGACAAGGTCGCCAGCATCAACCCGTACGCCAAGGTCTACGACGAGGTGTGGACCGCGGGCCGGGCCGGGCGCGACCGCTACGCGCTGGCCGACGTCGGTGTCCGCGACGACGCCATCGTGGAGGTCGGCCGCCCGCAACTGGCGCCGATCCGCCCCGCCGAGGTGCCCGCCGCCGACCGCGTCCCCACCATCCTCTACGCGCCGACGTGGGAGGGCTGGACCGACGACCCGGGCAACACCTCGCTCATGCTGGCCGGCGAGAACATCGTCCGCCGGCTGCTGGCCGCCGACCCGCCGGTGCGCGTGCTGTACAAGCCGCACCCGTTCACCGGCATGGTCAGCCCGCTCGCCAAGGCCGCCCACGAGCGCATCGTCGCCATGGTCGAGCAGGCCCGTACGCAGCGCGCCGCCGACCCCCGCTGGGTCCGGGCCGCCGCGGCCGAGCAGGGCGAGCGGGAGGCGGCGCGGGCCGAGCTGGCGCGTATCGAGGCGCAGTTGGAGCGGCTCGGCCGGCTCACCGACGACTCCGCCGACGAGGCGCAGACCTCCCGCGACGCCGTGGTCGACCCCGCCCGCGAGGCGGAGGCGGCCCGGCTGAAGGAGGAGTGGAACCACGCCTACTGGCGCTCCTTCGGCTGGTGGGAGCACCGGGTCGTCACCGGCGACCGGCCGCGGCTGTACGACTGCTTCAACGTCTCGCACGGCATGGTCTCGGACATCTCCAGCGTCGTGTCGGACTTCATCGCCAGCGGCAAGCCGTACGCGGTGACCGACTCGGCGGGCCTGGGGGAGCAGGAGTTCACACGCCAGAACACCGCGGTACGGGCGGCGGTCATCCTCGCCCCCGACGCCGCCAGGATCGACGAGCTGCTCGCCGCCGTCCCCGACCCCGCGGCGGACCCGCTGCGCGGAGCGCGCGAGGAGCTGAAGGAATACCTGCTCGGACCCGACGAGCCCGCCTCCGTCGTCCGCTTCGGCGAGGCGGTGCGCGCGCTGGCGGAGAAGTCCGAGCGCCGCAATCTAGAGCGCGCCGTCTAAGGAGAACCGCACGATGACCACCCCTGCGGACACGGCCGCGGCCGGACCCATACCCGACGTGACGGTGATCACGGGCGCGTACAACTCGATGCCCTACATCACCCGCAGCGTGACCTCGGTGCTGGAGCAGACGATCGGCACCGACCGGCTCCAGATCCTCGTCATCAACGACGGGTCCACCGACGGCACCGGCGCCGAGCTGGACCGGCTCGCCGCGGAGAACCCGGGGATGACCGTCATCCACCAGGAGAACTCCGGCGGCCCGGCCGGCCCGCGCAACGTGGGTCTGGAGCGGGCCAGGGGCCGCTACGTGTTCTTCCTCGACGCCGACGACTACATCGGCCGCGAGACGCTGGAGCGGATGGTCCGCCTGGCCGACACCCACGGCACCGACGTGGTCGTCGGCAAGATGATCGGCGTCAACGGCCGCAACGCCCCGACATCCATGTACCACCAGAACCTGGCCCGTACCGACGTGTTCAGCTCGCGCGTGTACTGGACGCTGAACCCGATGAAGCTCTTCCGGCGCGAGCTGGTCGAGAAGCACCGGCTGCGGTTCCGGCCCGAGCTGCGGGTCGGCCAGGACCAGCCGTTCACCAGTGCCGCGTACCTGAACGCCGACGGCATCAGCGTGATCGCCGACTACGACTGCGTGTACTGGGTCAAGCGCGACGACGGCGGCAACAACACCTCCGTCACCAAGGGCACCGCGCCGCGGATCCGCTTCCTGCGCGCGATGTTCGAGCTGGTCGGCGAGTACGTGCCGGAGGGCCCGCGGCGCCACCACCTGCTGGCCAGGCACTACACCATCGACCTGCCGCACACCATCCGGCAGTTGCGCCGCGAGAAGAACGCCTCGGACCAGCGCGAGGCGTTCGAGGACATGCGGCGGCTCTTCGACGAGTACTACAGCGAGGGCATGGCCGCCCGGCTGTCCGCGGTGGAGCGGCTGCTGATGGAGCTGGTGCGCCGCGGCGACCTCGACGACCTGCTCACGGCGTCGAAGTACCACAAGAAGCTGGGCGACCGCGAGGCGGAGCACCTGGCGGAGAACGGCCGGGTCTACGCCCGTTACCCGTTCTTCCGCGACCCCGCCAGGAACATCCCGGACGAGTTCTACGACATCACGGACGAACTGCCCATCCCGTTCCGGGTCGGCACGGCGGAGCTGGACCCCGCCTCCGGCGTCGTCCACCTCGCCGGGAAGATCAAGGCGCCCGCGCCCGACGGCTGGAGCGCCCCGCCGGAGATGCTGCTCAAGCAGCGCGGCGGCATCGTCGAGCACCGGCTGCCGCTGACCGTGGCCGGGGACCGGGACGACGCCGGCTACCAGGACTTCCGGCTGGACGTCGACCCGGCGACCGCGGGCGGCGGCGAGCCGCTCGCCGAGGCGCTCTGGGACCTCTCGCTGGCCTCGGGCGACGCCAACGTCACCCGGTTCGGCGACGAGAACAACAACGCCCTCGTCAAGCAGCCGGCGATGCACGCCGCGCCCAAGCACGCCGGCTCCGGCCAGGTCGTCACCCTCTACGCGATCCGCTCCACCGGCCACCTCACCCTGGAGCTGGGCGAGATCAAGCACCACGCGGCCAAGCGGTTCGACGTCGCCGCCCAGGCTGTGACGCGCCGCGACGAACTCGTCGTCGACGTGCGCGCCACCGTCTCCGGGCTGCCCGCGGACGCGGTGCGGCTCGACGTCGAGGGCCCCGCCGGCATCGTCGCCTCCGCCGTCGCCCAGCCGGGCAAGGCCGCCGGCGCCGGCCGGAAGTACCGCGCCCGGCTGCGGCTGCCCCGCGAGGCCCGCAAGCGGCGCGACTCCTTCACGCCGCAGGTCACCGTACGCGCCGGAAGCCTCGCCTGGACCGTGCCCGTGAGCCCCGCCGAGCCCGCCCCGGCCGACGCGGGACCGCCGGCCGGCCGGAACATCGTCACCGTGCTGCGCCGGCTCGCCGCGCGCAAGTGACGTCGAGGCGCGGCAGGCGTACCCCACACCACCAGCACCGTTACCCGGAGGGTTGATGCACGGCCAGCAGGCCCCGGCGCTCGAAGCGCACGATCCGACCGAGCGCCGGTCCCAGCCGGACGCGCAGCGCGCGGCCGGCCCCGGCCGGGGGTTCCGTCCCGACGTCGAGGGCCTGCGGGCCGTCGCCGTCGGGGTGGTGCTGCTCTACCACGCCGGCGTCCCGCTCATCTCCGGCGGCTACGTCGGCGTGGACGTCTTCTTCGTCATCTCCGGCTTCCTGATCACCGGGCTGCTGGTGCGCGAGCTGGAGCGCAGCGGGCGGATCTCCCTCACCGGGTTCTACGCGCGCCGCGCCCGCCGGCTGCTGCCGTCGACCGCCGTCGTGCTGGCGGCGGTCGCGCTGCTGGCGTGGCTGCTGATGTCGCCGGTGGAACGCAAGACGGTCGCCAAGGACCTGGCCGCGGCCGCGCTCTACGTCGTCAACTGGCAGCAGGCGTCGCTCGCCGTCGACTACTCCGCGCTCGGCGCCGACGCCAGCCCCGTACAGCACTTCTGGTCGCTGGCGGTCGAGGAGCAGTTCTACCTGGTCTGGCCGCTGCTGATCATCGCCATCGGCTGGTGGTGCACGCGCCGCGGCGGCAAGGCGGTGCGCCCGCGGCTGGCGGTCGCGCTCGGCGCCATCGCCGTGGCCTCGTTCGCGTACTCCGTCTACCTCACCCAGGAGGAGGCCGGCGCCGCGTACTTCTCCACCTTCACCCGCGGCTGGGAGCTGGCCGTCGGCGGGCTGGTCGCGCTGGTGCCCGCGGACGCTTGGCGGCGGCTGCCGGGCCGGCTCGCCGGCGGGCTGGCCCTGGCCGGGCTCGGGGCCATCGCGGTGGCCGCTTTCGGCTTCTCCGACGACACCCCGTTCCCCGGCTCCGCCGCCGCGCTGCCCGTGCTGGGCGCCGCCGCGATCATCGCGGCCGGGGCCGCGGCGCAGGACACGGCGGGCGCGAAGCTGCTGGGCACCGCGCCGATGCGGTACGTGGGGCGCATCTCGTACTCCTGGTACCTCTGGCACTGGCCGGCCGTCGCCTTCGCGACCGTCAAGTGGCCCGGCATCACCACCGCCCAGCTCTCGGTCGTGGTCGCGGCGAGCTGGGTGCCCGCCGCGCTCACCCACAAGCTGGTGGAGAACCCGGTACGGGTCTCGCGCGCGCTGGCGCCGGTGGGCCGCGGCCTCGTCCTCGGCCTCGCCTGCACCGCCGCCGGCGCCCTGCTGGGCTGGCTGACCTGGGCCACCGTGCCGACCATGAAGCTCGCCGACCCCTCGCAGGCCGTCGGCGCCGCCGCGCTGCAGGACTCCACGAAGGTCCAGGAGTCCGCCTCCGTGCTCAGCCCGCTGCCCGAGGACGCCGACGCCGACGAGGGCGCGGTGTACGGCAACGGCTGCCACGCGGGCCAGCGCGACACCGAGGCCGAGGGCTGCGTCTACGGCGACAAGGACTCGGACACCACGGTGGCGCTCTTCGGCGACTCGCACGCCGCGCAGTTCTCCCCGGCGCTGATCACCGTCGCCGAGGAGCGCGGCTGGCGGCTGCTGATCCTCACCAAGTCCGCCTGCACGCCCGCCAAGGTCACCATCTACAACCGGCAGTACGAGCGCGACTACACCGAGTGCGACGACTGGCGCGCCTCCGCCGTCGAGCGCATCGCGGCGGAGGAGGCCGACCTCGTCCTGGTCGGCAACCGCGACGACCAGGCGGCCATGAGCGGCGGCGACAAGCTCGACGGCGACGACAACACCGCCGCCCTGCGCGAGGGGATGGCCGCCACGCTGCGCGAGCTGAAGGAGAACGGGGCGGACGTCACAGCGTTCGCCGACATCCCGTACCCGCCGCAGGACATACCCTCGTGCGTGTCGGGAGCCACCGACCAACTCACCGACTGCGCGTTCCCGCTGCGCGAGGGGCTGGAATACGAGCAGGTCACCACGGAGGCGGCGAAGCGGACCGGGGTCGACGTCATCGACCTCGCGCCCGAGCTCTGCCCGGACGGTACCTGCCCGGCCGTCATCGGCAACGTGATCGTCTACCGGGCCGGTGAGCACATCACCGAGACGTACATGCAGACGCTCACGGGCTGGCTGGACGACCAGTTGCCGGAGAGTGTCGGATGAGAGAAGGACTTCTGATGCCGACGCAGCCAACGCCGCCGTCGCTGGTGCCCACGGTGCCGCGCGGCGGGCGCCTCCTCCACATAGGTCCGCACAAGACCGGCACTACCGCGCTGCAGGGCGCGTTCCACAGCGCGCGTGACCGGCTGCCCGCCTACGACGTGGTCTACGCCGGCAGCAAGCGGCAGCCGGTCGCGGCGGCGCTCGCCAAGATCGGGGTCGAGTTCCCGGGGCCCGCGGGCACGCCCGTACGCGAAGAGCTCGACGTGTTCCTGCAGCGCGACCGGCCCGGCATGGAGCGCTGGCGGCGGCTGGTGCAGCAGGTCGAGCAGGCCGCCGACCGGCGCACGGTCATCAGCACCGAGTACTTCTCCAACGCCGGTGACGACGCCGCCCGCGACGTCGTCGCGGAACTCGGCGGCGGCGGACGGGTGCACGTGGTCGTCACGCTGCGGCCGCTGCTGAAGATCCTGCCGTCGCAGTGGCAGCAGTACGTGCGCAACGGGCTGCGCTCGTCGTACGAGGACTGGCTGGAGGCCATGTTCCACCGGGAGCCGTGTATCGAGCCGACGCCCAGCTTCTGGCGTCGGCACCGGCACGACGAGCTGATCGCCCGCTGGGCGGCGGCCGCGGGCCCGGAGAACCTGACCGTCCTGGTGCAGGACGAGTCCGACCAGCAGATGCAGCTCCGCGTCTTCGAGGAGTTCGCCGGGCTGCCGGCCGGGTTCCTCGTCTACGACGAGCGGGACAACCGGTCGATGACCCACGGCGAGGCCGAGCTGGTCCGGCTGCTCAACGTGGAGTCGCACCGCCGCGGCTGGTCCGTGGAGCGGCACGGCAAGGTCGTACGCGCCGGGGCGCTGCGCCGGATGCGCGACAAGTACCAGCCCGGCCGCGACGAGGCGCGCGTCACCACCCCCGAGTGGGCGGTGGCCGAGGCGACCGAGCTGGCCGAGGAGATGACCGCCGCCATCGCCGCGCTCGGCGTCAACATCGTCGGCGACCTGGCGTCGCTGGCGAAGCGGCCGAGCGCGCCGGCCGCGCCGCCGGCCGAGGCGACGATCCCCGCGGCCGCCGCGGCGCAGGCCGTCATCGGCGCACTGCTCGCGCAGTCCTCGCTCGACACCAGGACCGCCGCCGAAGCGGCCGCGCACGATAGCAAGGCCGCCGCGGCGGCGAAGGACGCCACCGGGCCGAACTCCTCCGGGTCCGGCGCGTCCACCGCCACCGGGACGGCCGCCACCACCCCCACGCCCGAGCCGGCGCCCGCCGACGCCTCCGCCGGAGGCCGGGGCGGCGCCACCAACCCGCTGCGGAGCGCCGCCAGGCGCGGCCTTCGCCGTATCCGCCGATAACCAGAAGGACCTGCACGGATGTCGTTGAGAATCACTGTGATCGGCACCGGCTACCTCGGTGCCACGCACGCCGCCGCGATGGCGGAGCTGGGCTTCGAGGTGCTCGGCCTGGACGTCGTCAAGGAGAAGGTCGAGCTGCTGTCGGCGGGCAGAGTGCCGATGTACGAGCCGGGCCTTGAGGACCTGCTGCGCAAGCACGTCGCGGGGGTCGAGGGCGCGACGGGGCGGCTGCGCTTCACCACGGACTGGGACGAGGTGGCCGCCTTCGGTGACGTGCACTTCGTGTGTGTGAACACGCCGCAGAAGCAGGGCGAGTACGGCTGCGACATGAGCTATGTCGACGCCGCGATCGACACCCTGGCGCCGCGGCTCGACCGGCCCTGTCTGGTGGTCGGGAAGTCGACGGTGCCGGTGGGCTCCGCGGCCCGGCTGGCGCGCCGGCTGGCCGAACTGGCGCCGGCGGGCGAGCAGGCCGAGCTGGCCTGGAACCCGGAGTTCCTGCGCGAGGGCTTCGCCGTCGAGGACACCCTGCGCCCCGACCGCGTCGTCGTCGGCGTCGCGAGCGAGCGCGCCGAGGAACTGCTGCGCGAGGTGTACGCGGGGCCGGTCGGCGACGGCACCCCGTTCGTGGTCGCCGACTACCCGACCGCCGAGCTGGTGAAGACCTCGGCCAACGCCTTCCTCGCGACCAAGATCTCGTTCATCAACGCCATGGCGGAGATATGCGAGGCGGCGGGCGGCGACGTGGTCAAGCTGGCCGAGGCGATCGGCTACGACGACCGGATCGGGAAGAAGTTCCTGCGTGCCGGGATCGGCTTCGGCGGTGGCTGCCTGCCCAAGGATATCCGGGCGTTCATGGCCCGTGCCGGTGAACTCGGTGTCGACCAGGCGCTGACGTTCCTGCGCGAGGTCGACTCGATCAACATGCGCCGCCGCGCCCACATGGTCGAACTCGCCCGCGAAGCCTGCGGCGGGACCTTCCTGGGCCGGCGGATCGGCGTCCTGGGCGCCGCGTTCAAGCCCGACTCCGACGATGTGCGCGATTCCCCCGCGCTCAACGTCGCCGGGCAGATCCACCTCCAGGGCGGCCAGGTCACCGTCTACGACCCGAAGGGCATGGACAACGCCCGCCGGGAGTTCCCCACGCTGCGCTACGCGGACTCCGCCGAGGACGCGGTCGGCAGCGCCGACGTCGTGCTGCACCTCACCGAATGGAGCGAGTTCCGCAACCTCGACCCGCGCCGGCTCGCCCGCGCCGCAGCCACCGCGCACCTCATCGACGGCCGCAACACCCTGGACCCGGCGCCCTGGCGCGCCGCGGGCTGGACCTTCCGCGCCATCGGCCGTCCCGCGCTCTGAAGTCTTCTCCCGCACCACTCCGCAGCACCCCCACACGAACGGAACCACCCCCACCATGAAGCGCCTTCTCATCCGCTCTGGTAAGAGCCCCTTCCACATCCCGACGACGACGGAGGTCATCCAGCAGGACCTGATCGGCACCAACTCCGGGAACCTGCTCTTCAGCGACGCAGTCCACAAACTGCTCCTGACCCCGGACACCGAGGTCACGTCCAACGGCATCAAGACGGACTACTCCCCGGAGCGTGCCGCCCGGATAAACGAGGAGTACGACGCCTTCGTCGTGCCGCTCGCCAACGCCTTCCGGCCGTCGTTCGAAGCCTCGCTCAACCGGCTCACCCGGCTCATCGAGCAACTGACCATCCCCGTCGTCGTCATCGGCGTCGGCGCCCAGGTCGCCGCGGACTACGACACCGAGCGGCTCAAGGCCATCGAGCCGTCGGTGAAGAAGTTCATGAAGGCGGTGCTCAAGCGGTCCGCGTCGGTGGGCGTACGCGGCGAGCTGACCGCCGGCTACCTGAACGAACTCGGCTTCAAGGACGTCGACATCATCGGCTGCCCGTCGATGTTCCTCTACGGCGACACCTTCCCCGAGATCCGCAAGACCGACGCGGGCATCACCGACGCCTCCCGGATCGCGATCAACGTCTCCCCGGACGCCGTCCGCGTCGGCCCCATCGCGGAGATCGCGCAGCGCGCGTACGAGCGCTTCGACGACCTCGTGTACTACGCGCAGAACCTCACCGACGCCGAACTGCTGCTCTGGGGCGACACGTCGGTGGAGAAGGGGCTGACGCCCGAGTTGCCGACCGCCGGCGCGCACGGCCTGCTGCGCGACGACAAGACGCGGGTGCCCACCGACCCGTACGGCTGGATGGCCGAGCTGCGCGAGCGCGACTTCGCCTTCGGCACCCGCATCCACGGCAACATCGCCGCGCTGCTCGCCGGCACCCCCGCCGTCGTGCTCGTCCACGACTCGCGCACCCTGGAGCTCTGCCGCTACTTCGGCATCCCGCACGAGATGCTGGCCGACCAGCCCGCCGACATGGACCCGGCCAAGGTGTACGAGAACGCCGACTTCTCGGGGCTGCACACCGGCCACCGGGAGCGCTGGGACCGCTTCGTCCAGTTCCTCGACCGCAACGACCTGCAGAACACCTACTCCCACGGCGACGACGGCGCCGCGTTCGAGAAGCGCATGGCCGAACTCGACCTGCCGCCCTCGATCCGGAGCTGGGACGGTTCCGACGACGGCGCCTACGCCTACCGCTTCGCGTGGCTGCACGAGCGGGCGGACATCGCCCGCAAGCGGCTGGACGGCGCGGTGCGCCGCGCCACGGAGCTGAAGGAGCGCAACGAGGAGCTGGCCGGCGAGGTCGAGCGGCTGGAGAAGCGGCTCGCCGGTCTCGAGCGGCGCGTCACCGCCATGGACAAGCGGCCGATGGCGCGGCTCGGCGGGGTCTTCAAGGGCCGGGGCGGGCGGGGCTGATGGCACAGCGGCAGGGCGCGCTCCCGCCGGGTACCCGGCTGGTGCACATCGGGCCGCACAAGACCGGCACCACGACGCTGCAGGGGGCGTTCCACCGCAGCCGGCGCGCGCTGGCCGCGCACGGCGTCCGGTACGCCGGCGCCTCCCGGCAGCCCGCGCACGCCGCCGCCGCGATCGCCGGCGGGACCCCCGTGCACAGCCTGGAGGCGCCGAGCATGGCGCACTGGGAGAAGCTGTGCGCGGAGGTCGCCGGCGCGGGGCGGCGGCGCCGGGTCGTCGTCAGCAGCGAGCGCTTCGCCAACGCGGACGCCGCCGCGGTGCGCGCGGTGGTCGACGGGCTCGGCGGGGAGCGGGTGCACGTCGTCGTGACGCTGCGGCCGCTGGTGAAGATCCTGCCCTCGCAGTGGCAGGAGTACATCAAGTCCGGCCACCAGCACACGTACGAGAAGTGGCTCGACGGCATGCTGCGCAGACCGCCGTACCGGAAGCCGACGCCGTCGTTCTGGCGGCGGCACCGGCACGACGAGCTGGTGGCGCGCTGGGCGGACGCCGTCGGTGCGGACCGCCTCACGGTGGTCGTCGTCGACCAGGCAGAACCGCTGGCGCACCTGCGCGCGTTCGAAGGGCTGCTGGGGCTGCCGGACGGGGTGCTGGAGCCGGAGCAGGACGGGTTCACCAACCGCTCGCTGACCGCCGGGGAGGTGGAGGTGCTGCGGCTCGTGAACAGGGAGCTGGCCAGGGCCGAACGCCCCGCCACGGAACGCAAGCTGGTGCGCGAGGCCCTGGTGCGCTGCCTGCGCGGGGCGCACGTGCCGAAGGACCCCGCCGAGCGGATCGCCACGCCCGCGTGGGCGCGGCGGGCGGCGGCGGAGGTCAGCGCGGAGATGGTCGCGGGGATCAGGAAGTCGGGCGTCCGGGTGGTGGGGGACCTGGACACGCTGGTGCCGGAGCACCCCGCCGGGGACCCGGCGGGGTCCGCCGGGGCCGCAGGGCCGGGGGACTCCGCCGCCGCGGAGCCGTCGTTGCCGGTGGCCGCGGCGTACGCGGCGGTGACGGGGGCGCTGCTGGCGGCGGCCGAGGCTCCGTAGCCCCGGGGCCCGCGGGCGCGGCCCGGCATATAGTCCGGGTCCCGGGCCTGTCGGCGCCGGGGCGGCGAGAGGGAGGCGGGCACATGGCGGCAGCGGTGCCGGGGCTGGTGCGGATCACGGACCGGGTGTGGTGGTGGCCGCACCACCCGGACCCGGACCGGGTGCGGGCGGGCGTCGGGGTGATCGCGGGCGACGACGGCTGTCTGCTCGTCGACGCCGGCCACAGCCCCGCGCTGGCCCGCCGGATCCGCAACGCCCTCGGCGGCGCGGGCCTGCCCAAGGCGCGGGCCCTCGTCTACACCCACCACCACTGGGACCACGTCTGGGGCGCGCAGGAGTGGGCCGTGCCGGTGACCGCGCACGAGCTGACGGCGGACGCCCTGCGCACGGAGGCGGAGAAGCCGTGGTCGGAGGCGTACGTACGGGCCGAGATGGCCCGTGACCCGCGACTGGCCCCGAGCTACGCGGCGCGCCTGCGGGCCATGGCGGAGGACGGCTGGGACGCGTTCCGCATCGTGCCGCCCGCCGCGACGTTCACCGGCCGGCACGTGATCCGGCTCGGCGGCGTGACGGCCGAACTGCGGCACGTCGGCGGAGGGCACGCGGCGGACTCGACGGTGGTCGGGGTGCCGTCGGAGGGCGTGCTGTTCGTGGGCGACTGCTACTACCCGCCCCCGCACCACCTGCGGGAGGAGGGGGCGGGCCCGGACCTGGCGCTGGCGCGGGAGCTGGTGGGCGGCGCGTACGACTGGTACGTGGAGAGCCACGAGGCGCCGCGCCGCCGGAAGGAGGCGGAGGCGGCCCTGGGAGGCTGACCCCGCCCTCCTCAGTCCAGCGTGCGCGACAGATACGCGTGCAGCAGCGTCCGGGTCTCCGCCAGCAGTTCCGCGTCACCCTCCGGGTCGGCGCGGAAGGCGAGTTGGAGCAGGGCGTCGGCCGCCTCGACGGCCACCAGGCACGACCGCTGGAGCGACGGCGTCACCGGCAGGGACAGCCGCTCCGCGAGGATGTCGCAGAGCCGGGCCGCGACCGGGTCGTTGGCCTCGAAGTCCACCTGCGCGAAGCCCGGGACCGTCCGCATCATCGCGACGTACTCCGCCAGCATCGAGTCCAGGATGCGCCGCCAGCCGGCCTGCGCGGGCTCGGCGGCCAGCCGGCGGGTGACGCGGGCGGTGAAGTCGTCGAGGTTGCGGGCGGCGAGCGCGTCGGCGAGCGCGCGCTTGTTGGGGAAGAAGCGGTACACCGAGCCGATGGGCACGCCGGCGCGGTCGGCGACGGCGCTGGTCGTCAGGCCCTCGTAGCCGGTCTCGTCGAGGAGTTCCGCGCAGGCGTCGAGGATCCGGGCCAGCCGCTCGGCGCTGCGCTGCTGGACGGGGGTACGGCGGAGGGAGGGGGTGCTCACGCCGTCCATGGTGCCGGACCGCTCCGCCGCCGCGCCGCCCGGCCGCACGGTCACGCCGCCAGCAGCAGGGTCAGGCCGCCGACCGTGTAGCAGACCATCAGCGCGAGCAGCGGCAGTTGGCCCGCGACCGCGCGGGCGGGCGGGAAGAGGCGGACGGCGCGGTCGTGGGCCGCTATGACGCCCAGGACATGGCCGGTGACGACGGCGGTGACCTGGAGCGCGGCGAGGCCGCCGGGATCGAGCGGGGGGTCGGCCGGGGCCGGATCGTCAGTGCCGGCTGCGAGGGCGACGGTACGGGGGCCCTCGGTGACGAAGAGCGTGAAGTAGTGGGCGACGAGGTAGCCGAGCGCGATCGGCAGGAGGGAGTGGGCGAAGGCACCCAGCGGATGGGCGAGCCGGCCGGAGACCAGGCGGACGGCCGCCGCGCAGCCGGCGTACAGGACGGCGACGAGGGCGACGGCGGCGAGCAGGCCGAGGGTGGCGGTGGCGGTGCGGCCGAGGGAGGAGGTCTGCAGGGTGCCGATCCAGGAGGGCGCGGCGGAGAAGCCGTCGTAGGCGGTGGAGCCGAGGAGCACGCACAGGACGGCGGTCAGCCCGGGGAGGGCGGGGGTGGCGTCGAGTCCGGCGAGGGGGGAGCGCAGCACGAGCACGCCGTCGACGGGGCGGCGTCCGACGGGGGCGAGCCGGGCGAGCAGCGCGCTGTACGCCTCGAAGGGGTCGCACTGCGCGAACCACCGGTCGCCGTAGACGGCCGCGCCGGTGAGCTGGACGGCGGCGTGGGCGGCGAGGAACGCCGACAGGGCGGCGGTGGCGGCCGGTTCCGGCGCGGCCAGCTCCAGCCAGGTGAACGCCAGCAGCCCGGCGGCGGCGGGCCGGTGGCCGAGCCGGGCGGGCAGCGGGCGTCCTGCGGCGGGGTCGCGGCCCAGGGCGCGGCAGGCCAGGGCGTGGAGCGTACGGAGCGGGTTGAGCAGGCGCCAGACGGGGCCGAGGAGGAGGGAGGCGGGGACGAGGCCGACCCAGAGGAGCACGTAGACCGCGCCCGGCGCGGGGTTGCGGGCGGGGTCGTCGGGGCCGAGGAGCAGGTGGCCGGCGACGAACGCGGCGGCGGCGAGCCCGGCGCCCGCGGCGGTGCGGCGCAGCGCGGGCGCGGCGGCGAGGCGCTGCACGGCGCGGGGCAGGGGGCGGCCCGCGGTGGCGCCGGCGTAGCGGGGTTCCGGCCAGAGGAGGCCGAGCGCGAGGAAGGAGACGAGCAGGGCGGCGAAGCCGCCGGCGTAGGCGTAGAAGGCGGGTATCGGCAGGTCCTGGGTGCCGCCGACGCCGTGGGCGAGCGGCATCAGCGCACCATGAGCTGGGTGAGGACGAGGCCGGAGCCGTGCGTCTCGACGTCGAACACCCCGGCGCGGTCCGCGGTGAACGCCAGCTCGGCGGCCTCGCCGGCGCGGAGTTCCGCGGTCTTGTCGTAGCCGTGGACGTGGAGTTCGTCGTCGGTGTCGCCGGTGACGCGGAGGGTCACGCGCTCGCCCAGTCCCACCTCCACCCGGCCGGGCGCGGGGACGACCTCGCCGTCCCGTACGGCGATCTCCACGACGGTGCCTGCGCCCGTACCGGCGCCCGCGTCGGAGCCGTTGGCGCTCCGGTCGGGCACGTCGGTGGCGGGCGGCACGGATCCGGTGGCGACCTCGTGGCCGGTGCCGGGCTTGTGGTGGGTGTCGCCGCGCGAACAGCCGGCACCGGCGAGCGCCACGAGCACGGCGGCGAGGAGGCCGAGCAGAGCGAGGCGGACGGCGGGGGAGGGGGCGGGAAAGGGAGTGCGGCGGCTCATGCGAGGCCGGCCTCCGGCGCCGGGCCGGCGGTCCCCGGCCGGGGACCGGGACCGGCCGCCGGGCGGCCTGGCTCCGGGTCAGCCGCGGGGCCCGTCGCGTTGCCCGCCGCCGGGCCCGTCTCGGGAGCCGCGTGCGGGTGCGCCGCGGGCTCCTTCGCGCGCTCCGATCCCGGACCCCCCGCCTCCTCCGCCGCCTCCTCCACCGCCGGGCCGGCCGCCGGGTCCGGCGCGGGTACGCGCCTGGCGACCGCTATCACCGTCCAGATCACCCACACCAGTCCCAGCAGCGTCCGCAGCCACGCCGGGCTCAGCGGTATCCACGGGATCAGCAGCACCGACTTGTCGAAGGCGTCCAGCAGCGTCAGCACGCCCATCGCCATCGTCACCCCCGTGAACCCGGGCCGCCCGCCCGCCAGTCGGGCCCGCAGCCGCAGCCCGGTCGCCGTCCACCACGCGCCGGTCAGCACCAGCGCGACGACCGGCACCCAGGTGTGCGCGTACGAACCCGCCGCCCCCACCACGTCGAGCACCAGCCCCGCCGCCCCCGCCACCGCGGCGCCCCCGGCCACCGCGTCGCGCCGCAGCAGCCGCCACCACAGCACCCCGCCGACCAGCCCCAGCACCACCGCCACGGCCAGCGCGATCTGCACCTCGATCCGCTCGATGCCCCGCGCCCCGTACCAGTCGCACCCCGCGGGCAGCTTCCGCGCCTGCACGTCGTACTCCGCGCACACCAGCAACTGCGCCAGCTTCACCGGCTCGCCGACGATCCGGTCGGAACCGCCCGACACGTCGCCGGGGCGCGAGCCGCACTCCGGCAGCGTGCGCGGGTTGCTCGCCCCCGCGTCGCCCTGCCAGCAGTTGCCCTCGCCCTGTCCGTCCCACCACACGTCCGTCTTGTTGGGCCGCTCGTTGCCCGCGCGGTCGACGCCGAGGTGGTTGCCGGCGTAGCGGTTGTGGTGCGAGGTGTCGAGCTGCTTGCCAGGCGATCCCTCGCCGCGGATGAACGCGGGCACGGCGTTGAGGTAGAACGCCGTGCGCTGGTGCCCGTAGATCCAGTTGTCCTGGTAGATGTTCCAGTTGCCGCCCGCGGTGATGATGCCGGTCCCGGGCGGCATGGATATCTGCGGGCAGACGACGCCCTGCTCGTAGCCGCGCTCCGCGGGCGGTTTGGCGCAGGTGCCGTCGGCGACGTACGGGTAGTAGTTCTGGTTGTTGTCGTGGATGAGGTTCCGCTCGAACTTCGCGTGGTTCTGCGGCAGTCCGGGGTGGCCGGGGAAGGCGCTGTCCATGGAGGCGCCGCCCATGTTGTGGTCGAACTCGTTGTCGTGGACCCAGACCGAGTCGCCCGCGGTGCCGGAGTAGCCGACCATGTTGTGGTGGCTGCGGCAGCCGGTGATCTCGATGGCGTAGCGGGGGACGTCGTAGCCGCGGCCGTCGTTGATGTCGGAGGCGCTGCCCGGGTAGATGCCGGAGTCTCCGTTGCCGTACGACTCGCAGTCGCGGTACAGGCCGTGGTCGGAGGCGAAGGTCAGGAAGCCGTACTCGTCGTTCCACCGGGTGAGCACGTCGTCGATGACGAAGCCGTCGGCGGCCAGCACGTACAGCGAGTTGAAGGTGGACCGCTGGGCGGTGAAGTTGCGGAAGTAGACGCCGTCGGCGGAGTCCGCGCGGATGACGTTGAGCTTGCGGTACTGGCCGTCGATGACGACGTCGCCGCGGTCGGCGCCGGTGCCCTCGATCTGCAGGTCCCGCTTGCCCATGATGGCGACGAGGTTCTGGTTGTGCGGGCAGCGCTCCTGCTGCGCGTACGACAGGATCTGGTACCCGAAGTCGGACCGCGGGGCCTTCAGCCGGGCGCAGGCCCCGGTGGGCTGCGGCCGGCTGGGCTCCTCCAGATAGACGCCCGGGAGTATGGCGATGGTCATACCGGACGCGTCGGCGGCGTCGACGGCCTCCTGCAGATGCTCGTAACCGCGGTCGCGGCAGCGCTCGTACAGCCGCAGGTTGCGCTCGCGCAGCGCGGTGGGGAAGTCCGCGACACGGGCCTCGAAGTCCGCCCGGTCCGGTTTGCAGACCAGCAGGTCGGGCTCCTCGTCGCGGTACGCCGGCACGCTGCCGGTGCCGTCGGGGAACTCGACCGGGCGCTCCTCGTGCGCGGCGGCGGGGGCGGCGGTGAGGAGCAGCGCGCCCAGCGCGACGAGCGGGAGAAGGGCCGTTCGGACCTTACGCGTCCACGACATGGCGGAAGAGTAGAGCAATTTTCATCTTCTGTGACCCCCGGGCGCGGGGGCCCGTGCGGAAGGGGCCGGCCGTAGCCCCGGCCGGCCCCTTCGTCGCATGATGTCCCCGGGTTACGCGGTGTTGTTGGCCAGCGCCAGCAGCCGGGCGCGGGTGCCGTTGAACTTGTCCCGGTCGACGTTGCCGGAGATGCCGGCGACCCGCCCGGTGCTGGTGTACTGCCACACCGTGTAGAAGGGGAAGCCGTTCGGGATCGACGGGCTGTGCGCGGAGGTCCAGTGCGCGACCCACAGCGGGCTGCGCGAGGCCATGCCGTTCCAGCCTCCGGTGCAACTGTTCCACCAGCTCGGGCTGGTGTAGATGACGACGTCACGGCTGGTCCGCGCCTTGTACGTGTTGTAGAAGTCGAGGATCCAGTTGCGCATCGCGGTCTGGGAGAGCCCGTAGCAGGCCGCGCCCGAGGGGTTGTTCTCGATGTCCAGCACGCCGGGCAGGGTGAGGTTGTCCCGGGACCAGGCGCCGCCGTTGGAGGCGAAGAAGTTGGCCTGGGCCGCGCCGCTGGAGGAGTCCGGCCGGGCGAAGTGGTAGGCGCCGCGGATGACGCCGGCGCGGTAGGCGGCCGGGTAGTTGGTGTTGAACGAGGGGTCCTTGTAGGTGGTGCCCTCGGTCGCCTTCATCCAGGCGAACTGGATGCCGGCGTTGCGCACCGACGTCCAGTTGATGCTGCCCTGCCAGTGCGAGACGTCGATCCCCTGCACACCGGTGGTGTGGTCCATCGGGCTGACGTCGGGCGACGACTGATCCGCGGTCACGCCCATGCCCATGTAGGCGTGGCCCAGCGGCACGGGGTTCTTCTTCTTGGCGTCGCTGTCGGCGGCCGGTGAGGACGCGGCCGACGGGGCGGTGAGCCCCGCGACCAGGGCGAGGGATGCGCCCAGGACGACGGCGGCGCCGGCGCGGGTGCGGCCGGCGCGGCGGGAGAAGAGGCGGTGGGTGAGTGATTTGTGCAGGTGCATCGCGGCCTCCTGGCACTCGTGTGCTCTGTGGGGGTGGGGAGAGGCGGTGCTGGGTGCTGCTTGGTGTACGAACAGACCGGCATTTCTGATGCGTACACGACAAGAGTGACGCATAGGAACGCCTGCCTGAGAAGGGGGGACCGCCACCCTTTATGGTCCAGTCCAGTGACGCGTGCGCTGAGCTGCGGTTACCGGAGTGGAAATCGTCAACTTTCATGGTGTGAAAGCCGAAACGAAGAATAGCATTCCGGTCACGGAGCGTGCCAGACTAGACACGCTGTGCACCCCCACGGTCATCGGCTCCCGCCGCCGATCGAACCGCGCACCCCACCGCACCCGTTGACCCCGGGGCGCCCCACCACTCCCACCGGCCGCCGTCCCGGCCCCCGGATCCGGGCCTCGGCCACGGCCGTTACCGTGCGGCTGTGACCGATTCCGTACGCCCCCTGATCTTCCTCGACGTCGACGGACCGCTCATCCCCTTCGGCCCCACATGGCACGGCCGACCCGGCGGTACGGCACACCGCACGCCCGACACCGGAAACCCCCTGCTGACCCGGGTCGAACCGGCGGACGGGCCGCGGCTGGCGGCGCTGCCGTGCGAACTCGTCTGGGCCACGACCTGGCAGGCCGACGCCAACGAGAGCGTCGCGCCCCTCCTCGGCCTGCCGGACCTGCCCGTGGTCGGCATCCCCGAGCACGACGACCGGGAAGAGCCCGGCGGCCTGCACTGGAAGACCCCGCTCCTCGTCGACTGGGCGGCCGGCCGCCCGTTCGCCTGGGTCGACGACGAGATCTCCGAAGCCGACCGCCGCTGGGTGGGTGATCACCATCCGGAGCGGGCCCTGCTGCACCGTGTCGACCCCGGGCGGGGGCTCACCGATGCAGACTTCGCCGCTCTCGACGCCTGGCTGCGCGGGCTCTAGGCCGGGGCCCGTACGAAGGTGCCCGTGCCGCCGGGGGTCAGAGCGTGCTGTCCTGCCAGGCCCGGTGGAGGGCCGCGAAGCGGCCGCGGTCGGCTATCAGGGTGGCGGGCGGGCCGTCCTCCACGATGCGGCCCTCGGACATCACCAGGACCCGGTCCGCGATCTCCACCGTCGACAGGCGGTGGGCGATGACCACCGCCGTGCGACCCTGCAGGACCGTCTGCATCGCCTCCTGCACCGCCTGTTCGCCCGGGATGTCCAGCGACGACGTGGCCTCGTCGAGGATCACCACCGCCGGGTCCGCCAGCAGCGCGCGGGCGAACGCGACCAACTGGCGCTGGCCCGCCGAGATGCGGCCGCCGCGTTTGCGTACGTCCGTGTCGTAGCCGTCCGGGAGCGCCGTGATGAACGCGTGGGCGCCCAGCGCCTTCGCCGCCGCCTCGATCTCCTCGCGGGTCGCGTCCGGGCGGCCGATCGCGATGTTCTCCGCCACCGTGCCCGAGAACAGGAACGCCTCCTGCGTGACCATCACCACCCCGCGCCGCAGCTCCGCGTTCGCGATCTCCCGCAGGTCCACCCCGTCCAGCAGCACCCGGCCCGCGCTCGGGTCGTAGAACCGCGCCAGCAGCTTGGCCAGCGTCGACTTCCCCGCCCCCGTCGAGCCGACGACCGCGACCGTCTGCCCCGCCGGCACCGTCAGGTCGAAGCGGGGCAGCACCTCGCCGCCCGTACGGTACGAGAAGCCGACCCCCTCGAAGCGCACCTCCCGGCCCGGCAGCTCCTCCCGCCGCGCCGGCAGCGGCCGCGGCTCCGCCGGCTCCGCCACCCCAGGCCGCTGCGCCAGCAGCCCGGCGATCTTCTGCAGCGACGCCGCCGCCGACTGGTAGGAGTTGAGGAACATCCCGAGCCGGTCGATCGGGTCGTACAGCCGCCGCAGATACAGCACCGCCGCGGCCAGCACCCCCAGCGCGAGGTCGTCCTCCGCCACCCGGTACGCGCCCCACAGCACGATCGCCGCCACGAAGAAGTTCGCGGTCAGCCGGGAGGAGACCACGTAACGCGCCATCTCCAGGATGGAGTCGCCGTTGACCCGCTCGTGGTGCCCGTTGAGCCGGTCGAAGTCCTCGTCGTTCGCGCGCTCCCGGCGGAACGCCTGGACCGGCCGGATGCCGTTCATCGTTTCGACGAACTTCACGATCACCTGAGCGATCGCCGTCGACCGTTTGGTGTAGATCTTGATCGAACGCCGCTGGAAGTTGCGGATCAGCAGGTACAGCGGCACGAACGACAGCAGCGCCGCCCCGCCGAGACCCAGGTCCAGCCAGAGCAGCAGCGCGGAGATGTACACGACCTGGAGCACCACGACGATCAGCTCCTGCAGCCCCTCGCTCAGCAGCTCGCGCAGCGACTCCACGTCGCTGGTGGAGCGGGAGATGAGCCGTCCCGAGGTGTAGCGGTCGTGGAAGTCGACGTCGAGGGCCTGCGCGTGGCGGAAGATGCGGCCCCGCAGGTCGAGCAGCACGTCCTGGTTGATGCGCGCGGCGGCCCGTACGAAGGTGTGCTGGAGCAGCCCGGAGGCCACCGCGCAGACCGCGTACGCGATGCCCACGGCGATCAGCGGGCCGTGGTCGTCGCGCCGCAGCGCGGGCACCGCGTGGTCGATGGCGTACGCGACCAGCAGCGGACCTGCTTGCACCGCGGCCTGCTGGAGCAGGATCAGCACGGTCGCGGCGGCGACCCGGCGGCGGTGCGGCGCGAGCAGCGAGCGCAGCAGGGTGCGCGAGGCGCCCTCGGGCGCGGGCAGCAGGTCCTGGTCGAACGGGTCGGTCCGCGGGCGCGGGCGGTCGTCGTCCGGCTCCTCGCCGCCGGGTCTCTCGGTGACCGTCGCCGTCATCGCCGCTCCCCCTCGTCGCCGTGCGCGGCACCGGCCGCGCCGTCCGTCCGCTCCTCCGGTACGCCCGCCATCAGCGCGCGGTACTCCGCGCTGCCGTGCAGGAGTTCGTCGTGCGTGCCGACCGCCGCGATCCGGCCGCCGGACAGCAGCGCCACCCGGTCGGCGAGCAGCACCGTCGACGGCCGGTGCGCGACCACCAGCGCCGTGGTCGTCGCCAGCACCCGCCGCAGCGCGGCTTCGACCAGCGCCTCGGTGTGCACGTCGAGCGCGGAGAGCGGATCGTCGAGCACGAGGAAGCGCGGCCGGCCGACGATCGCCCGCGCCAGCGCGAGGCGCTGCCGCTGGCCGCCGGAGAGGCTGAGGCCCTGCTCGCCGACTTCCGTGCGGTGGCCGTCCGGCAGCCGGTGCACGAAGTCGGCCTGCGCGACGTCCAACGCCCGCAGCAGATCGTGCTCTTCCGCCTCGTACGAGCCCATGAGCACGTTCTCGCCGGCGGTCGCGGAGAAGAGCGTCGGCTCCTCGAACGCGACGGCGACCAGCGCGCGCAGCTCGTCGCGGGGGAGGTCGGTGATGTCGCGGCCGTCGAGGCTGATGCGGCCCGCGGTCGGGTCGTACAGCCGCGGGACGAGCGCCGTGAGGGTCGTCTTGCCGCAGCCGGTGGCGCCGACGAGGGCGAGGGTCTCGCCGGAGCGCACGTGCAGGTCGACGCCGTCGAGTACGGGCGCGGTGCCGGGGCCGGCGTCGGGGTGGCGGAAGACGACGCCGGTGAAGCGGATGCCGTCCGCGGCTTCCGGCGGCGGCGCGGTGCGCTGCGCGGGCACGGCGGCGGGGGAAACGGCAGGCGGCACAGGTGCCGCGGCGGACTTGCGGTCCGCCGCGTCCGCCTCCGGCTCGTCCAGCACCTCGAAGTAGCGGTCTGCCGCGGTCGCCGCCTCGTTGCACATCGCCAGCAGGAACCCGATCGACTCCACCGGCCAGCGCAGCGCCATCGCCGTCGACAGGAACGCCACCAGCGTCCCCGCCGACAGGTCGCCGTCCGCGACCTGCATGGTGCCCAGCACCAGCGCCGCGCCGATCGCCAGCTCCGGCAGCGTCATGATCAGCGCCCAGATCCCGGCCAGCAGCCGCGCCTTGTGCAGTTCGGTGCCGCGCAGTTCGTGGGTCAGCCGGCGGAACGCCTGCGCCTGGCTGCGGTGCCGGCCGAAGCCCTTGACGATGCGGATGCCGAGCACCGCCTCCTCGACCACCGTCGTCAGGTCGCCGACCTGGTCCTGCGCCCGGCGGGCGGCGCCGAAGAAGCGCCGCTCGAACGCCGAGCAGAGCGCCACCAGCGGGATCACCGGCGCCAGCAGCACGAGGCCGAGCGTCCACTCCTGCGCCAGCAGGACCGCGCAGCCGACCGCGATGGTCGTGCCGTTGACGACCAGGAACGTCAGCGGGAAGGCCAGGAACATCCGGATGAGCTGGAGGTCCGTCGTGCCGCGGGAGAGCAGTTGTCCTGAGGCCCAGCGGTCGTGGAAGGAGACCGGAAGCCGCTGCAGGTGCCGGTACAGGCTCGCCCGCATGGCCGCCTCCACGCCGGCCAGCGGGCGAGCCACCAGCCAGCGGCGGAAGCCGAACAGCGCCGCCTCGGCGATGCCGAGCGCCAGGATCAGCAGGCCGCCCAGCCACACGCCCGCCGAGTCGCGGTCGGCCACCGGGCCGTCCACGAGCCACTTGAGCACCAGGGGGATCACGAGCCCGATACAGGAGGCGACGATCGCCACCCCGGCCGCCGAGAACAGCCGCACCCGCACCGGGCGGACGTACGGCCACAGCCGCACCAGCGAGCGCACCGCGGAGCGGTCCTCCTCGCCGCCCGCGGGCGGTCCTTCGAGGTCGGGGCCGGTACCGGCGGCGGTCGGGGAGTCGGCGGGCTCGGGCTCTTCGGTGCGTATGGCGGCTGCAGGCATCGCCCCCGAGCCTACGTAAGGGCAGGCTAACCGCTCACCCTGTTTTCCCTTCTCCTGACCTGTCGGTCATGCGCGCATGCGTCCACCGGGTGTCTGCTTTGGCGGGATCTTTGCGTACGCGGTCCACCCTGCGCAGGTTGCGTATCGCCGGTACGGCGAGCAGCGCGCACGCCGTCAGCACCGCCAGCACCCCGTTGAACACCAGCACCGCGTGCGCGCCGAACGCCCCCGCGGCCGGCCCGGCGAGCGCGTTGCCGACCGGCAGCATGGCGATGGAGCCGGCGATCTCGTAGGCGTTCACCCGGCTCAGCGCCGCGGGCGGCACCTGCGTCTGGACGCTCGTCGCCCACATCACGCCCCAGAACGCGAGTGCCGCCCCGGCCACCGCCATCGCCCCGGCGATCGCCGGCACCGGCAGCCCGAGCCCCACCGCCGCCGGCTGGGCGCCGAAGCCGAGCGCCGCGATCGCCCCGGCGCGCAGCGGGCGCGCCGGGCGCAGCCGCATCGCGACCAGCCCGCCGACGACCATCCCGGCGCCCATCACGGAGTTGACGACGCCGTACGCCCCGGCCCCGTACTCCCCGACCACCTCCGCCGCCACCAGCGGCACCGTCGGGCCCCAGGAGCCGATCATGAAGACCATCCACACCGCGATGACCGCCCACATCCAGGTGCGGGACGAGAACTCGCGCCAGCCCTCCGCCAGATCGGCAAGGAACGCCCGTCCGCGCCCGCCCTTCGGCGGCGGCGGGGGCGGCGCGTCGTCCGCCGGGCGCGGCGGCAGCCGCAGCAGCGCCAGGCACAGGGCGCTCACGGCGTACGTCGCGGCGTGCGCGGCGTAGACGCCGCCGGGCGAGGTGACGCCGACCAGCGCGCCCGCCGCGGCGGGGCCGGCGAGCGTCATCGCCGACTCGGCCGTACGGATCGAGGCGTTGGCGCCCTGCACGTCGTCGGCGATCCGCGGGATGATGCCGGCGACCCCCGGCTGGAACATCGCGGCCGCGGTGCCGTTCAGCGCGGACAGCGCGCAGACCTGCCAGAGCACGACGTCGCCGGAGAGGAAGAGCCCGGCCATCGCCACCTGCGTGCCGACCCGGGCGAGGTCGGCGCCGATCATCACGGCGCGGGCGTTGAACCGGTCAGCGAACACCCCGCCGAAGATGACGAATCCGGCGAAGCACGCCGTCATCGACGCCATCGCCAGGCCGACCGCCCCGGCGCCGTAGCCGTGCATGATCAGCCCGGCGGCGAGCGCGACGGGCGCCATCATGTCGCCGAGCCTGGCGATCCCGCGGGCGACGAAGAAGAGGCCGAACTCGCGGCTGCGCAGGGGCCGCCGGGGCAGCTCCGGCGGGCCGTCGTGCGGCGGCGCGGGGGGTTCCGGCGGGCGGGCGCTCCCGGCCGGGTCCTGTGGGCGGGGGGACGGGGGCGGGGAAGAGGCGGAAGAGGAGGTCATCGGGTTGCAGTGTCACCCGGCGGCTCCCGGGGCGCCACCGGATTACCGCGCGGCAAGCGCCTTTGGAGCGCGTACCAGTTGGGACCGAACGGTGACAATCGTGCGGCGTCACAACTCCGTGGCTGGGGATACCTTGAACGCAAAGGCGCGCATGGACCACGCGCGGGGGACTTCTGGCTCGGTGTGGCCGAGGGGAGAATACGGCGTTGAAGGTGGAGCGGATACGAAGGGGACGTACCCGGCACAGCCTGTCGGCGCTGCTGACCGGAGCCGTGCTCGTCGTGGTGACGGCGTGCGGCGGCTCCGACGGCGGGGACGGCGACGGGGGCAAGGGCGGTTCCGGGGGTTCCGGCTCGGGCGGCGAGGAGCAGAAGGTCTCGCGGGCCGTCGTCGAGATCACGCCGAAGGACGGCGCCGACGCGGTCGGCACCCAGGGCGACCTGAAGGTGACCGCGGACAAGGGCAAGCTCGTCTCCGTGAAGGTGGCGGACGAGAAGGGCGCCGAGGTCAAGGGCGAGATCTCGAAGGATGGCGCCGTCTGGAAGCCGGCCGGCCACCTGCGTACCCAGACCAAGTACAAGGTGCACGCCGTCGCGCAGGACTCCGAGGGGCTGGAGTCCGCCAAGGACACCACTTTCACCACCGTCGTGCCGGAGAACACCTTCATCGGCCACTTCACGCCCGAGGACGGCAGCACCGTCGGCGTCGGCATGCCGGTGTCGCTCAACTTCAACCAGCCGATCTCGAACATGAAGGAGGTCGAGGAGGCCATCGAGGTCACCGCCGACCCCGACGTGGAGATCGAGGGCCACTGGTTCGGCAACCAGCGGCTGGACTTCCGCCCCGAGGAGTACTGGGAGCCCGGCACGGACGTGACGCTCAGCCTGCGCCTCGACGGCGTCGAGGGCGCGGACGGCGTCTACGGCGAGCAGCACAAGGACGTCGGCTTCGAGATCGGCCGCCGCCAGGTGAGCACGGTCGACGCCGACAGCAAGAAGATGAAGGTCGAGCGCAACGGCAAGAACATCAAGACCATCCCGGTCACCACGGGCGCGCCGTCCACGCCGACCTGGAACGGCAAGATGGTGATCACCGAGCAGCTCGAGGTCACCAGGATGGACGGCGACACGGTCGGCTTCGGCGGCGAGTACGACATCAAGGACGTACCGCACGCGCAGCGCCTCTCCACCTCCGGCACCTTCATCCACGGCAACTACTGGTCGGGACAGGCCACGTTCGGCTCGGCCAACGCCAGCCACGGCTGCATCGGCCTGTACGACGCCCGCGGCGGCGGCGACAAGTCGACGCCCGGCTCCTGGTTCTTCCGCAACTCCCTCATCGGTGACGTGGTCGAGGTCAAGAACGCCAAGGACGAGGTCATCGCCCCGGACAACGGCCTGAACGGCTGGAACATGTCCTGGGAGGAGTGGACCGCACCGCAGTGACGGACGAGAGCGATCGCCGCGCCGCCGGATGATCCGGACGGACGGCACTCGGGGCCCGGTGTGTGAGCAAGCGCACCGGGCCCCGCGGCGTTAATGAGCGCTAACGTGTGGTGGCATGACTGCATACCTGGAGGTCGCCGAGGGCGTCGGTACGCTGCGCCTGGACCGCCCGCCCATGAACGCCCTGGACATCGCCGTCCAGGACCGTATCCGCGAACTCGCCGCCGAGGCGGCCGGCCGTGACGACGTGCGCGCCCTGGTGGTGTGGGGCGGCGAGAAGGTCTTCGCCGCCGGCGCCGACATCAAGGAGATGCAGGCGATGGACCACGCGGCCATGGTCGCGCGGAGCCGCGGTCTGCAGGAGTCGTTCACGGCGCTGGCGCGGGTGCCGAAGCCGGTCGTCGCCGCGGTCAACGGGTACGCCCTGGGCGGCGGCTGCGAGCTGGCGCTCTGCGCCGACATCCGGATCGCGGGCGAGGGCGCGAAGCTGGGCCAGCCGGAGATCCTGCTCGGGCTGATCCCGGGCGCGGGCGGCACGCAGCGGCTCGCCCGGCTGGTCGGGCCCTCGCGGGCCAAGGACATGATCTTCACCGGCCGGATGGTCAAGGCCGCGGAGGCGCTGACGATCGGTCTGGTGGACCGGGTGGTGCCGGACGCGGAGGTGTACGAGCAGGCGCACGCCTGGGCGGCGCGGCTCGCCAAGGGGCCCGCCATGGCGCTGCGGGCGGCGAAGGAGTCGGTGGACCACGGTCTGGAGACGGACCTGGAGACGGGGCTGGCGCTGGAGCGGAGCTGGTTCGCGGGACTGTTCGCGACCGAGGACCGGGAGACCGGGATGCGCAGCTTCGTGGAGCAGGGCCCGGGGAAGGCGGAGTTCCGCTGAGCCGGCCCGCCGGCGCCCGCCAGGCGGGTGCCGCCGCCCCGGGCGCCCGGCGACGCTCCGTGACCACTACCCCCGCCCGGGGGTAGTGGACGCCGGAAGCAAGACTTCGGTGATTCGGGCGTTTTGGGGTCCGGCGGCGGCCGGGCACCGGGGAGTTTACGCAGTTCAGCGGGGTGGGGCCGAGGCCACGTAGCTCTGGCATATGCCTGAGAGCGCTCACGGAATGTAGGCTTCCGCAGGACTTGTTGGCGCGGAAATGCTCCCAAAGACGTCCGCCCGCGCCATCATGAGGCCATGGCGGGCCTCGAGGACATCCAGCAACTCCACCGGGACGAGCCGGCACATCCGGAGACCCTCGCCGTACGGCGGTCGCGCAGGAAGCTGCTGCGGCCGCTGCCCTCGCCCGCCTACCGGCGCTTCCCCACCGCGGCCCCCGCCGACGGTGCTTCGGGCACCGCCGCGCCGGGACCGATGGAGCACTGGGGCAACCCCGCGGTCGGCGAGGTGCGGCTGCCGTCGCGGCCGGAGTCCGCCGGGGCCGCCCGCCGGCTCGCCGAGGCGGTCGTCGTGCGGCACTGGGGCATGTCGCCGGGGTTGGCCGAGCACGCCGTGCTGCTGGTCTCGGAGCTCGTCGGCAACGCCGTACGGCACACCGGGGCGCGCACGTTCGGGCTGCGCATGTCGCGGGGGCGCGGCCGGATCCGCATCGAGGTGCGCGACCCCTCGCGCGCGCTGCCGTGCCTGATGCCCGTACGCGACATGGACACCAGCGGCCGCGGGCTGTTCCTCATCGACCAGGTCGCCGACCGCTGGGGCGTGGACCTGCTGCCCCGCGGCAAGTGCACCTGGGTCGAACTCCGCGAACCCGAGCGCGGCTAGGGCGTGTGCCAGAAGTCGCCGGTGCGGGTGGCCGGGCCAGGCGGAGCCGGGTGGGCGACGGCCGGGAGCCAGGTCCAGCGGTCCGCTGCGGGATCGTGGCACCATGTACGGCATGACGACCAACCGAAAGGTCCATGCCGCGTAGACGGCCAGGACGCATCCGGGCCGGAATCCCGGACCGGCATGAGCCACAGAACTCGAGGCCGGCCATCGACCGCCTCTCCCCGCGAGCACTGTCCGAGATCGTTCGCCTTGAACGCACGCGGAACTACCTTCGGCCGGGGGACACCAGCGCGGCACTGCGCCTCTGGCGGGACTACGTCCATCGCCCGGAGCGCGAGCTCTGGCACGACGACGAGTTCGGCAACGTGCACTGGTATTGCTGCGGCAACCCACTCGAAGCCCGCGACCTGCTCGGCGGCGTGATCCGGGCAATGTCGCCTCGCGGAGCCCGCGAACTCCGCAAGATCATCGAAGAGCTCGACGCCTTCATGGGCCCGCCCTGCCCGGCTACAGACCGCCCAGGGCAAAGAACAAGCTAGGGGCGCGGCGCAACAGCCGTTACCGTGGGGTCACATGACGGACCTCGGGATCGACTTCGCGCAGAAGGTGCTCGACGAGCAGCCGTTCAGCCGGCTGCTCGGCGCGCGGATCACCGCGTTCGCGGACGGTGCCGCGACGCTGGAGGTGGACATCCGCGACGACCTGCGGCAGCAGTTCGGCTACGCGCACGGCGGGCTGCTCGCCTACGCCGCCGACAACGCGCTGACCTTCGCCGCCGGCACGGTCCTCGGCCCCGCGGTCCTCACCGGCGGCTTCTCCGTGCAGTACCTGCGCCCGGCGCGGGACGGCACCCTGCGGGCCGAGGCGTACGTGGTGCACGCGGGCCGGCGCCAGGCCGTCTGCCGCTGCGACATCTACGCGGTGGGGCCGGCCACCGGGGACACCGCGGACACCCGGGCCGCCGCGGACGGTGAGCGCGGTCCCGAGCTGTGTGCGGTGGCGCAGGGCACGATCCTCACCGCCCCGCAGCGCACGGACACGTAGCCCCGCCGCAGGGCCCCGCGGCTCAGGCGCGGCGCCCGGTCAGCCCCAGCAGCCGCGTCTGCGCGTCCGCGTCCGGCGGCACCGGCACCGGGGCGGCGAAGAGCCCGCTGGCCGCCAGCATCCGGGCCTGCGGCTCCACCTGGGCCAGCGCGAACTCCGCCAGCTCCGCGGGCAGTACGTCGTCGGCTTCGATGCCCCGGGCCAGATCCCAGGAGTGCACGATCGCGTCCACGGCCATCTCCAGGCAGTACGACTCCGCGGAGCTGTCCCCGTAGCTCAGGTGCACCCTGCGGGCCAGGGCGAGCGGTTCCGCGAAGGCGGCGCGGGCCTCGGCGGAGGCGCCGTCCCAGACCTCCACCGGATCGTCGCCGAGCTGGTCGCCCTCGTATTCGTCGCCCACCCCCTCGACCCTGTCGCCGGAGAGCAGCGGCGGCACCCACAACTGCTCGACGGTCATGTGGTTGACGAGATCCCGCACACTCCACTCCGTACACGGCGTGGCCGCACCCCACTGGTCGGGACCGACCTGGTGGACGTGCCGGGTGAACTGATCGAGCGCGGCGGCGTGCAGGGCCAGGGTCTCGTTCTCTGCCATATGCCCACGGTAAGGGCGCATCCCGGCCGCCCGCCCGCCGAGCGGGACCCCCGCCGCGGGCCCGGCGGCCGGGAGCCTCGCCGGTGTCCACACTCCGTGAGGCTTTCCGCAGGCCCGCGCCGCATCGTGCATTCGGGTGACCGGGAAAGGCTCCCGGAGCGTGACGACGTGGCTACCGTGGTGCGGGGAGGTGCTGTCTGACCACCCGGGGTCCTGTGGGGGGATGCGATGGCGACAAGCGGACACGGCGGCGGGCACCTGCCCCGCCTCCAGCTCGACCAGCTCCTGGACGAGCTGCAACTGCGCATCGACGAGGTGCGCGGCACCCGCGACCGGGTGCACAGCCTGCTGGAGGCGGTGCTCACGGTCGGCAGGGAGCTGGACCTGCGCCAGGTGCTGCGGCGGATCGTGGAGGCCGCGGTGGTGCTCGTGGACGCCGAGTACGGTGCCCTCGGCGTCATCGAACACGGCGAGCGGCTGGCGCAGTTCATCCCCGTGGGGATCTCCGTCGAGGAGTACGAGGAGATCGGCCCGCTGCCGCAGGGGCACGGCGTGCTCGGCGAGCTGATCCGGCACCCCGAGGCGCTGCGCATCCAGGAGCTCCAGGACCACCCGTCCTCGTACGGCCTCCCGGCCAACCACCCGCCGATGCACTCCTTCCTCGGCGTGCCCATCCGGGTCCGCGACGAGGTCTTCGGCAATCTCTACCTCACCGAGAAGCGCAGCGCCAAGGAGTTCGACGGCGAGGACGAGGCGGTCCTGTCGACGCTCGCCGTGGCCGCGGGCGTGGCGATCGAGAACGCCCGGCTGTACGAAGAGGCCCGCCGCCGGCAGCGCTGGATCGAGGCCAGCGGCGAGGTGACCAACACCCTGCTCTCCGGCGCCCAGGAGGAAGAGGTGCTGGGCCTGATGCTCGACCGGGCCCGCAGCATCCTCAAGGCCGACCTCGGCACCGTCGCGCTGCCCGCCGAGGGCGCCGACGAACTGCGTATCGTGCTCGCCCAGGGCACCGCGGCCGACGTGCTCGAAGGGCGCACGATGCCGATGAAGGGGACGCTGTCCGGCGCCGCCTTCACCAGGGTCGAGCTGGCGATCAGCGACGACGTGACGAAGGACCCGCGGGTACGGAACAGCGTGCTGCCGGCCAACGGCATCGGCCCGGCGGTCGCCGTACCGCTGGGCACCAGCGACGGGCTGCGCGGCGTGCTGCTCGTCGGCCGGGAGGCGGGCGGCGAGCGCTTCGGCCCGGAGGAGACCGACGCCCTGGTGGGCTTCGCCGGGCAGGCGGCGGTGGCCATGGAGCTGGCCCAGCGGCGCCGGGACGCCGAGCAGCTCGCGCTCTTCGAGGACCGCGACCGCATCGCCAGGGACCTGCACGACCTGGCCATCCAGCGGCTGTTCGCCACCGGCATGACGCTGCAGAGCGCGGTGCGCTTCGTGACCCACGAGGAGGGCACCGAGCGGCTGCTGCGCGCGGTGGACGACCTGGACGAGACCATCAAGATCATCAGAACCACGATTTTCGGCCTGCGCAGACACGAGCACGGGCCGACCGCGCAGGGCCTGCGGCTGCGCGTGCTCAGCCAGGTCAAGGACTCGGTCGCCACCCTGGGGTTCACGCCGGTGCTGCGCACCGAGGGGCTGCTCGACACCGACGTGCCGGCGCCGGTGGCCGACCACCTCGTGGCGGTGCTCGGCGAGGCGCTGTCCAACGCCGCCCGGCACGCGGGCGCGTCGTCGGTCGAGATCACGGTGATCGCCGGGCAGGGCCTGGTCGCGCTCACGGTGACGGACAACGGGCGCGGCCTGCCGGCCGGCGGGCGGCGCAGCGGCCTCGCGAACATCGCGGAGCGGGCCAGGCAGCTCGGCGGCGAGCTGATGCTCGACCCGCCGGCCGGCGGTGGTACGCGCCTGGTGTGGCGGGTGCCGCTGGACCGCCGGGCGGCGCGGGAGCCGGGCGGCCCGGAGGAGCGGGCGGACGGGCCGGAGGACGGCGCGGACGGCACGGACGGGAGCGGGCAGGACCCCGGCCGGGGGTGAGCGGCGCGGCGCGCGGGCCGCGGCGGGTGCGTACGGCGGGCGTCACGCGCCCGGCGGGCGGTGGGCCTTGCTGGCCAGCACCGCCGCCTGTATGCGGCGCTCCACGCCGAGCTTGGCGAGCAGCCGCGAGATGTGGTTCTTGACGGTCTTCTCCGACAGGTAGAGCCGCTGGCCGATCTGCCGGTTCGTCAGGCCCTCGCCGATCAGCTCCAGTACGTCGAGCTCACGCGGCGACAGGCCGGCGAGCACCTCGTTCTCCGGTGCGGAAGGGACGTCGTCACGGCGCAGGTTCGTCATCAGCCGGGCGGTGGTGGCGGGGTCGAGCATGGACTGCCCGGAGGCCACGGTCCGTACCGCGGAGACCAGGTCGCCGCCCTTGATCTGCTTGAGCACGTACCCCGAGGCCCCCGCCATGATGGCGTCCAGCAGCGCGTCGTCGTCGTCGAAGGACGTCAGCATCAGGCACGCCAGCTCGGGCATCCGCGAGCGCAGCTCGCGGCAGACCCCGATGCCGTCGCCGTCCGGCAGCCGGACGTCCAGTACGGCGACGTCGGGCCGCAGCGCGGGGCCGCGGGCGAGCGCCTGCGCGAACGTGCCCGCCTCGCCGGTCACTTCGATGCCGGGCTCGGCCTCCAGCAGGTCGCGCAGGCCGCGCCGGACCACCTCGTGGTCGTCGACGAGGAAGACCCTGATGGGCCGGGCCGCCGAGAATTTCCTTTCCACTGTCACGTCGGGCACCTTTCAGTCCTGCTCGGCTGGCTCGATCGTCCTTGGCCGCCGTGCCCCGGGGGTAGGGCCGAACGGGCCCATGACCGGCACGGTGCGGGCACCCGGATGCTACGACCCGCGCGCCGGCGTCCGCCCGGTTCTCGCCGAACGGGGACCGAAGTGCGACAGTCGGTGGGAGAGCCTTTACCCGGGCGCGAGGGAAGCGGATGGGGGGTGCCGATGGCCGCGGGAGCGGGCATGGGGTGCGAGGGGGACCGCCCGGTACGCAGAGTGTGGAGCCGGCGCAACCCCTTCAGACGGCGTACGGACGTGCTGGAGGGCTGGGTGACGTTCGGCGCCTTCGCGGTGTTCGCCCTCGGCGGTACGGCGGCCGCCTGGGCCTCCGCGGCCGCCGTCCACGAGGAGTTGAGCAGCCGCAGCGCGGAGCGGCAGCGTACGACAGCCGTGCTGCTGGAGGACGCGCCGCCGCTGACGATGTTGCGGGGCGACGCGTGGTCGGGCGGCGAGGTGGCCACCAAGGTCCGCTGGCGGGACGTGGACGGGCGGGCGCGCACGGGCCGTACGCCGGTGTCCGCCGGGCTGCTCAAGGGCGCGGAGGCGGAGATCTGGACGGACGCGGCGGGCCGGCACGCCGTCGACCCGCCGCCGCCCGCGGGCGACACCGGCGTGCAGAGCGCCGTGGCCGCCGGCGGGGCGGCCGGGGTGGTGGGGTGCCTGGCGTTCGGGTCCAGGACCGTGGTGCGCGTACGCCTCGACCGCAGGCGCGCGGAGGAGTGGGAGCGCGACTGGGCGCGGGTGGAGCCGCACTGGCGGCAGGGGAGCGCGGGGCCCTCCGAGCGCTAGGGTCTGTCGTTTGGATCTTGTCGGATCAGGGAGCGGCGGCTGGTGCCGTGCATCGCAAGGCAGAGGAGGGAGTCGACGCGGAGCGTCGTCGACCGACGACAACGCCGCGAGGTGCGGTGCCAGGCGTCGCGAGCCCGGCGAAGATCCAAACGACAGACCCTAGCCGGCGAGGCGCGCGCGGCGGCCGGCCGTGCGGGAGGGACGGCGAAGACGAAGGCGAGCCGATGCGGCGCGGGCTTCCGCGCCGCATCGGCTCTCACCCCCCACGCCACGGCTCGCCGAGGCGGATCCAGCATGCCCGGGGCGATACGCACCCGAATAGGGCCGAACGGCTCTGCTGTACGGGGCAGTCGGCCCTGCGCGACAATGCGGTCGCCGACCCCACGACGGGAGGATCCGTGAACTTACGTCGCGCTCCGCTCACCCCGCACCCCGCCCCCCTCAGGCTCACCCCGGTGGCGGCCGTTCTGGCCGCCGTGCTCCTCGCCGTGCTCACCACCCTCGCCCCGCCCGCCGCCGGGGCGCAGGCCCAGGCAGTCCGCGGCGGCGACGTCCTCTACAGCAGCACCGGGCCGTCCTGCCCGGTCGGCTTCAACGCGGGCCGCGGCGGGGAGCGTTACGCCCTGATGCAGGGCCGCTGCGCCGACGCCGCAGGACCGGTCTGGTACGTGGACCCCGCCAGGACGGTGGAGGTCGGCAGGACCGAGAGCGTGAACTTCCCCGGCGGCGACTTCGCCCTGATCCGCTACACCAACCCCGCCTTCACCTACCCCAGCCAGGTGTCGGCCGGTACCGGTGCGATCCAGATCACCGGTGCCGCCCAGCCCTCCGTCGGGCGGCAGATCTGCCACGCCGGCCGGACCACGGGCGTGCACTGCGGCACGGTCCTCTCGCTCAACATCAGCGTCAGCTACCCGGAGGGTGTGGTCTTCGGCCTGTTCAGCTCCAACGTCTGCGTCGAGCCTGGCGACGGCGCCGGGCCCGCCTACTCCGGCGGCACGGCCCTCGGGCTGATCGTGTCCGGCGGTTCGTGCGTCAGCGGCGGGACGACCTTCTACCAGCCGGTGGTCCCCGCACTCCAGGCGTACGGGCTCACCCTGCCCTGAGCCGGCGGGCGGCCGTTCGGCCGTTCGCGCGGGCGAACGGCCGCCGGGCGGAGGGGCGTTGTCAGTGGGCTCGGATAGAACTGATGTATGAATCCTACGGATGCCCGACGCCAGCACTACGCCTTCGCCCACGCCGTGCTCCGCGACTTCGCCCTGACCGCACCGGAGCGCCTGCTCGCCGCCGCGCTCGACGGCTCGCTCGACGCCGAGCTGCGGGCGCTGTGGCGGCAGGCGGGGGCGGGGCTGCCCGCCGGGGAGCAGTCGGACGAACGGCCGGTGGGCCGGCTCGTCCGGCACGACTCCGTCCTCGTCACGCTGCCGCCCGCGGTGGCGCCGCCCGAGGCGCACTTCGTGCTGGTGACGGCGCCGCTGGGGGCGCCGGTGCGCTATGCCACGCTGGAGGCGTCGCCCGGTCCCGCGGGGCGTCCCGCGGCAATGCTGTGCATGTGGGCGATGACGGCGGAAGGACCGGCGCACGCGAGCACGCTGCAGTTCCTGCCGCCGCGCGAGGACCGGTTCCTGGACGCCGCGATGGAACTGCCCAGCGTGCCGCCGACGTTCGCCCTGTCCTGAGTCCCGCCCGGCCTCCGCTGTCCCCGGTCTCCGCCCGCCGGCCCCGCGCCCCCCGGCGCGCGTGCCTGCCGACGGACCGGACCGAAGGACCGGAGCCGGCCGGCGGGAACCGGCCGTCCCAGGGGCCGGATTCAGCCGTCCTGCGGCGCCGGGTCGAGCCCTTCCTCGACCACCTCGCGGGCCACGTCGGCCAGCGGCCTGCGGTTGTTGCGGGCGTGCCCGCGCAGCAGGCGGAACGCCTCGTCGACGGCGATGCTCCGGCGCTGGGCGAGCGCGCCCTTGGCCTGCTCGATGACGATGCGGGAGTTGAGGGCGTTCTGCAACTGCGCCGCGACCGCCGTCTGTTCGGCCAGCGCGCGCTGCTGCAGGATGCCGAGGGTGGCGACGTCGGCGAGCGCCTGGCCCAGCCGCAGTTGCGCGGCGTGCAGGGTGCCGGGCCGGTCCCGGAAGAGGGTGAGTGCGCCGACCGTCTGGCCCCGTACCTGCATCGGCGCGGAGGCGACGAGGGCGAAGCCCAGCTCCAGCGCCCGGCCGGTGAAGCGGGGCCAGTCCGCGCGGGCCCGCGCGTGCGCGAGCGCGATGGCGGGCATGGGTCTCGCGGTGCGGAAGCAGTCCACGGCGGGGCCCTCGCCCCACTCCACCTCCGCCTCCTCCAGGGCGTGCGCGCGCTCGTCGGAGGCCGACGCGGTCAGCGCGGCACCGTCGTCGGCGGCGAGGACGACGCCCGCGGCGCTGACGTCGACCAACTCGGCGCAGTGCAGCGCTAGCCTGCGCGCGTGCTGCTCGACGTCGAAATCGCTGTCGAGGGTGTCGGCCAGGTCCACGAACGCGGCGGCCAGACCTTCCTCTCGCGACTCCTCGGGCATGGGGTCGTCACCTCGTTTCACGGCTGCTGTGCCGGCCGGATGTGCGGCCGGACGTGCCGCCGGAGGTCACGCGCGACCCGCTGCCCGCATCCGGGCACGTGGGCTGAACTCGGGAGTGCTTCCCGGTCGAGCGTGGGCGCGCACCGGGACTTGCTCCCGGCGATGGGCGGTTCGCTCGTGCTCCGGCGACGGCCCACCGGGGTCCGGGGTGGTCGTGGCAGACCACATTAGACGGCTGCGGCACGGGGGGCGAAGCTGCCCCGCGGACGCGGGCGTTCAGCGAGCGTTCCGCGGTCGTCCGGGACCGCGGATGGCATATGCCGCGACGGTGCGCAGGACTCGCGGAGGCGGTGTACGAGGGCCGGGCGACAGTCCCGCGGCGGCGCGTCCCGGCATCCGGAATTCGGTCGCCCGGCACGGCGGCGCGGTGCCAGTATCGCCGCCATGGTCGACCTGTCCCTCCTCGCCGCCTTCGTCGTGGCGATCTTCGTGCTCTCCATCACCCCCGGCCCCGACATGATGTTCATCGTGGCCATGGGCGGGCGCGGCGGCTCCGGCATGGGCGTGATGGCCGCGGCCGGCGTGGCCTGCGGCATGCTCGTGCACGCCTGCGCCGCCGCCCTCGGGCTCTCCGCGCTCTTCGGCGCGCTGCCGGTGCTCTACCACGTGCTCCGCTGGCTCGGCGCCGCCTACCTCCTCTACCTCGCGATCCGCGCCTTCCGGGACCGCTCCGTGCCCGGCGGCGAGGACGACGCGGCGGCCGGCGCCGACGGCGGGCGCAGCGGTCCCCGGCCGCGCCGCGCGTTCTGGCAGGGAATGATCACCAACCTGCTGAACCCCAAGGTCATCATGTTCAACATCGCGTTCCTGCCGCAGTTCGTGGACCCCGGCCGCGGCCATCTGCCGCTGCAGTTGCTCCTCCTCGGCATCATCGGCGTCATCGTGGGCTTCTGCGTCGACGGCTCGGTCGGCCTGCTCTCCGGCCGGCTGTCGCGGGCGCTGCGCCGCAGCCGCCGGCTGGCGCGCGGGCTCAACATCTTCAGCGGCACGGTCTTCGCCGGCCTTGCCGTACGGCTGGCGGCCACACCCCGCTGAGCCCGCACCCGGGAGCCCCGGGCCCGGGCGCCCTCACGCCGGGGTGAGGCCCGCCCGGGGCGCGGGTGCGGGGGCGAGCAGCGCCCAGCTCCGCGCGTCGCCCCACGCCGAGTCCGGGGCGACGTACGGGCGCAGCAGCTCGTCGAGTTCGGGGTCGGCGAGACCGGCCAGTGCGTCGGAGGCCCGCTTGCGGGCGATCCCCGCGAGGAAGTCGGCGAGCTGCACCCGCGGATCGGTCTCGGCGTCGACGAAGCGCAGCCCGCGCAGCCGCGCCCGGGGCGGCCGGCACACCTCGTACAGCCGCGCCACCCGCTCGTCCGTCAGCGCCGTCTGCCGGTCGTGCACGACCGTCACCGGCGCCCCGTCCCGCCCCCAGTACGCGACCGCGGCGGCCAGCGCCGGCAGCAGCGAGTCCAGCGCGGGCACGGTCCGCGGGTCTTCGAGGAGCGCGGCACGCAGCGCCTCGGTCCGCGGCCGCGCCTGCCGTACGAGCCCCAGCAGCCGCCCGGCCTCGCCCGGCGCCCCGGCCCGGTGCAGCTCGCCGGCCAGCCCGAAGAAGCCGTCCGCCGAGGTCTCCGCGCCCCGGCGGGTGTTGATCCACATCAGCTCGTTGAACGCGGCGAGGAACGCCCGCCAGCGCTCGCCGCCGTAGAGGCGCGGGCCCGCGCGGTACAGCTCGCCCGCGGGGCCGCGCGCGTGCGCGCCGCGCAGCATCGCCGCCGCGTCCGCCGGGTCCGTGCCCGACACCAGCAGGTCCACGATCCGGGCGACGGCGAAGAAGGACTTCTCCGTCAGGTGCACGCGGGCGCGGCCGGGGAGCGGCCCGCCGGGGCCGAGGAACCACAGCAGCGTGCCGCGGTGCTTCTCGCGCTGGAGGTGGTTCGCCTTGTAGACGGTGGCGGGGGAGCGGATGCGGTTTCGCAGCTCGCGGATGCAGTCAGCCGCGTCCGCGGCCGGGACCGTCACAGCGGCGTGGGCGAAGACGTCGGTGATGCCGCCGACGAGGTTCTCGCCCTCGTAGCCGGACTCGTCGCAGAACAGCTCGACGCCGGGTGCCGGGGGTACGGGGGCGTCCGCGGGCGCGCCGGAGGGCGGACCGTGCATGAGCCGCCTCCCGCCGTCGCCGAGAGCGCGACCGTACCGCGGCCGGTCCCCGCACACGAGGGGTTTTCCCGCGCGCCGCCGCCCGCCCGCCGGCCCGTACCCCCGGCGGGAGCCGGTGGGCGGGGCCGGCGGGCGAGCGCTCAGGCCGCGGCCGGTGCGGGGCCCACCAGCTCCGACAGGACGTCCTCCATGGTGACGAAGCCCAGCACCCGGCCCTGGTCGCCGGTGACGGCCGCCAGATGGCTGCCGGCGGCGCGCAGGGCGGTCAGCGTGTCGTCCAGCGGGGTGTCGATGGCCACCCGCGTCATCGGGTGCAGCGCCGTACGCGGGAACGGTGCGTCCCGCTCCGTCACCCCGAGGGTGTCCTTGATGTGCAGGTAGCCCAGCAGCGCGCCGCCCCGGTCGGTGACCGGGAAGCGGGAGAAGCCCGCCTCGGCGGCCAGCCGCTCCAGGCGCGCCGGGGTGACGGTGTCCTCGACGGTCGTCATGGTGCCCGCGGGCACCAGGATCTCGCCGACCGGCCGGGTGCCCAGCTCCAGCGCGTCCCGCAGCCGCTCGCCGTCGGCCGGCTCCAGCAGCCCGGCCTGGCTGGCGTCGGTGACCATGCGGGCGAGCTGGTCGTCGGTGAAGACCGCCGCCACCTCGTCCTTCGGCTCCACCCGCAGCAGCTTCAGCAGCACGTTCGCGAAGGCGTTGATGCCGAAGACCACCGGGCGCAGCGCCCGGGTCACCGCGACCAGCGGGGGGCCCAGCAGCAGCACCGTGGGCACGGGCGCGGCCAGCGCGATGTTCTTCGGGATCATCTCGCCGATGAGCATGTGCAGGTACGTCGCCACGGTCAGCGCGATCACGAACGCGATCGGGTGCACCGCGGCGGACGGCACGTTCGACGCCTCGAAGCCGGGCTCCAGCAGGTGCGCGATGGCCGGTTCCGCGACCGCGCCCAGCACCAGCGAGGAGACGGTGATGCCGAGCTGGGCCGTGGCCATCATCGCGGAGAGGTGTTCGAGGCCGTAGAGCGTGATGCGGGCGCGCTTGTGCCCGCGGCGGGCCTGCGGCTCGATCTGGCTGCGCCGCACGGAGATCATCGCGAACTCCGCGCCGACGAAGAAGGCGTTCGTGACCAGCGTCAGGGCGCCGATCCACAGTTGCAGCGCGGTCACCGGCGCACCTCCTCCGCGGGCCGGCGCTGGTCGGGCGCGGCGGCCCGGCGCGGCGGCGCGGCAGCGGCCGCGTCCTCGGCGGGAGCGGTGATCCGGACCCGGTCGGCGCGGTGGTGCTCGACGGCCAGGACGTCCAGCCGCCAGCCGGCGAGGTGCACCGCGTCGCCCTTGGCGGGGATGCGGGCCAGCAGCGTGGCGATCAGCCCCGCGACGGTCTCGTACGGCCCCTCTGGGGCCTCCAGGCCCAGCTCCGCGAGCTGGTCAAGGCGGACGCTGCCGTCGGCGTCCCAGGTGGGCCTGCCGTCCGCGCCGACGCCCGCCGGCTGCAGGTCGGGCAGCTCGACCGGGTCGTGCTCGTCGCGTACCTCGCCGACGACCTCCTCCACGATGTCCTCCATGGTGGCCACGCCCGCGGTGCCGCCGTACTCGTCGATGACCACGGCCATCGTGCGCCGCTCGCGCAACTGCTCCAGCAGCCGGTCGGCGGGCAGCGTCTCGGGCACCAGCAGCGGCTCGGTGGCCAGCTCGGTGACCGGCGTCGCGGCCCGGGTGCGGGGTTCGAGCGCGAGCACGTCGCGGATGTGCACCGTGCCGACGACCTCGTCCAGGCTGTGCGCGTAGACGGGGAAGCGGGACAGCCCGGTGGCGTGGGCGAGGTTCGCGGCGTCGAGGGCGGTGGCGCCGGACTCCAGCGCCTTGACGTCGACGCGGGGCGTCATGACGTTCTCCGCGGTCAGCTCGTGCAGGTGCAGGGTGCGGACGAACAGCTCGGCGGAGTCCGGCTCCAGCGCACCGCCCGCGGCGGAGTGCCGGGCCAGCGAGACCAGTTCGTCGGGCGTACGGGCCGAGGCCAGCTCCTCGGCGGGCTCGAGACCGACGCGGCGCACGACGCGGTTCGCGGTGCTGTTCAGATGGCGGATGAACGGGCCGAAGGCGGCAGTGAAGCCGCGCTGCGGCCCGGCCACGGTTTTCGCCACGGCCAGCGGCCGGGCGATCGCCCAGTTCTTCGGCACCAGCTCGCCGATCACCATCAGGACCACCGTGGACAGTGCCACGCCCAGCAGCGTCGCGACCGGCGGCGCCGTGCCGCCCAGGCCCATGGCCTCCAGCGGGCCGCGCAGCAGCGTGGCCAGCGAGGGCTCGGCCAGCATGCCGATGACCAGCGAGGTCACGGTGATGCCGAGCTGGGCGCCGGAGAGCTGGAAGGTGAGCCGGCGGACGGCCTTCAGGGCGCCCTCGGCGCCCCGCTCACCCGCGGCGGCGGCCCGCTCCAGGTCGCCGCGCTCGACGGTGGTCAGGGAGAACTCGGCCGCCACGAAGATCGCGCAGGCCAGGGTGAGGGCCAGGGCGGCGAGCAGCAGAAGGATCTCGGTCACCGTGCCACCCCCGCCCCGTCGCTCGTTCTCCGGCGGGCTGTGGCACGGCTGGTACTGGGAGGTTCGCCCATTGCGGGACCGCTGCTCCTTCGTGATCGTCGGCGGGGTGCCGGAAGTGTCTCCTGTCGAGTGTCTCCGACACCAGGGTAAAGGGATAGTAAACCGGCTTGCGCGCCCGCGGCCAGGCACGGAGGGGTGCGGGCGGGCCGGCGTCAGCTGGCGTCAGGTGAGCAGCAGCGGGTTGTCGTTGCGGTGCAGCCAGCGCAGATACGTCTCGGTGGACCTGGCCGCCTCGCGGTAGGCGTCCTCCAGCGCGCTGTAGACGGCGTGGAACTCGCCGTCGGTGGTCGAGGCCGCCCGGGCGGCCAGCAGCAGCCGTACGGTCAGCGGGTCGCCGCGCAGCGGCCTGATCGCCATGCCGGGGCGCGGCGTCGAGGTGGGCTGGCACGGGGTGACCGCGACCCCGGCCCGTACCAGGTCGGCGCCCGTCAGATAGTCGCCCTGGATGACCCGCAGCTCGAGACCGGCGCTGGCGAACATCCGGCGGATGCCGTGCCACTCGCCGTCCACGTGCGGGTCGATGACCCACGGGTGCCCGCAGAGGTCGGCGAGCGCCACCTCCTCGCCCGCGGCCGCGGGGTGCGCCGCGGGCAGCGCGACGAACTGCGGCTCGCGCCAGAGCAGCGTGCGCTGGCCGACGCCGTCGGGTACGCGCAGCGGGCAGCCGGTGACCTCGTGCACGAACGCGACGTCGAGCTGGCCCTCGGCGACCATCCGCAGCAGCGAGTTCGGCGACGGGTCGACGCGGATGGAGACGTCCGTGTCCGGGAACCGCCCGCGCAGCCGGCACAGCCAGCCGGCCACCGCCCGGTTCGCGGTGCTGCCCAGCCGCAGCCGGGGCCCGCTCTCCAGCGCGCGGGCCTCCTCGCGCGCCTCGCTGACCAGGGTGGACATCTCGGCGATGATCGGCCGGGCGCGGGCCGTCACGGAGCGGCCGAGCGGGGTCGGGCGGCAGCCCGACCGGTCGCGTACGAACAGCCGGCCGCCCACGGCCCGTTCGATGCGGTTCAACTGGGCCGTCAGGGCGGGCTGGGAGACTCCGAGCCACCTGGCCGCCCCGTGCACACTTCCGGCGTCGGAGATCGCGCACAGCGCGCGCAGATGCCTCAACTCCAGCTCCACGCGGGGAGCATAGCCGCAATTATTTGTCAGGGGCACTACACCTATGCGCCGTTCCGCCCCGGCGGCGGGCGCCGGCGGGGGTGGGATCGCACGCCGCTATCACCGGATGAGATCTGCCCCCGGCCACCTCTTCGCCCGCAGACTCCTCACCGACCGACCGACCAATCGTTCGTGAGGAGAAACCCCCATGAAGCTCTCCGGAAGACTGGTCTCGACCGCCTTGGGCCTCGGCCTGGCGCTGACCGGCCTGGCCGCCTCCCCGGCACCCGCGGCCGACCACCACGACCGGCAGACGACGCAGGCCACCGCCTCCGCGGCGTATGTCGGGCACGACAAGGAACAGCAGGCGCAGAACCGGGCCTTCTTCGAGATGATCCGGGACAAGGCGCGCGAGAAGCAGGCGGCCGAACCCGGCTACCAGGCCATCACCATCACGTACAACGACGCCAGCGCGCCCAACTACCAGGGCGACATATCCCAGAGCACCCAGATCTGGAACAACGCCACCAACAACATCACGCTGGCCGAGACCTCCGGCTCCGGCGACTTCAGCTACCGCCAGGGCAACGACCCGCGCGGCAGCCACGCCGTCACCGACGGCCGCGGCCACGGCTACGTCTTCCTGGACCTGCGCCAGACGCAGCAGTACTACTCGCTGCGCGTCGTCACCCACGAGACCGGCCACATCCTCGGCCTGCCGGACAACTACAGCGGCCCGTGCAGCGAACTGATGTCCGGCGGCGGCCCCGGCACCTCCTGCCGCAACGCCTACCCGAACGCGAACGAAGCCGCCCGCGTGGACCGCAACTTCGGCTGAGCCGGACCCGGTTCCGGGCCGCGCCCGGAACCGGCCGCCGGCCGAGCCCGGTCCCGGCCCCACACGGGACCGGCGGGCCGCTGCCCGCGGGCCGAGTGCCCGGCGGCCCGACCGCGCCCGCCCCGCGAATCCGCGGGGCGGGCGCGGCGCGCGTCCGGCCGCCCGGGGCCGGCGCACGTCTCCGGCTCCGGCCCTCCTACGGCCAGTAGGCGTCGAAATTCCTGCTGAACTCCCAGTTGTTGTACCGGTCCCAGTTGATCGACCAGGTCATCAGCCCGCGCATGCCGGGCCAGGTGCCGTGGGTCCGGTACGAGCCGCAGTTGCTGCCCTTCGTCAGGCAGTCCAGCGTCTTGTTCACCTCGCCGGTCGACACGTGCCCGTTGCCTGCCTGGGTGCTGGCCGGCATCCCGATGGCCACCTGGTCGGGCCGCAGCGCGGGGAAGAACCGCTCGGCGTTGCCCGCGACCGGGAAGCCGGTGAGCAGCATGTCCGTCATCGCGATGTGGAAGTCGGCGCCGCCCATGGTGTGGTACTGGTTGTCCAGGCCCATGATCGGGCCGGAGTTGTAGTCCTGGACGTGCAGCAGTGTGAGCGAGTCGCGCAGCGCGTGGATCACCGGCAGGTACGCGCCGCAGCGCGGGTCCTGGCCGCCCCACTGGCCGGTGCCGTAGAACTGGTAGCCCATCTGCACGAAGAACGTCTCCGGCGCCATGGTGAGCACGAACCGCTCGCCGTACTTCGCCTTGAGCGTCTTCAGCGCCGAGATCAGGTTGACGATCGACGGGGTGGTGGGGTTCCGGAAGTCGGTGTCGCCGTTGTCGAGCGAGAGCGAGTGGCCCTCGAAGTCGATGTCGACGCCGTCGAGCCCGTACTCGTCGATGATGCCGCCGACCGACCGGACGAAGGCGTCGCGCGCGGCCGTGCTGGTCAACTGGACCTGCCCGTTCTGGCCGCCGATGGACAGCAGCACCTTCTTGCCCGCGGCCTGCTTGGCCTTGATCGCCGCCTTGAAGTCCGCCACCGGCTCCACGTTCTGGCACTCGGTCTGCGGGCAGAGCGCGAAGCGGATGTCGCCGGAGGTCGACGAGGTGGGCTCGCCGAAGGCGAGGTTGATGACGTCCCAGCTCGCCGGGACGTCCGCGAGCCGGGTGTAGCCCGAGCCGTTGGCGAAGCTGGTGTGCAGATAGCCGACGAGGGCGTGCGGGGGCAGGGTGCCGCCGGGGTTGCCGCCGCCGTCGCCGGTGGTGGCGCTGACCGCGGTGGACCTGGGGGACTCGCCGGCGGCGTTGGTGGCGGTCACCTCGAAGCGGTACGCGGTCCTGGGCGTCAGCCCCGTGACGGTGGCCGAGGTGCCGGTCACGGAGGTGGCGCGGGTGCCGTCCCGGTAGACGGTGTAGCCGGTCGCGCCGCTCACCGCGCCCCAGGACAGCGTGACGGAGGTGGCGGTGGTGGCGCCGGCCGCGAGCCCCGAGGGGGCGGCGGGGGCGGTGCCCGGGTCGCCGCCGGGTCCGGTGAGCGTGAGGTCGTCGGCGTGGTACGCGGGCTGGCCGTACCAGCCGTGGGTGTAGACCGTCACCGAGGTGGTGTTCGGGCCGGTGGTGAAGGACGTGTTCAGCTCGGTCCAGGTGCTCGCGGCGGGGGTCCAGTCCGCGACGTCCGTGGTGCCGGTGCCGCGGGCGCCGAGGTAGGCGTACGCGCCCTGCACCCAGCCGCTCAGCGCGTACTGCGAGTTGGGGCGCACGGGCACGGTCTGGGTGCACTGGCCCTGGTCGCCGCCCGACGGCTGGACCCGCAGGGCGGACGCACCGCTGCGCACCGGGCTGGTGACCGCGGAGCCGCTGCCGGCGGAGCAGCTCCAGCCGTCGAGACCGGCCTCGATGCCGCCGTTGCGGACGAGGTTGGGCTCCGCGGCCGCCTCGGGCGCGGTGGCCCCTGCGGCGGTGCCGGAGAGCGCGCCGGCCAGCAGGGCGAGCGCGGCGAGCAGGGCCGCGAGCGGGGCGCTGCGGCCGGAACGGTGTCTGGAGAAGCGCGGGAATCGGTCCACAACTGCCTCCACGGCTTGGGGTGTTGGGGCCTGGCGGGGATGCGCGTGGGACAGGTTGGTCCAGACCAATAATGATGTCAAGGGGACGCGTACACGTCAGGGCGCGCACGCCGTCCGCGTACGCGCCCTGTGCCGCCGCCGTGTTCCGCCGTCAGGAGGCCGTCGTGGAAACCGGGGGCTTCCCTCAGAGGCCGGAGATCCGCCCGTTGCGGAAGAGGTCGACGAAGATCTGGTGGTCCGCCCGCGCCCGTACGCCGTAGTCGTGCGCGAAGTCCACCAGCATCTCGGTGAACCCGTCGGCGTCCGCCGAGATCGCCTGGTCGATCGCCTGCTCCGTCGAGAACGGCACCAGCGAGTGCCCGCTCTCCGCCACGTCCGCCGCCGCGTGCATGGTGGCGGTGGCCCGGCCCAGGTCGCCCACGACGGCCGCGGCCTGCTCCGGGTCGTCGATGTCCGACCAGTCCAGGTCCACCGCGTACGGAGACACCTCCGCGACCAACTGCCCCGCCCCGTCCAGCTCGGTCCAGCCCAGCCACGGGTCGGAGGCGGCCTGCAGCGCGCGCTGCGAGATGACCGTGCGGTGCCCCTCGTGGTGGAAGTAGCCGCGGATCGCCGGGTCGGTGACGTGCCGCGCCACCGCCGGGGTCTGGCCGCGCTTCATGTAGATGACGATGTCGTTCTCCAGGGCGTCGCTGTGCCCTTCGAGGAGGATGTTGTACGACGGGAGCCCCGCGCTGCCGATCCCGATGCCCCGGCGGCCCACCACGTCCTTCACCCGGTACGCGTCCGGGCGCCGCTCCCGGCCGCCGGAGGGCAGCGTCTCCAGATAGCCCTCGAACGCGTCGAGCACCCGGGCGCGGGTCGACGCGTCCAGCTCGATGGCGCCGCCGCCGGAGGTGAAGCGGCGCTCGAAGTCCCGTACCTCCGTCATCGACTCCAGCAGCCCGAAGCGGGTGTGCGCACGGGCGGTGCGCAGCGCGCCGAGGAGCGGTCCTGTGGCGGTGTCGAGGGTGAAGGGCGGCACCTCGTCGTCCTTGGCGCCGGCGGCGAGGGCGCGGATGCGCTCGCGATAGGCGCCGGCGTAGGCGCGGACGAGGCCGGAGATCTGGCCGTCGCTGAGCGCCTTGGTGTAGCCGATGAGCGCCAGCGAGCCGGCCAGCCGCTTGACGTCCCAGGTGAACGGGCCGACGAACGCCTCGTCGAAGTCGTTGACGTTGAAGACGAGCCGGCCGTTGGCGTCCATGTAGGTGCCGAAGTTCTCGGCGTGCAGATCGCCGTGGATCCAGACCCGGCCGGTCTGCTCGGTCAGGAACGGGTCGCCGCGCTCGCCGGCCTCCAGGTCGTGGTAGTAGAGGGCGGCGGTCCCGCGGTAGAAGGCGAACGCCGAGGCCGCCATCTTGCGGAACTTGAGCCGGAAGGCGGCGGGATCGGCGGCGAGCAGCTCACCGAATGCGGAGTCGAAGACGGCGAGTATTTCCTCGCCGCGCTGAGCGTCCTTGGTGTCCGTGACCATGCGGCTCACGATACCGGCGGAGCACCCCTCCGAACGGGGCGCCCGGGGTGCCCGGGAAGTGCGGTCCGCGCCCCGCCGGGGCGGGCGGGGCGCGGGGCGTACGCCCGGCGGGCGCGCGTCAAGGGCGCGCGCCCGCCGGGGGCTTCGGCCGGGCCGGAGCCGGCCCGTCCTCCTGCTGTTTCTGCCTTTGTCCTTCTGCCGGTCTGCCGGTCTGCCGGTCTGCCGTTGCCCGTGCGCCGCGTCAGCGGCGGGGGCGCGGGCCGACCGCGAGCGGGACGCCCGTACGCCGCGACTGCGCCACCGATGCCGGCGAGTCCTCGCTGCGTGCCGCGTCCTTCGGGATCTCCGGCTCGGCCGGCTCCGTGGGCCGGTCCGCCGGCGGGGTGTACCCCTCCAGCGTCGCGGTGCCCCAGACGTACGGGTCGGCCTGGGCGCTGCCGAACGGCGACCACGCAAGCCGGGTCTGACCCGTCTTGTCGTCGGTGTCCGAGTCGTACACCAGCACGTTGAGCGCGAACTTCTCCGGGTCCGCCGCGGCCGGCAGGTCGGCCAGCGCGATCTTCGCCTCGATCGTGTAGCCCCGGTACGGGTCCGAGACCGCCGAGACCACCCGCATCCCGGGCGCCGTGGTGGCCGCCGGGCCCTGCCGGTTGTCGCCGTCGCGCTCGGCCGCCGCACCGCCGCCGTTCGCGGTGTACGGGAAGATGCCCGTCTTGAAGGTCGTCGAGGTGTCGTCGGCGGTGCCACGCGGGTCGAGGGTGATCTCGACCGCGTCCGTACGCCAGTGGCGCTTGGCGTCGCTCTCCTCCAGCGCCGTGCCCCTGCGGTCGTCGGTGACCTTGACGAACACGTACAGGTCGTCACCGTGCCGCGACAGCTTCGCCGTGGCCGAGATGTCCTCCGCGCCGACCTTCTCGCCCTCCCAGTGCACCAGCGGCAGCTCCGGGCCCGGGTACTCGCCGGGACGCTCCACCCCGTCGAGCACGGGGGCGGTGGCGACCTCGGGGATCGTCGTGGCCGGGGCGGCGGGGTACGTGGGCTGGGTGTCGTTCGCCAGCCACGGCAGCCCGACGCGCTCCGTCCAGTCGCGGAACTCCGCGTACAGCGGGCGCAGCTCGCCCTGGGACCGCACCTTCGACTTCACGGCCTTGCCGTTCGCCGCCAGCACCGTGTACCAGTCCGAACCCAACTGCTCGGGGTCGGTCGGCACCTGCGGCGGCCGCGCGGCCCAGCCCTGCGTGACGTACTTGCGGGCGGCGTTGCGCTCCACCTGCGCCCAGCTCGTGCCGTACTCCTTGCTGGGGGTGCCGGTGAAGACGCCGAAGACGGGCAGGCCGCTGGCGCGGTCCGTGCGCCGCTGCTTCGGGGCGTCCGGGCCGAGCAGGCTGCCGAAGCCGTAGTTCTGCGCGAGCAGCAGCCGCGGGCGGTGCGGGCGGTAGCCCTCCTTGGTGATCTGCGAGCGGAACGCGCGCGGGTCGCCGGCGAGGAAGAACGCCTCGATGGCCAGCCGCGCGGACAACTGGTGGCCGCCGTGCTGGTTGAAGGGGCGCGGGTCCATCGTCACGACCGTGTCGGGCGTGGTGGCGCGGATCAGCCGGACGACGCGCTCCAGCGTGTCGTCCACGTCCCAGATCGCGGCCGTCAGCGGGCCGGACAGGGTGTACCAGAAGTCGGGCTTGTCCAGGTAGTAGATGTTGTCGATGCCGGCGAGGCCGACCGCCTCGCGCTCCTCGTCCTCGCGCATCTGGCCGAGCGGCGGGCCCTCCTCCGGGCCGACCGCGTTGCCGCCGCCCTCGCCGCGGGTGACGGTGAGCACGCCGGTGCTCAGCCCGTGCTGCTCCCGCCACTGCCCGAAGGTCGCGAGGTTGCCGCACTCGTCGTCCGGGTGCGCGCCGACGAAGAGCACGTCGTTGTGGGCGCGGTCCCGCCGTCCCGGCGGCGCCTTGCGCGGGCGCGGCACGCTCCAGTCGTCCGCCCACGCGGACGGGGCGGTCGCGCCCAGTGCCGTACCGACGATGCCGGACACCAGTGCGGCCGAGACGAGCCGCCGGCTCGGCCCTGACCGGTCCGCGTCCTGTGCCCCTGCGGGCTCCGTTCTGTCCCCCTGCGCCGAGTTCGTCACCGATGGCCTCCCCTTGACGTACGTGGTGAGCCCTGCTTGACGAGGGCTCACGACCGACCTTTCTAAGCCAGTCCGGGAGCGGGGGCAAGGGGTTTGTCAGGACATCTTGTCAACTGGACTTCGGGCGGCGGCTCCCCGCGCGTTCCGCGGTGTTCCCAACTGAGCGCACGGGAACGGGAGTACGAGACAAACCGCACCGGGTGTGACAGAGTGCGGATCATCCGACGGCGTAATCCGGAGCGCATGTGACCACCGAGAGCGGCGAGACGGCCTGGCTGAGCACCGTGGCCGGGACGTCCTGGACCCCGCCCGAGATCGATTTCACCAAGCCGCAGACCGCCCGGATGTACGACTACTACCTGGGCGGCAAGGACCACTACGCGCCGGACCGGGAGACCGCCGAGCGGGTCGTCGGGGTCTGGCCCAGCGTGGGCAAGTTCGCCCGCGCCAACCGGCACTTCATGCACCTGGCCGTCGAGCGGCTGGCCGCCCTCGGCGTCGACCAGTTCCTGGACGTCGGCACCGGCATCCCCACCTCGCCGAACGTCCACGAGATAGCCCAGGCCGTACGCCCCGCGGCGCGCATCCTCTACACCGACCACGACCCCGTGGTGCTCGCGCACGCCCGCGCCCTGATGAACTCCACCGCCGCGGGCCGCATCGACTACATCCAGGGCGACCTGCGCCGCCCGGAGACCATCCTCGGCCACCCCTGCATGACCGGCGCCGACCCGGCCCTCGACCTCGCCCGGCCCGTCGCCGTCAACCTCGTGGCGATCATGCACTTCATCACCCCCGAGGACGACCCGCGGCGCATCGTCGGCGCCCTGATGGACGCACTGCCCGCCGGCAGCCACCTCATCCTCAGCCACATCACCGCCGAGTTCGCCCCCGCGGAGGTCGAGGCCGCCGCCCGGCTCTACCACCGCCAGGGCCTGCCCGCGCACGCCCGCGACGAGAGCGAACTCGCCGGACTCGTCGACGCCCTCGGCCTCGACCTGCTGCCGCCCGGCATCCTGCCCGTCAACCGCTGGTCCCCCGACACCCCGGAAGAACCGCCCGCGCCCCTGTACACCGATGCCGAGGCATCGTGCCTGGGCCTCATCGCGAGGAAGCCGTGACGCCGTGAGCGACGACGAAGCGCCGCGGCTCGCCGGCGCCATCGACACCTCCGTCCCGCACTCGGCGCGGGTCTGGAACTACTGGGTCGGCGGCAAGGACAACTACGAGGTCGACCGCGCGGCCGGCGACGAGGTGCTCTCGGTCTACCCGCAGCAGGCGGAGAAGGCCCGCGCCTGCCGCGCGTTCCTCATCCGCACGGTGCGCTGGCTGGCGGCGGAGGCCGGCATCCGCCAGTTCCTCGACGTCGGCACCGGGCTGCCCACGGAGAACAACACCCACGAGGTGGCGCAGCGCGTGGCCCCCGAGTCGCGCATCGTCTACGTCGACAACGACCCCATGGTCCTCACCCACGCCCGCGCCCTGCTGACCAGCACCCCCGAGGGCGTCACGACGTACCTCGACGCGGACGTCCACGACCCCGGCGCGATCCTCGCCCGGGCCGCAGGCACCCTCGACCTCGGCCGCCCGGTGGCCCTGATGCTGCTGGGCATCCTCGGCCACGTCGAGGACCACACCACGGCCCGCGGCCTCGTCTCCCGCCTGCTCGCGGGGCTGCCGCCGGGCAGCTTCCTGGTGCAGTACGACGGCACGGACACCAGCCCGGAGTACGTCGAGGCGCTCCGCCGCTACGCGGCCGCCGGCGGCGTCCCGTACCGCCTCCGCGCCCCGGACCAGATCAAGGCGTACTACGAGGGGCTGGAGCTGATCGACCCGGGCGTGGTGCCCATCCCCACCTGGCGGCCCGACCCGACGCCGTTCGCCGGTCCGCGGGACGTGGACCAGTGGGGCGGCGTCGGCCGCAAGCGGTAGCCGCGGGGGCCACAGCGGCCACGGTACGGGCGAGCGCGGCCCGGGATCAGCGCAGGGCCGGTACGGTGCCGCCCGCCGCCCAGTCGACGCCGACCCCGCGCAGCCCGCCGCTCCATCCGCCGGCGATCTCCGCGAGCCGGGCGGCGCCCGGCGGGGTGCGGCCGAGGCCGATCGCGTACCGGGCGAGGGCCGGGCCGGTCTCGAACGGCCGCGGCCAGGCGTGCGCGTCGGCCGCGCCGGCCTCCGCCAGCGCCGTGAGCAGCGCCAGCAGCCGCCCCCTGACCCGCCCCAGGGTCTCCTCGAACTCCCCGGCGCCGCCGCCGCGTACGGTCAGGACCGCCCAGGCCGCGTGCCGCCGGTGCAGCGGCGGCGGCGCCAGCAGCGCGGGCCAGGGGTCCGCGCCGGTCTCCGCCGCCTGCTCCAGGAGGGTCCAGGCGCGGTACGACTCGTCGGCCAGCAGGTCGCGGAAGCCGGCGGTGACCTGCCCGGTGCAGGTGCGGACCGGCTCCGTGGGGGTGAGGACGGCCACCGGCTCCGGCGGTCCGGCGGCCGCGGCGCCGAGGGCGACCGGATTCCGCCAGTCCCAGGCGGCCCAGGTGCCGAAGAACTGTGCCGGCAGGTCCGGCGCGGCCGGGTCCGCGGCCTCGCGTACGGTACGGGCCGCCAGCACCGACCAGGCCAGGCCCGGCAGTCCGCCGAACGGCGCCGAGTCGAGCCCGCGGGCCTTCGCCCACGCCTTCACCCCGGTGGCGAGCCGGGCGAAGGCGGCGTGCCGGCCGGCGACCGCGGCCCGTACCGCGTCCGCGTCGCTCACCGCGCTCAGGGCGACCGCCGCCGCGTCGCCCGGCCCGGCGCGGCGGGCGACGGCTTCCGCGGGATCGAGGGCTCCGGTGGCGACGACCACCAGGTCGACGTCCAGACCGTCGGTGCGCAGCCGCAGGCCCGGCACGCGGGCGCCGGTCACCTGCCGCACCCGGGTCGCGTCCGGCAGGGCGGCGGTCACCCGGGCGCGTGCGGCGGCGGGATCGGCGGTGCCGGGCAGCGCCGCGACCAGATCCACGTCCGCACCCGCCAGGGCACAGCCCATGCGCCGCGATCCGGCGAGGTGGACGACGCCCTCGCCCAGCGCCACGGAGACGCGCCGCAGGATCTCGCGCGCCCGGGCGTCCTCGGCCTCGCTCGTGGCGGCGGGCCGGGCCGCGGGCCCGGTGGCGGCTTCGGTGGCGGGTTCGGTGGCGGCGGGTTCGGCTGCGGCTTCGGCGGGGGCCGGCTCCATGTCCGCCTGCACGCCGTAGTGGTCGGAGACGTACAGCCCGTCCGCCGCCGGCGAGTCGCCCCGCAGGGCGGCCCCCGCCGCGCGCAGCCGCCCGGGACGTACGAAGACGCGATCCAGCCGCGAGGCTTGGCCGGACAGCGAGGACACGGCGGCCAGCGGATTGACGCCCGGGTCGAACGTGGGCGTCCTGTCGGCCGGGCCGTGGACTTCCGTCCAGACGTCCCGCAGCCCGAGCGCGGCGGCGGGTGCGTCGCCGCCGTCGTTGAAGTCACCGGCCAGGACGAGGTCGCAGGACACGCCGCCGAGCCCCTCGGCGATCCTGCCCAGTTGGGCCTCCCGCCTGGCGGGGCCGTCGTCGGAGTGGTCGCTGCTCAGATGGGTCGCGGCCACGACGAGCGGTGCGCCGCCGGTGTCCACGGTGACGGCGGTGACGGCCTTGTGAGGGCCGAGCCCGTGCCACCCCGCCTCCCGTACGGGCAGCCGGCTGAGCAGCAGCAGCCCGCAGTCGGGGACGTCCTTGCCGCCCGGGTCGGTCCCCAGGGTGTAGCCGGCCCGGACCCAGGGCGCCCGCATCAGCAGCGCGAGCAGGTCCGGTTCGACTTCCTGGAGCGCGATGACGTCCGCGTCGGCCGCCGCCAGGGACGCGAGCAGCAGCGGGCGGCGCCGGGCGGTCTCGATGCGGTCGCTGTCGTACCGGTCCCACAGCGTGTTCCAGGTGAGGACACGGACGCGCGCGGCGCTCCCCGCCGCCGCGGGCGGCGGGTCGCCCGCGGGGCGCCAACCGGCCCCCGGTTCCCACCGGAAGGGTGTCCTGGCGGTGAAGAAGGGTGCGCGCAGCAGCCGCGGACTGCGCCTCCTGCCGGCGTCCGAGGTGTCGATACGGTCCACGCCGGCGGTGCGGTCCCAGAGCAGTTCGCCGTCCGCCTCGACGAACACGATCCGGTGCCACGGGATGTCGCCGCCGGGGACGAAGGAGGGCAGCGGGACCCGCTTGGGGGCCGCGCCGCGCTGGTGGATCCCCAGCACGAACCTGGCCGGATCGAACCGCGGGTCCCAGCGGACCCGGTGGTATATCTCGTCGCTCGTACGCATCACGCCTCGCCTCCGTCCGCCGCCCCGGCCAGGGCGCCGCTGACGTCGGCGACCGCGCCGTGGGCCCCGACGTACCAGGTGCGGTGCGCCTCGCCCGGGTAGGGCGGGGTGAACCGGTGGAGCTGGGCGGCGAGTACGTCCGGCGGCACCGGGTGCGTCCGCTCCCGGTTGCGCCGCGCCAGCTCGTCCTCGCCGACCAGCGTGACCACGTGGGTGACCAGGGCGTCGCGGCGCTCCGCGACCCGGTGCACGGCGGCCCGCTGGTGCCGGTTGAGGGAGGTGGCGTCCCACACCGCGGTCCCGCCGCCGGCCAGCGCCGCGTCGAGCCGTGCCAGACCGGTCCGCAGGACGTCACCGTTGGCCCGCTGGTCGGCGCGCGAGCCGCGGGCTTCGCGCAGGTCGTCCAGGCTGACGTACGCGTCGGTCCCGGCGAGGCCCCTGGCGAACGTGCTCTTGCCGCTGCCGGATGGACCGACGAGGTGGACCAGCCGGGGGAACGATCCGGAGCGCCACCGCCAACTCGCCGCCACCGCCTCCGCGGCCGTGGTGATCCGCCCGGCCGCGTACGCCTCCCGCGCCTCGGCCCAGCACCTGTCCGCGGCATCGGCGCCGACGCCGGCGAGCGCCTCCCGCAGCCCGGCCCGCAGCGGCGCCAGGGGCGCCGCGCCGAGCAGCCCGGCGTCCTCGGCGTGCAGCGCCGACCACTCCACCTGCTCGCGCGCCTCCGCGTCCCGCGCGAGCGCCCCCGCGACCGCGTGCAGCACCCCGAGGTCGGCGGCGAGCGCGAGGCGTACGAGACCGGCCCTTCGGTCGCCGTCCGGGTACGGGCGCTGCACGGCGGCGAACAGCCCCGTCAGATCGGCGACCCGCCGCGCGGCGGGCAGGCCCAGCGGCCCCGCGAGCCGCGGCGCGAGCCACGCCCGGCGCGAGCCGCGCAGCATCACCGCCAGCACCCCGGCCAGCCGCGCGTCACCGTGGCGGCCGAGCCCGTCCAGCCGCGCGGACACGTCGGCGACGGCGGCCTCGGCGCCGGTCCCGGCGACCGCTTCCGCGACCTCGGCCCCGGCGGCGGGCGGGTCCCCGGGCGCGACGCCCACCGCGGCCGACAGCGCCGCCACGCTCGCCGTCCCGCCCGAACGCACCGTCCACAGCGCGGCCTTCGGCCCCAGCCCGTTCTCCACGACGGCGGCGTGCATCCAGTGCGTGCCGGTCTGCACGTGCCCCCGGCGCACCCACTTGGCGATCCGCTCCCCGAACTCCGCGCGCCCGAAGCCCTCGACGGCCCGTACGACGTACCCCTCCTGGCGCGCGGTGTCCGGCCGCAGCGCGCGCAGCGCCCGCTCGTCGAACACTCCGCGCCACAGCACCGGCGGCACGGGCACGCCCAGTCGCCGCAAGAACCGGACCGTACGGTCCCAGCCGAGGCAGCGGTCGCCGTCCCAGACCGAGAAGCCGTAGAACCAGCTCTCCAGGTCCTCGTACGCGAGGGAGTGCCGCGCGAAGACGTTCTCCCCGCACACCCGCCAACCCGGCGGTATCTCCCCGCCGATCCGCCCCTGCAGCCCCTTCACCCATGCCCGCGACGGATGGTGCGCCGAGTCCGGGGACCGGGCGTGCAGCCCGTCGGCGTAGAGGGTGGTGTTCTCCCCGTCGAGCTTCTCGGTGACCACGACCTCGCGCCCCCGCAGCCCGCCCAGGTCACCGGTTCGTACGTCGTCCGGGGCCGCCCCCGGGGACCACGGCAGATGCGGCGTACGGGGATAGTGCACACGCATGATCCGGCTCCGTGACGCGGTCGGGTCCGGCCACTCTAGAAGCGCCCGGCGGCCCGGCTCCAGCGAATAACCCCGGCGGTGACGGCCGCCGGTGGGGTGAATTCCCCGCCCGTACGTCGTGCGCCTGACGGGGCCGCCGCGCGCGGGAGCCGACACTGCGGCACCCTCGTGCCTCGGAGAAACGGACCGCGCGTATGGACAGGTCAACGGCGTTGCAGCTCGCGGCCGATGAACTGGTGGAGCGCGAGCTTCGTACCAGCCCGATCGAGATCATCGACTACGTCCCGAGCGATCCCGCCCAGGGCCTGCTGACCCCGCCCGGGTCGATCATGGTGTTCCTGGACCGGGCGGGCGCACCCGTCCTCGACCGGATCCGGGAGGCCGTCCTGGACGGCGGCGGTGCGGACGTCCGGCTCGCGCAGGAGCTCAAGGAGCTGTTCCGCGCCCGCGAGAAGGTGAGTTACTTCCGCGCCTACCGGCTGCTCCGCGAAGCGGAGAGCTTCGCCACCATCCGCTACGGCGGCCGCACCCTCGCCACCCACGCCTTCCCCGCCCCCGAAGCCGGCCTGTCGGCGATCGAGAACCCCTACAACGGCGGCCGGCCGGCACCGGCCGAACTGGCCCTGGTCGAGCACCTGATCCCGGGCACCCGGGGCGGTCTGGCCGCCGTCGCGGTCCGCCACATGCCCCCGCTCACCGAGGCCGAGCGCGCCGCGGTGCTCCGCTGAGCCGCGGCAGCCCGCCGCGCGGCGGCGGGCCGGGGCGCCCGCCGCCGCGCCGGCGCGGTCAGCCGGAGGTGACGTCGAAGGCGTTCGTGGTGAAGTCCAGCCCGCCGGCCGCCGAGGTGATCTCGTAGCCGAACTGGACGTCGCCGACGGTCACGTCGCCCCACCAGCCCTGGTCGCTCAGCCAGCGGAGCACGGCCAGGAGGTCCACCCGGCCGGCGGTCGAGTCGCCGTGCCGGAGGAAGGAGAAGACCTCGTTGCTGCCGTTGCTCCCGCTGTAGACGTCCCAGGTGTGGCCGCCGAGCGCGACGGTGGTCCGGAACTGGCCGAGCGGTCCCACCGGCCCGGTCCAGTTCATCCAGAGCATGACCTCGTAGTCGTAGGCGGTGTCCCACACGTCGTACGTGGTGTTGTACGCGCCGCTGCTCGGCACGGTGACGTCGTACGTACTGCTGAGGCGGTCGATCCGGCTCACCGGCTCGTTCACGATCCACTTGGCGTTGGGGTACGACTTGATGCCACCGGTGTTCGGGTGGTCCGCGTGGACCGTCCAGTCGTGGGCCGACTCCGCGGAGATGCACTGGCTGCCCGCGCCGGAGCCCCAGATGTTGTTGTAGAGGATGTAGCCGTCGGGCGACTGCCAGTTCCCCCACTGGTCGCAGGACTGCCAGGTCTGCGCCACCGCGGCCTGCGCGGGCACCGCCAGATGCCCGAGGAGTGCGAGCGCCGCCAGCAGCGGGGCGGCGATCAGGGTACGAACGGCTCTGCTCCGGCGCCGGGGTCGTCCGGTGGGGGTGCGCTTGCTGCGGCTCATCGCGCCACTCTCCTTGCCTCGTGTCGTGGGGGGCACGGGAGGGGTGCGCTCTCCCGCGCGTACGAGGACGGTGGCCGCAGAGCCGTCGAACGGTTGCCGTCGAATCGGCACGGGTCCGGATCCGGCGGCCCGGCCCGCCGAACCGGCCCCCGGCGAAGGTCTCACGGACATCGCCCGCGTCACCGCGCCGGTGTCCGTCCCGGGCCGGCGGCGACGGACGCCCGCCGCCCGCCGCATTGACGTGGCCATTACACGGAAGCATGATGGGAGCGCTCCCATCGACCGTGGAACGCACCCCCCGCCCGTATCCCCCACACCCCGGCAGGAGATCCCCGGTGATCCACCTACTCCGCCGCACGCCCGCACTGGCGCTCCTCGTCCTGACCGCGCTCCTCGCGGCCCTCCTCTCCGCCGGTACGGCCCCCGAGGCCGCGGCCGGCCAGAACGGCGCCCGTGCCCAACCCGTCGTCTACGAGGCCGAGGACGGCCGGCTGAACGGCACCGTCGTCGAGTCCTCCGCGCCCGGCCACTCCGGCACCGGCTACGTCACCGGCTTCGACGCGGCCGAGGACTCCGTCACCGTCACCGTCCCCGACGGCCCGGCCGGGCTCCACGACCTCACCATCCACTACCGTGCCCCGTACGGTCAGAAGGTGGCATCGCTGCAGCTCAACGGCGAGGGCGCGGGCGACGTCACGCTCGCCGCCACCGACACCTTCAGCACCGTGGCCGCCGGCAAGGTGCTGCTCGGGGAGGGCGCCGACACGATCACGATCGTGAACAACTGGGGCTGGTACGAGATCGATGCCATCAGCCTCAGCCCGAGCGAGCCCCGCCCGCCGCACCAGGTCTCGGGCGTCCCCGTCGACCCGCAGGCCACCCCGGAGGCCCGGGCGCTGCTCAGCTACCTCACCGCGGGCTACGGCGAACACATCCTCAGCGGCCAGCAGGACGCGGCCTCCGTCCGCTGGGTGGAGGAGAACGTCGGCCGCGCGCCGGCCGTGGCCGGCCACGACATGATGGATTACTCCCCCAGCCGCGTCGAGCGCGGCACCACCTCCACCGAGGTCGAGAACGCCCTCGCCTGGGACGAACGCGGCGGCATCACCACGTTCGTCTGGCACTGGAACGCCCCCGCCGGCCTCATCGACGAACCCGGCAAGGAGTGGTGGCGCGGCTTCTACACCGACGCGACGACCTTCGACGTGGCCGCGGCGCTCGCCGACCCGCAGTCCGCGGAGTACGCACTGCTGCTGCGCGACATCGACGCCATCGCGGCAGAGCTGAAGCGGCTGCAGGACGCGGGCGTCCCGGTGCTGTGGCGCCCGCTGCACGAGGCCGAGGGCGGCTGGTTCTGGTGGGGCGCCAAGGGCCCCGGGCCGGCCAAGGAGCTGTGGCGGCTGATGTACGAGCGCATGACCGGCCACCACGGGCTGCACAACCTCATCTGGGTGTGGAACTCCGTCGACCCGGCCTGGTATCCCGGCGACGACGTCGTCGACGTCATCAGCGCCGACACCTACCCCCCGATCGGCGACCACGGACCGGCCAGCGGTACGTACGACAAGCTGGTCGACCTCGTCGGCGACGAGAAGCTCGTCGCCATGACCGAGACGGGCTCCATCCCCGACCCGGACCTGCTGCGGACCTACGAGGCGGACTGGAGCTGGTTCACGACCTGGAGCGGCGAGTTCATCGACGACGGCGAGCACAACCCGCTGCCGTTCCTCAGGAAGGTCTACGAGGACGACTACGTCATCACGCTCGACGAACTGGGCGACTGGCGCTCCCACCCTCCGGCCCGGACCCGCTGAACCGGGGCCGGCGCACGGGGCATTCCCCGGCCCGTCGGGTCTGCCGCCCGCCCTCGTTCGGCGGGACGGGCCGCAGGCCCGTGGAGAGCGCCGGTGGGGACACCGGCGCTCTCCGGTCCGTCAGTACGGCCCGTAGACGTTGTCGATCGACCCGTACCGGTCGGCCGCGTAGTTGCACGCGGCGGTGATGTTGGCCACCGGGTCGTAGCTGTCCGTCGAGGTACCGGGGACGTGGTACGCCTCGAAGGTGGGAGCGATGACCTGGAGCAGGCCCTTGGAGGGCGTGCCGTTCACGGCGTTGATGTCCCAGTTGTTGATGGCCTGCGGGTCGCCCCCGGACTCCCGCATGATGTTGCGGTGAATACCGTCGTAAGTACCGGGGATGCCGTGCTCGGCCATGATGTCGAGGGACTCCCGGATCCAGCCGTCGAGGTTGTCCGGGTAGCTCGTGACGGTCGCGCTGGCGGTCTTCATGCCCGGCTCGGATTCGGCCTTGTCGGCCTTGTCGGCCTTGTCGGCCTTGGCGCCGAGCACGAGTTCAAGGCCCGGGAGGATGAAGTGCGGGTTGCCGCCGACGGCCTCGCGGTTGTCTTCGTACAGCTTCTTCCAGCCGCCGCGCACGGATTCCCGGTCGGCGATCTTCGCCAGGGAGTCTCCGGCGACCACGGCGTACGTGGCCGCTGCCGCGCCGGCGGTCGCCGCGGCGGGGGCCTCGGCGCGTACACCGGTCTGGGGGGCGGCCGCGGGGACGGAGCCGGCCGCGGAGGCCGAGGACGCGCCGATCAGCGGGGCGGCGATCGCGACGCCGCTGACGCCGGCGAAAGTGAGGCCGCGGCTGATCAGGCGCAGCTTGGGACGGCGATGCTTACCTTTTGCAGGCATGGGTGTTTCTCCTCAGCGCCTGCGAGGTGAGCTGTCGGGTTCGGGCTGGAGATGCCCGGCCGCACCGCGGTGCGACTTCACCCCAAGCCGGTCCTGAATACGGACCGGCAACTTACCTATGGGTCCCCCGCTCCTGCCGTGTGTGATTAGGGAACGGTTTCCGGATGGCGGCAGGATTCGGCGTCCACCCGGCTGGCGGAGACTTAAGCATGTCTTTCCGGTCCGGACAAGCTGCGGAACTCGTCCGGCCAATACGGGACCGGCTCCCGGGCCGGGTGAGTGCCGCCGCGGAAAGCGGAGCGGGCCGCAACTCGCTTTCGGGATAAGGAAACTGTGAATTCCCCCCGCGGGCGCTCGCGGCCGAACGTGATTCGCGTCACCGGACACATGAGGTCCGATCGGGCAGGAGCACGGGGCGATCGGGGGCGAATCCTTCAAATGGGGCGTATCGTCCGGCAGGGAATATCCGACAAGTCCGTTTGTTCCGGGCTGTCTGGTGCCGCGTCCGTACGGCGGGAATTCACGAATCCGTAGCGGGGGAAACCGCTCGCCAGCGGAGACGGCGAGGCGTCAACTGGCCAAAGGGAAACGACTTCTTCGGAGTCACCGCCGGATTGCGGACGGGGGGTGCTCAGTTGGCGAGTGCGGCGTGCGGATTTCTCGCCAACTCCCTCAGCACTCCACCACGTTGACCGCGAGGCCGCCGCGGGCGGTTTCCTTGTACTTGACCTTCATGTCCGCGCCCGTCTCCTTCATGGTCTTGATGGCCTTGTCGAGGGAGACGAAGTGCTGGCCGTCGCCGCGCAGTGCCATGCGGGCCGCGGTGATGGCCTTGACCGCCGCCATGCCGTTGCGCTCGATGCACGGGATCTGGACCAGGCCGCCGATCGGGTCGCAGGTGAGGCCCAGGTTGTGCTCGATGCCGATCTCCGCGGCGTTCTCCACCTGTTCCGGGGTGCCGCCGAGGATCTCGGCGAGGCCGCCTGCGGCCATGGAGCAGGCCGAGCCCACCTCGCCCTGGCAGCCGACCTCCGCGCCGGAGATGGAGGCGTTCTCCTTGAAGAGCATGCCGATCGCGCCCGCCGCCAGGAGGAAGCGGACCGCGGTGTCGTCGTCCGCGCCGGGGACGAAGTCCGCCGCGTAGTGGAGGACCGCGGGGATGATGCCCGCCGCGCCGTTGGTGGGGGCGGTGACGACGCGGCCGCCGGCGGCGTTCTCCTCGTTGACCGCCATCGCGTACAGGGTGACCCACTCCATCGCGTGCGCCGCGGGGTCGCCCGCCGCGCGGAGCTGGCGGGCCTCGCCGGCCGCGCGGCGGCGGACCTTGAGGCCGCCGGGGAGGATGCCCTCGCGGCTGGTGCCGCGGGCGACGCACTCGCGCATGACCCGCCAGATCTCCAGCAGCCCGCCGCGGATCTCCGCCTCCGTGCGCCAGGCGCGCTCGTTCTCCAGCATCAGCGAGGAGAGCGACAGGCCCGTCTCGCGGGTGCGGCGCAGCATCTCGTCCGCGGTACGGAACGGGTGCTTCAGTACGGTGTCGTCGAGCTTGATCCGGTCCTCGCCGACCGCCTCCTCGTCGACGACGAAGCCGCCGCCCACCGAGTAGTACGTCTTCTCCAGCAGCGTCCCGCCGTCCGCGTCGTACGCGGCCAGCGTCATGCCGTTCGCGTGGTACGGCAGCGAGCGGCGCCGGTGCAGCACGAGGTCGGCGGCGACGTCGAAGGGGATCTCGTGGTCGCGCCCTATCTCGGCGCCCAGCAGGTGCAGCCGCCCGGTGCTGCGGATGCGCTCCACCTCGCCCTCGGCCCACTCGATGTCGACGGTGCGCGGCGAGTGGCCCTCCAGGCCGAGGAGCACTGCCTTGGGGGTGCCGTGGCCGTGGCCGGTGGCGCCCAGGGAGCCGAAGAGTTCGGCGCGTACGGCGGCGGTGTGGGCCAGCAGGCCCTCGTTCTTCAGCCGGCGCGCGAACATCCGGGATGCCCGCATCGGGCCCACCGTGTGCGAGCTCGACGGGCCGATGCCGATCGAGAAGAGGTCGAAGACGGAGATGGCCACTCGGGACTCCCTTGTCCTTGCGTGGGGCGTGCGCGTGCGTGGTGCGGTGACGGGTTGCGCGTACGGCCCCGGGGCCCGGGGGGGCCCCCCCCCGGGGGGGGGGGGGGCCCGGGGGGGGGGGGGGGGCCCCCGGGGGGCGGGGGGGGGGCCGGGGGCCGGGGGGGGGGGGGGGGGCGGGGGGGGGGGCCGGGGGGGCCGGGGGGGGGGGGCGCCCCCCCCCCCCGGGCCGTACGGGCTACAGGCCGGGGTACAGCGGGTGCTTCTGCGCCAGGGCGGTGACCCGGGCGGCGAGGGTGGCCGTCTTCGCCTCGTCGAAGCCCGGCTTGAGGGCTTCGGCGATGACGTCGGCGACCTCCTCGAAGTCCGCGGCGGTGAAGCCGCGGGTGGCCAGCGCGGGCGAGCCGATACGCAGGCCGGAGGTGACCATGGGCGGGCGGGGGTCGTCCGGGACCGCGTTGCGGTTGACGGTGATGCCGATCTCGTGGAGCCGGTCCTCGGCCTGCTGGCCGTCCAGCTCGGACGCGCGCAGGTCGACCAGGACCAGGTGGACGTCCGTACCGCCGGAGAGCACGGAGACGCCGGCCGCGCGGGCGTCGTCCCGCAGCAGCCGCTCGGCCAGGATCCGGGCGCCGTCCAGCGTGCGCTGCTGCCGCTCCCGGAACTCCCCGGACGCGGCGATCTTGAACGACACCGCCTTGGCCGCGATCACGTGCTCCAGCGGGCCGCCCTGCTGGCCGGGGAAGACGGCCGAGTTGATCTTCTTGGCGAGGGCCTGGCGGGAGAGGATGACCCCGCCGCGCGGGCCGCCGAGGGTCTTGTGCGTCGTGGTGGTGACGATGTCCGCGTACGGCACGGGGTTGGGGTGCAGGCCCGCGGCGACGAGACCGGCGAAGTGCGCCATGTCGACCATCAGCAGCGCGTCGACCTCGTCGGCGATCCGTCGGAAGCCGGCGAAGTCGAGCTGCCGGGGGTACGCCGACCAGCCCGCGATGATCAGCTTCGGCCGCCGCTCCTTGGCCAGCCGCTCGACCTCGGCCATGTCGACCTGGCCGGTCTCGGCGTCGACGTGGTAGGCGGCGACGTCGTACAGCTTGCCGGAGAAGTTGATCTTCATGCCGTGGGTCAGGTGCCCGCCGTGGGCCAGGTCCAGGCCCAGGATCGTGTCGCCGGGCTTGAGCACCGCGAACATCGCCGCCGCGTTCGCCGACGCGCCCGAGTGCGGCTGGACGTTCGCCGCCTCGGCGCCGAAGAGCGCCTTGACCCGCTCGCGGGCCAGCTCCTCGGCGACGTCGACGTACTCGCAGCCGCCGTAGTAGCGGCGTCCTGGGTAGCCCTCGGCGTACTTGTTGGTGAGGACCGAGCCCTGTGCCTCCAGCACGGCGACCGGGGCGAAGTTCTCCGAGGCGATCATTTCGAGGGTGGACTGCTGGCGCTTGAGTTCGGCGTCCACGGCGGCGGCGACCTCGGGGTCGACCTCGTGGAGCGAGCCGTTCAGAAGGGACATGGGACCTTCCGGGGAAAGAGAGGGACGCGGGCGGGCGGGGCTGCGGCGGCGGAGCTCAGCCCGCGGTGAACGCGGTGTACTCGGCGGCGGACATCAGGTCGGCGGCCTCGGCCGAGACCCGCACCCGGAACAGCCAGCCGTCCTCGAACGGACCGGAGTTCACCAGCGCGGGGTCGTCCACGACGTCCTGGTTGTTCGCGATGACCTCCCCGGTCACCGGCGCGTAGAGGTCGGAGACGGACTTCGTCGACTCCAGCTCGCCGCAGGGCTCGCCCGCGGTGACCGCGGCGCCCACGTCCGGCAACTGGACGAAGACGACGTCGCCGAGCGCGTTCGCGGCGTGGGCGGTGATGCCCACGGTGGCCACGCCGTCGTCGGTCGCGACCCACTCGTGTTCCTTGCTGTAGCGCAGGTGCTCAGGGTTGTTCATAAGGCGATTCTCCAGGATCGGGACGTGAGTGGCGTAAAGGGGCGCTGGTGGCGCGGTCGAGCGGCCGCCGCGGACAAGGGCCGGGCGTGGTGCGGAGCCGGTCAGTCGCGCTTGTAGAAGGGCAGGGCGACGACCTCGTACGGCTCGTGGCTGCCGCGGATGTCGACGCCCACGCCGGTGGCCGCCGAGGGCCCCGGTGCCGCGTGCGCGGCGTCCACGTACGCCATGGCGATCGGCTTGCCCAGGGTGGGGGAGGGGGCGCCGGAGGTGACCTCGCCGATGCGCCGGCCGCCGGCCACCACCCCGTACCCCGCGCGCGGCACCCGCCGGCCCTCGGCGACCAGGCCGACCAGCACCCGCGGCGGCTCGGCCGCGGCCCGCTCGGCGGCCCGTTCGAGCGCCTCGCGCCCGACGAAGCCGCCGGGCTTGTCGAGCTTGACGACCCGGCCGAGCCCGGCGTCGAAGGGCGTGAGCGCGGTGGTCAGCTCGTGCCCGTACAGCGGCATGCCGGCCTCCAGGCGCAGGGTGTCGCGGCAGGAGAGCCCGCACGGCACCAGGCCGTCGTCCGCGCCCGCCGCGGTCAGCGCCGCCCAGACGGCGGCCGCGTCCGCGGGGCGGACGAACAGCTCGAAGCCGTCCTCGCCGGTGTAGCCGGTACGGGCGATGAGCGCCTCCGCGCCGGCGACGGTGCCCGGCAGGCCCGCGTAGTACTTCAGGCCGGCCAGGTCCGCGTCCGTGACCCGGCCGAGGACGGCCGGCGACTTGGGGCCCTGCACGGCGATCAGGGCGTACGCCTCCCGGTCGTCGCGCACCTCGGCGCCCGGGAAGCCGGCGGCCCGCCCGGCGAGGGCGTCCAGGACCACCTGGGCGTTGGCGGCGTTCGCGACGATCATGTACTCCTCGTCGGCGAGCCGGTAGACGATCAGGTCGTCGAGGATGCCGCCGTCCTCGCGGCAGATCATCGTGTAACGGGCGCGGCCGGGGCGCACCGCGGACAGCCGGCCCACCAGGGCGTAGTCCAGCAGGGCCGCGGCCTGCGGGCCGGTGACGGCGATCTCGCCCATGTGGGAGAGGTCGAAGAGGCCGGCGCGGGTGCGCACCGCGACGTGCTCCTCGCGCTCGCTGCCGTAGCGCAGCGGCATGTCCCAGCCGGCGAAGTCGGTCATGGTGGCGCCGAGGGCGCGGTGCGTGGCGTCGAGCGCGGTACGGCGCGGTGCAGGGCTCTCAGTGGTCATCATCAGGCTCCCGGACAGGGGGTGGTCGTGTCCTCCCCATCTGTCATCGGAACCTGAGAGGTTCGCCACGATCCCGCGGGAGCGTGGCTTGCACCTTGGGTGGGGCGGCGCCGGCGCACGGTCGTGCTCCAGTGCGCCGCCCGCTTTTCAGATCTGCCTCGCCCGCGCGGTGACGGTGCCTGAGAGATTCAAGGGAGGACTTGCTCCTTCGGCGCCCGGTGCGACGAGGCACCGGGACTCTCCCGCGCGGGTTCTGACGGCCGGTATGCAGTTGGCGGGCCCCATCATTGCACGCGCCCTCGACCGCGGGACAGGGGAAGAAGTGGGAGGCCACCTTCCGTTGCGTCCTTGTCGAGTCCCGCCGCTGTTGCGAGGCTTGTGGACGGCAAGAGGCAGCGGTGCGGGGCGTGGGAGGCAGCGTGACGGTGGAGCAGGCGGCCTCCAGGGAACGGCTTCGATATCCCGAGGGGGACATCGTCGTGATCTCCGGCCTGCCGGGAAGCGGCAAGAGCACCCTCATGCGCCGCACGCAGCCGCCGGCCGCGGTGCGGCTGATCGACTCGCAGTACGTGCGCGAGCGCTGGGCGCAGAAGCTGGGCACGCGGCTGCCGTACGCCCTCTACCGGCCGTTAGTCCGCGTCGACCACTACGCGCGGCTGCGGCTCGCGGTCCGCGCGGGCGGCAGCCTCGTCGTGCACGACTGCGGCACGCTGCCGTGGGTGCGGTGGTGGCTGACCAGGCAGGCCAGGCGGCACGGGCGCGGGGTGCACGTCGTGGTGCTCGACGTGCCGCCGGAGGTGGCGCGGGAGCGGCAGTCGCGGCGCGGGCGTGCGGTGTCCCGGTACGCCTTCGCCCGGCACCGGTGGGCGCACCGGAGGCTGCTGGACTGGGCGCACGCCGGGCAGCCGGCGGAGGGGTGCGACTCGGTGCTGGTGCTGGACGGGGAGGCGACGGGGGCGCTGCGCTCGATCAGCTTCGGCTGAGCCCGCGGGCGGCGAGGCGGCGGACCGCACCGCACCGCCGGACGGACCGGACCGGCAGGCGGCGGCCGGCGGCCCGGCCGCTACGCGCCGGACTGCGCCGGCAGCCTCGGCGGCGCCGCCGCGTTCTGCGGCATCTGCGGCATCTGCCCGGCCGGCACCAGCCCGCTGACCGCGGTGGCCGCGAGGACCCGTACCAGCGCCGCCACGGTCACCGTGGCCCGGTCGGCCACCGCCGCCCGGTCGCCTGCCCGCCCGGCCCGTACCAGGCCGGCCAGCTCCTCCCGCAGCGAGCCGACGGCCTGCGCCAGGGCGGTCGTCTCCCGCGCCTTCATCGACTTCACCTTGCCCTTGGCCCCCGCCGCCGCGCCCACCGCGTCCAGGGGCGACCGCACGTCGGGCAGCGTGCGCGGGTTCTGCCGGCCGCCGTCGGCGACGGCCTGCTGGACCTGCTCGACGGTCCGGGCCGTGGCGGCGGTGAGGTGCCCGAGCTGCGCCAGCAGGTGCAGCGTCGGCGGGTCGACGTCGGCGGCGGCCGGGGCGGACGCCGCGGTCCCGCCGCCGCGGTGCCCGCCCACGGCGGCGTCCCCGGCGGCGGCGACGGGCCCGGCCATGCCGAGCACGAGGGCGCCGCCGGCGACGGCGGAGACGACGGTGGCGGCGAGGCCGGCCATTCGGTTCGTACGCATGGAAAACGGGCTCCCTGTCGCGAGGTCCTGAGGGTGAGAGGACTCCACCGTGGGCAGGTGCGGCCTTCGCCCGCGAGCGCTGGCAGCCGTTAGGGTGCCGACGTTCATCCCCCGAAAGTTGGCTGGTCCCGATGAGCTTCGACTACCGCTCCCCGCAGCCCCCCGCCACGGGCGGCTTCCCCGGCAACGAGCTGGAGGAGGTGCTCGCCGCCTCGCTCGGCAACCCGCAGGCCGCCCCGCGGCTGCTGGAGGTGCTGGGCCGCAGCAGCCTGTGGGTGCCGCTGCCGGAGGGCGGCGGGCCGGACAGCCCCACGCTACCCCTGCCGACGACCGAGATAGGCGGCGCACCGTACGTGCCGGTGTTCTCCTCGCAGGAGGAGTTCCTGCGGGTCACCGGCTCCCACATGTCGTTCACCGTCGCGCCCGCCCGCGAGTTCGCCCGCGGGCTGCCGCCGCAGGTCGGCATCGCGGTCAACCCCGGCGGCACGGTCGGCGTGCCGCTGCCGCCGGCGGCGGTCGCGGAGCTGTGCCGGGACCGCGGGGCGCCGCGGCTGCCGGGGGAGGTGCGCGGCGGCCGGGTGCGGCTGTTCACGCCGGACTGGCAGGACGACCCGGTGGACTTCCTGTCCGTCGCGCGGGAGGAGTTCGAGCGGATCGGGGTGGTACGCAGCGCGCGCCGGGGGCTCGCGAGCGTCGAGGGCGGTGCGGAGCAGCTCTACATCGGGGTCGAGCTGCTGGACACGTACGACGAGAGCAGGCAGGCGACGGTGGAGGCGCTGGGCCGCGCACTCGGTGCGCAGCCGGTGCCGTGGAAGGTCCAACTGGTCTTCCTCGACGCCGCGGTGGACCCGGTGATCACCTGGATGCGGGCCAAGGTCGAGCCGTTCTACATCCGGGTCGGCTGACGGGGTCAGGCTCTAAGCTGGTTTGATGACCTTTCCGGGCGTACACGCGTGCCCGGGAGCGGCGGCGGCCGAGACGAAGGGTTGGGGCCCAGGGTGAACGGGGGCGCGAGCGGGAGCGCGCGGGGAGCGGGTGTGGACCAGTTGGTCCGCCAGGTGGCTCCCGGCAGGTACGACGCGTACGAGGCGCTGCTCGCCGCGCTGGCCGCCGGGCAGGTGTGGATGCTGCTCTGGCAGGGCCGCCCCGACTCGCCGGACGCGCAGTACGGCAGCATGCAGGTCGAGGGCCACGCCTACGCGCCCTGCTTCAGCTCCGACCGCGAGCTGGCCGCCAGCGGCTGGGCCGGCGCCCACGAGCCCGTCGCCGGGGCGGAGATCGCCGCGGCGCTCTACCCGGACCGCTGGGGCCTCTGGCTCGACCCGCACGCCGCCGGCGGCGGCGTCGGCGTCCCCTGGCTCGACCTGCGCCGGGTGGCCACGGGCCTGGACCGGCTGCCCGCGGGGCCGCTGCGGATCGCGGAACCGGTCGTGGACGTCGCGCAGTTCTACGCCCTGCTGGGCCAGACCGCCCACCGGACCCCCGCCGTGCGCACGCTCTGCCGCGCCTGGGTGCAGCCGGCGCTCGGCGAGCCGTACCTCGCCATCGGCATCGACCTGTACGACACGGGTGCGCAGTCCGTCGCCGCGGCGCAGTCCATGATGCAGGAGTCCGTGGCCGCCGTGCCCCCGGGCCTGGCGGTCTCCACGGTGGCGCTCGCGGACGACCACGACCCGGTGGCGATGTGGATGCGGGCGAACTCCCGGCCGTTCTTCGACCGCGGCGCCTACGGCGGCGGCCCGGCCGCCCCGCCCGCCGGCTACGGCTACCCGCCGCCGCACTCCGCGGGCGGCGCCCCGCAGTCCGGCTGGCAGCCGGGACCTGCGCCGCAGTTCTGAGCAGCCCCCGACCTGTCTGACCCTGTTATATCCGTACGTATACCGATATCGGGCCGGTGAAGATCCGCTCAGCGGCGGTCGGATGTCCGGATAACGGTTATCCACTGCATCGCATCACGTTTGCGCATCCATTCCCCTTGGGGTCTGGCGAGTGATCGCAGGCGCATTGAAGACTCCCCCCGCGGGAAGCTGTCGTTCCCCTGTGCGACGGCAGAGCTTCACGATCACGGACTAACGGCACCAGGCACTACGGCACAACGGATCACGGCACCACGGCATGACTTGCACCAGCGAAGCGATTGAGCCGCTACCGCGGCAGACGACGGCGGGACGCCGCCGCTCGAGAGGGGTCCCCACAACATGACGGCACCTATCGAGACGACCGGCGCCACCGAGGCGACGCCGGAAGCTCTCGTCGAGGGCGTGGACAAGAGCCGGATCGAGGGCCGTTCACTCGGGCGTATCGCCTGGATGCGGCTCAAGCGCGACCGCGTCGCCATGGCCGGCGGCGTCCTCGTGGTGTTCCTCATCCTGATCGCCGCGCTCTCCCGGCCGATCCAGTCGATCTTCGGGCTCGACCCCAACAAGCTCAACCAGGATCTGGTCGACCCCTCCCTGGCCACGCCGTACGGCTCGTTCGGCGGCATGAGCTGGGACCACCCGCTGGGCATCGAGCCGCGGCTCGGCCGCGACATCGCCACCCGGATCCTGGAGGGCTCCTGGGTCTCGCTGCTCGTCGCCTTCGGAGCCACCATGGTCGCCGTCGTGATCGGCACCGTCCTCGGCGTGATCGCCGGCTACTACGGCAAGTGGGCGGACACGATCATCAGCCGGACCATGGACACGTTCCTGGCCTTCCCGGTGCTGCTCTTCGCCATCTCCATCTCGGCCGCGCTGCAGGGCGGCGCGTTCGGGCTGAAGGGCCTGGAGCTGCACATCGGCGTGCTGATCTTCGTCATCGGCTTCTTCAGTTGGCCGTATATCGGCCGCATCGTGCGCGGACAGACGCTCAGCCTCCGCGAACGCGAGTTCGTGGAGGCGGCGAAGAGCCTGGGCGCGCGCGGCCCCTTCATCCTCTTCCGGGAGCTGCTGCCGAACCTGGTGGGGCCGATCCTCGTCTACTCCACCCTGCTGATCCCGACCAACATCCTCTTCGAGGCGGCGCTCAGCTTCCTCGGCGTGGGCATCCAGCCGCCGCAGGCATCCTGGGGCGGCATGCTGAGCAGCGCGATCGACTACTACCAGGTCGATCCGATGTTCATGATCGTACCGGGCGTGGCGATCTTCCTGTCCGTGCTGGCCTTCAACCTCTTGGGCGACGGGCTCAGGGACGCACTCGATCCCAAGGGCCGCCGATGACGCCGATGAGCCCGTGACCCCGATGACCCCAAGAAGCAGCCTGGGCGCGGCACCCGCCGTTCCCGCTCTCGTCCCATCACTCCGAACCAGGGGGCAACGCCTCACCATGAAACTCAGGTCGAAATCAGCCGCCATGCTCGCGGTTGCCGTCTCGGTCGCGCTGACCGTCTCCGCCTGCGGCGGTGGCGGCAACGACGACGGCGGCGACGACGGCGAGAGCGGCGGCGCCGCCGCGAACGCGGCGATCGAGAAGGTCCTCAACGCCTCCGACAAGAAGGGCGGCACCCTCGTCTACGAGTCGGCCGACGTGCCGGACTCGATGGACCCGGGCAACACGTACTACGGCTACGTGTGGAACTTCAGCCGCCTGTACGCGCGCTCCCTCATGACCTACGCCCCCGGCCCGGGCGCACAGGCCGCGGAGCCGGTCCCGGACCTCGCCGAGGGCCCCGGTGAGGCCACCGACGGCGGCAAGACCTGGACCTACAAGATCAAGAAGGGCGTCAAGTACGAGGACGGCACCGAGATCACGGCCGGCGACGTCAAGTACGCCGTCGAGCGGAGCAACTACGCCCGCGACGTGCTCTCCCTCGGCCCGAACTACTTCGCCCAGTACCTGCAGAACCCTGACGACTACAAGGGTCCGTACAAGGACAAGAGCGAAGAGGGCATCTCGTCCATCGAGACCCCCGACGACCACACGATCGTCTTCAAGCTCGACCAGGCGTTCCAGGAGTTCGACTACCTCGTGGCCATGACCCAGACGGCGCCGGTGCCGCGGGACAAGGACAACGGCTCGGACTACCAGAAGAACATCGTCTCCTCCGGCTCGTACAAGTTCGAGAGCTTCGACCTGGACAAGTCCGCCACCCTGGTCCGCAACGACCAGTGGGACCCGAAGACGGACCCGATCCGCAAGCAGCTCCCGGACAAGATCGAGGTCCGGTTCAAGGTCAACCCCGAGACCATCGACAAGAACATCGAGGCCGGCAAGACCCACATCATGTTCGACGCCCTCGGCGTCACCGCTCAGACCCAGTCCCAGATGCTGCGGGACAAGTCGAACATGCTCGACAACCCGACCGGCGGCCGGCTGACCTACCTGGCCATGAACACCCAGCTCGCGCCGTTCGACGACGTCAACTGCCGCAAGGCCGTGGAGTACGCCGTCGACAAGGACTCCTCGATGCGCGCGCTCGGCGGCGAGCCCAAGGGCGACATCGCCACCACCGCGCTGCCCCCGGACGTCCCGAGCCACGAGGCGTACGACGACCCGTACGCCAGCGAGGGCAACAAGGGCGACGTGGACAAGGCCAAGGCCGCGCTCAAGGAGTGCGGCAAGCCCGACGGGTTCGACACCGTGCTGACCGCCCGCACCGAGCGGCAGGACGAGATCGACAACGCCACCGCGATCCAGGCGGCCCTGAAGAAGGTCGGCATCAACGCCGAGATCCAGAAGTTCCCCGGCGGCAAGTACTTCACCGACTTCGCGGGCTCCCGCAAGTGGACCGAGGACAACAACGCCGGTCTGTACATGATGCAGTGGGGTTCCGACTGGCCCAGCGGCTACGGCTTCCTGCAGCAGATCGCCAACGGCGGCGCGCTCGGCGAGTCCGGTAACACGAACATCTCGTACCTGGACGACCCGGAGATCAACAAGCTCCTGGACGACTCGATCGCGGACCCCGACAAGGCGGCCCGTGCCACGGCGTACGCCGAGGTGGACAAGAAGATGCTGGAGACGGCGGCCATCGTGCCCCTCTCCTACTTCAAGGTCCTGCACCAGCGTTCGGACAAGCTCACCAACCTGGTGGTCTCGCAGGCGTTCAGCGGTCAGTACGACTACCTGAACCTCGGCCTGAAGTAGCACCCCCACCGGCTGGGGGGGGGGGGGGGGGGCCCCCCCCCCCCCCCCCCCCCCCCCCCCCCCCGGGCCCCCCCCCCCGGGGGGGGGGGGGGCCCCCGGGGGGGGGGGGCCCCCGGGGGGGGGGGGGGGGGGGGGGGGGCCCCCCCCCCC